>CAYILT010000007.1:5220-33942 GCA_964364055.1 uncultured Nitrospiraceae bacterium | reverse complement strand
CCTTCGCGGTAAATATTCTTGCCATTGTGCGTAGAATTTGATTCTTTAGTAACTATAGGGTAGGGAGGACCGGACATGAGTATACTGGAATTCAATAAGGTGAAGAAGGAGTACCGGCTGGGCGAGACCACGGTGCGCGCGCTCCGGGGCGTGGATCTGTCGGTCGGGAAGGGGGAGTTCATCGCCGTGCTCGGCGCGTCGGGCAGCGGCAAGACCACGCTCCTGAACCTTGCGGGCGCCATCGACGAGCCCACGGGGGGTGAAGTACGGGTGAACGGGCAGGCGATCTCGGGCATGGCGGACAACGCCAAGGCCGAGCTGCGGAACCGGACCATCGGCTACATCTTCCAGAACTTCAACCTGGTCTCAGTGCTCACAGCCCTGGAGAACGTCATGCTGTCCCTCCAGATCCGGGGCGGCAGGACAGAGGATATTCGCGGGGAGGCCAGCCAGCGGCTGGATGACGTTGGACTCGCGGACTTCATGCGGCATCGTCCGGACAAGCTCTCCGGCGGACAGCGCCAGCGAGTCGCGATCGCGCGGGCGCTGGTCACGAACCCGCTCCTAGTCCTCGCGGACGAGCCCACGGCCAACCTGGACCACGAAACCGCGCAGTCCATCATCGACCTGATGAAAGAGTTGAATGAGAAAGAGGGCGTTACCTTCCTGTTCTCCACCCACGACCAGCGGCTGATCAACGAGGTGAAGCGGGTGGTGCGGATCGACGACGGGAAGATTGCGAATAGCTCATAGCTCGTAGCTCTTGGTATTGCTATCAACTATGAGCTACCAGCTGGAAACTACTCAGGAGGTTCTCATGCTTATGTGGCTCACCATATCGCTCAGGAACATCATCAAGAACGGCAGGCGGAGCCTTATGACGGTGCTTGCCATCGCGCTCGGCTACGCGGCGATCAACCTCTTTCAGGGCTACGTGCACAGCACCTACGAAGACTTGTCGAACGCGGCGATCCACGGCGAGGGGCTGGGGCACTTCACCATCTTCAAGAAGAGCTACCTGGACCAGGGCAAGCTCCATCCGGAGAAGTACCAGTTCAGCAGGGCGGAGGTCGAGCGTATCTCCGGGATCGTGCGGCAGGAGGCCGGCGTGACGCTCGTGACGCCGAGGCTGTCCGTTTCCGGCATCCTCTCGAATGGAAAGAACTCCACGATTTTCATTGCCGAGGGGCTTGTGCCGAAGGACGACGTGGAGATCCGGGGCGACCTTTCGAAGTACACCGCATTCAGCGGCGCTTATCTTGATGATAAGGAGCGAACGGGCGTGGTGCTCGGAGCGGAGCTCGCACAGATGCTGGACCTCAAGGTCGGGAGCGACGCGGTGGTCCTGAGCAATACGTACTCCGGCATGGCGAACGCGCTGGACGTGAAGGTGGCCGGCATCTACAATACCGGCAGCACGGCAACGAACGACAAGATGATGCTCATGACCTACCGGCATGCCCAGGACCTCATCGATTTCCCGGGCGCCGAGCGGCTCGTGGTGGTGCTCGCGAACGGCAAGAACGGGAAGGCCCTGCAGACGGTCATGGCCGGTCTCGAGAAGCGGCTCGCGGAAGCGGGCTTCAGCGTCGAGATGAGGACCTGGAGTGAGCTGTCGGTATTCTACCGCCAAGTCAAGAACCTCTTCGATATGATCTTCCTGTTCATCTTCCTGATCGTGCTGGTCATCGTGGTGATGAGCGTTGTGAACACCATGAGCATGTCGGTGATGGAGAGGACGCGGGAGATCGGTACTCTGCGCGCCCTGGGGCTGAAGCGGCGGGGCGTGAAAGCGCTGTTCTCGACCGAAGGCGCGCTTCTGGGCCTGCTCGGCAGCGCAGCAGGGTTTCTTATCTTCTTTACGGTCTACGGCGCCATCACAGCGGCGCAACCCTCGTATGTTCCGCCCGGCTCGTCAAATCCGGTGCCGCTCCAGGTCGACCTGGTCTGGCCGGCACTGGTCAGAAGTGTGCTGTCCATGACGCTGCTGGCGCTCGTCGCAGCATATGTGCCGGCGCGGCGGTCAGCGCGGATGACGGTCGTGGATGCGCTGGGACACATATGAAAGGTCAGGAGGCAGAAGACAGGAGTCAGGGGGGTATGCGGAGTGAAGAAAGAACGGGAAGGTAAGAGGGTAGGAAAAACGAGACACGGAGACGGGAGACGAGAGTCAGGAGGAAGTCCGTCATGAGAACGATAATGAGAACAGGAATGGCCGTTGCTTTCCTGATGCTATCACTGGGAACGGCCCATGCCGAAGACCGGACGGTCAAGGAGATCCTGCAGCACGCCGACCGTGCGCGGGGGAACCTCGAGGGCATCGTCTGGGACATTTCTATCACGACGAACGAGGACGGCACGCCGGAAACAAGGGGGCTGAACGTGAAGGTGAAGGGCGACAACACCCTCGCGCGCTACACGAGCCCGCCGGCGATCAATGACCGGATGGTGCTGATGGTGGACCGGAACATGTGGTTCATCCGCTCGGGTCTCAAGAAACCCGTGTCCATCTCGCCCCGCCAGAAGCTCATGGGCGATGCGGCGAACGGTGACATCGCCTCGACGAACTATGCCGAGGATTACATCGGCGTCCTGTCCGGGAATGAGACCATCAAGGGGGAAGCGTGCTACGTCCTTGACCTGAAGTCGGCGAAAAAGAACGTGACCTATGACCGGATCAAGTACTGGGTCTCGAAGGAGCGGCTGGTGGGCGTGAAGGCGGAGTTCTACACGATCTCAGGCAAGCTCTTCAAGTCCGCGGAGTTCAAGTACGACAACCGGATCAGGACTTCGAGCGGCGAGGAGATACTCTTCGTGTCCGAGCTCACGATCCATGACGCGATCCGTCCTGACAAGGTGACCACGCTTAAGTATTCCAACATCAGGGTGCAGGCGATACCGGATTCGACGTTCAATCTGAACGTGCTGGTGAGATAAAGTCCCCAGTGCGGATTGCGGAGTGAGGAGTGCGGAATGAATACCGTAAAAACCAAGGGTAACAATTTCCGGGTGCTCCTTTGCGTTATTCTCACGACGCTACCCATCGTCGCGCCGGCGGAAGAGCAGGCCACGCAGAACGCTAATGACTGGTTCAGGTCGAACTTCCGCGTGCTGCTGGTCAGTGATCTGCAGGACCCCGCCCATACATCACAGAACCCGGACAATGCCTTTCTGCGCCTCCCGAGATATTCAGCAGCGCTGCAACTCCGTCCGGACCTCTCCGCTGATACTACCTACGTCAATTGGTCGTTCAAACCGCGCGTGACCGCGACCTCAACATGGTGGAGGGACGGTGCAACCGCCGGCGAGCGTGACCGCGAAGCACGGTTCTTCGTGAACGAGTGGATGACCCAGCTCAAGCCTGCACGCGACCTCTTCGTCTCCTTCGGAAAAGAAAAACTCCTGTGGGGCGCATCCTTTCTGGTGAGCCCGTCCAACGTCCTGTTCAGGGATGCGGAAAAGGCGAATCCCAAGGCCGAGGTGGAGGGCAAGTATCTTTCCCGCGTGGTCTATCTGCCGAACAAGGCTGTGACGATCACCGGCATCAGCGAAACCCAGCGTGAACAGGACGCGTTCGGCGGGTCCCTGCGCCCCATTCGGGCAGTGAAGGTTGATGTGCTGGGCGGCAGCTCACAGGTCAGCGTTATCGGCTACAGCCAGCAGCACGAGCGGTTCCGCTTCGGAAGCTATGGTCAGTGGACAGCGAGCGATGCCGTGGTGCTATACTACGACGGCATCGTGTCGAAGGGGAACGACGCCTTCTATCCCGGGCCGGACCCTGCGAGTCCGCTCGGCGGCGTCTTCACGCAGCGATACAAGGACTCGAACCGGTACTTCGGCACCGTGACGGCAGGCGGGACCTACACGTTCCTTTCCGGCGATTCAGCGAGCCTGGAGTTCCTGTACAACGGGACGGGGTACTATGATGCCGATGCGGAGAACTACTATGCGCTCCGGAGGAACGCTGCTGCGCATTATTTCGATACCAGCCCGCTCGCTGGGCTGTCGCGCCAGACGCTCGCCGGGTCAGTGAACACGGGGACATCGTTCCTGCGGCGCTGTTACCTCATGGCCCAGGTGCAGGAGCGGGAGATCGGGAACGTGCTGGATGTGATGCTGCGCTATGTGCGGAGCCTGGAGGAGCGGTCCGGCCAGGTCGCCGCCATCCTCGAATGGCAGGCAACGAAGCGCCTGCAGGTCTTCAGCATCAACACTATGGCGGTGGGCGGGAAAGATACCGAGTTCAGCTCGATCCTCGCGAAGAGCTTCATCGCGGGCATCGAGCTGCATTTCTGACGGTTGAGCAGGCAGGTTTCTATAAGGACAAAGAACCGGGTAGTCGAAGGACCTTTTTACACTTTCACTTCAAGCCGTCCTGAATATCGCCTCGTACAATCCCCACACCCCGAACAGGATGAACGTGATCGCGGCGAACCATTTGACCTGCTTTTCCGGAAGTTTCTTATGGAGGACGATGCCGGCGACGATGCCGATCGCGTCGGCGATCAGCATCCCCGCCGTGGTGCCGGTCCAGACCGGGACGACGGTGCTGAAGTCAGCGGCAAGGGCGATCGTTGCAAGCTGGGTCTTGTCTCCCATCTCGGCGATGAAGAAGGCTATTGCAACGGTCCAGAAGGGGCTGAAGTTGAACCGCTTGTCCTCATCCTCCAGCTTGTCTCCCCTGATGGTCCAGAGCCCGAAGATGATGAAGGACAGGGCCGCCGCGATCTTGATATATACCATCGGCACAAGGTGGGTCAGGTAATTCCCGACGAGGACGGCAAGGAGATGGTTCGCCGCCGTGGCCCAGAAAACGCCCCACATCACCGTCTGCCACCGGATGCGGCTGGCGAACGCCATGGCCAGCAACTGGGTCTTGTCGCCCATCTCGGCAAGGACCACGAAGGCAAGCGAGGTCAGGAACGCGGTCACTTCAGGTTCTCCTTCTGTTGCTACTGTTCGGGACTGATGCTTGAACAAAAAGATGACGAAACCAGATCAGCTGTTGCTTTGGCGTATCCTGCTTTACTCTGCGTCCTCCGCGTCCTCTGCGGTGAAAGCCTATCATTTCAAGATCTCCTTCTGCTTCTTGATCAGCGCCTTGATGCCTTTTTCGCCCAAAGCCAGCAGCTTCGCGAGCTCGGCCTTGGAGAAGGGTTCTCCCTCTGCCGTGCCCTGGATCTCGACGATCCCGCCCTTCCCGGTCATCACCAGGTTCATGTCCACTTCGGCGCTGGAATCCTCGGTATAGCAGAGGTCAAGCATGGGCTTACCGTCGACAATGCCGACACTTACAGACATCATAGGGTCAGGTCTACTTAGTTGTCATTTAGCCTTTTCTGCTTATACCTTTGGTTGAAATGACATGAAAGAAGACCTGGCCCTTAGCCCTCTGTTGCCGAACGGAACGCAAAACCTGAACACGTCACCGCAACCGAGGTTAGCAGTATTTGGAATGCTCTGGCTCCTTCACATTGGCTCGTTCTCTATCAACACAGTAACCGTCATAAAGAGTGGCTGCAGAATAAACGCGATGAATTCGCTAGAGCCATAGGTTCACGCACCATAGAAACGTTCCGCGCAAGAACGGGGGCAAGAGACGTTGTATTTCTATGCGCCGTGAAATCGTAAGATAAACTATGGGAGATAAACTATGGGACGTTGGTTCTCAGAGTGCTTTTTAACAGCCCGGTTGGATTTCGATGGAACAAAAAGGGGCGTCTATTGTGTTTCAGAAAACTTGACACTTGGGACTGAATGACTGTATATTTACTGCAATTGAAGTTCCTGGGTAAGGGAGGCGTTGTGGAACAGTACGCACTGGTGAATAATGGCGATCAGTATAGCGGACAGTATGTCGCGGTGAAGTCTTTCGCTGACAGAACCGTGGTAAGCCACGGGTCTCAACCGGTAGAGGTTCTCAACGAAGCCAAAGAAAAAGGTGTCGTCGACCCCGTTCTGATCTTCGTGCCGGAACAGAACATGATTCACATATACTAATGCCGATCAGGAACTTTCCCTTCCTCGGAAACATGGACAGCCTGAAGCGTCCGTGGTTACCAATCCGGATTATCAATCCCCATACAGGACTGTCCGTAAAAGTGCTCGGTTTGATAGACACCGGCGCAGACGACTGTTCTATACCGGCTACCTTTGCGCCGGCATTAGGGCATAACCTTGTCAATGGAATACCAAAACAGTTTAAGACCGCTGGCGGTATCGCAATTGGGTACTCGCACACAACGAGGATAGAAATATATGATTTAAACGATAGGCTATTGTATGCAATCAACGAAACCCCTATCGACTTCATGCCGCAACTGCACATACCTCTTCTTGGAGTGCGTCAGTTTCTGGATCGATTTGAACTGCACGTACACTACCCCAAAAAAACATTCTCGATAAAGTACCCAACCTGAAGACTGATCCAGCTCCTGGACCCGCCGTTCGACAAATCGGATTTGAATCACGGCTATATAAAGGGGTACGTTCCCGGTGTGAGAGAGGGACTTCTGAATGTACTCTTCAACAGTTTTCACTTTTGATACCTATTGACTTGCAGGTGTTAGTTGCAGTAACTGTAGGCAGGTTTCTATAGAACTGGGTAGTCGAAGGACCTTTTTCACTTTCACTTCAAGCCGTCCTGAACACCGCCTCGTACAACCCCCACACACCGAACAGGATGAACGTGATCGCGGCGAACCATTTGACCTGCTTTTCCGGAAGTTTCTTATGGAGGACGATGCCGGCGACGATGCCGATCGCGTCGGCGATCAGCATCCCCGCCGTGGTGCCGGTCCAGACCGGGACGACGGTGCTGAAGTCAGCGGCAAGGGCGATCGTTGCAAGCTGGGTCTTGTCTCCCATCTCGGCGATGAAGAAGGCTATTGCAACGGTCCAGAAGGGGCTGAAGTTGAACCGCTTGTCCTCATCCTCCAGCTTGTCTCCCCTGATGGTCCAGAGCCCGAAGATGATGAAGGATGCCGCGGCTGCTATCTTGATATACTGCATCGGGATGAGGTGGGTCAGGTAGTTCCCGACGAGAACGGCGAGGAGATGGTTCGCGGCCGTGGCCCAGAACACGCCCCACATCACCGTCTGCCAGCGGATGCGGCTGGCGAAGGCCATTGCCAGCAACTGGGTCTTGTCGCCCATCTCGGCAAGGACGACGAAGGCGAGAGAGGTCAGGAATGCGGTCATGAGTTAACGCTTTCAAATATCATGATTCGCAGGCTAAAGCCTGCGGCTACCTCTCTGCGACCTCTGCGTCCCCTGCGGTGAGAGCCTTTCATTTCAGCACTTCTATCTGTTTCTTGATCAGCGCCTTGATGCCCTTCTCGCCCAAAGCCAGCAGCTTCGCGAGCTCAGCCTTCGAAAACGGTTCACCCTCAGCCGTGCCCTGGATCTCGACGATCCCGCCCTTTCCGGTCATCACCAGGTTCATGTCCACTTCGGCGCTGGAATCCTCGGTATAGCAGAGGTCAAGCATGGGCTTGCCGTCGACAATGCCGACACTTACCGCGGCGAGATGGTCCACGACCGGAACGTGTGCTATCGTCCCCTGCTTCTTCACATGCCGCAGGGCATCCACGAGGGCGATGTAGGCCCCGGTTATGGAGGCCGTGCGCGTCCCTCCGTCGGCCTGGACCACGTCGCAGTCGATCAGCACCGACCGTTCGCCCAGGGCCTTCATGTCCACCACGGAGCGGAGCGCCCTGCCGATGAGACGCTGGATCTCATGCGTCCGGCCGCCGATCTTGGCCCTCTCTCGCTGGATCCGCTGGGCCGAGGAGCGCGGCAGCATGGCATATTCCGCTGTCACCCATCCCGTGCCCTTGCCCCGCAGGAACGGCGGGACCGAGTTCTCCACCGTCGCTGTGCAGATGACCCAGGTGTCGCCCATCTGGATCAGGACGGAACCTTCGGCGGACTTGATGTAGTTCCTGGTGATCTTCAACTTGCGGAGTTCGTCCGCTTTTCTGCCGTCAGTACGCATGAAACCTCCATTCAGAATGAATTGCTTATTGCATGTTGCAAATTGGATATTGCATAGTTTAAAAGCATCGAGACCGACTGCATCGTAATATGCAATATTCACTCTGCAATTCGCTGCTAAAATTTGAAGTACTTCGCCTTTCCCTTCCCAATGCGCTTCGCTCTTTTCAACATCCTTTCCACAAACAGTTTCGCCTTTTCCACAGCCTTTTCCACAGGCAATCCCTTCCCTATGAACACGGCAATGGCCGAGGAAAGCACGCATCCCGTGCCGTGGAACTCGCCTTTCAACCGTACGGTGGAAAAGCTCAGGACCGTTTTTCCACCGTAGAGCGTGTCCACCGCCGCGCCTAAGGCGCGATGCCCGCCCTTGATGAGCACATACCTCGGCCCCATGTCCATCAGTTTCCCTGCGGCGAAGTCCATGTCCTCGTCGGTCATAATCCGCATCCCAGTCAGGGTCTCGGCCTCGGAGATGTTCGGCGTGATCACGAGCGCCAGAGGGAACAGTTCTTTCTTGATGGATGTGATCGCGTCCGGCTTGAGCAGCATCTTTCCCGAACTGGAGCGGATGACCGGGTCGATGACAAGGTTCCTGATCCGGTATTTGCGCACTGCTTTTGCTACCGCGTTGACCGTTTGCCGCGTAAGCAGCATCCCGGTCTTCACGGCATCGGGCTTGATGTCGGAGAGAAGGGTCTCGATCTGCCGAGACAGCGCCCGGGGAGGAACTGGATAGGTCGCCGTGACTCCCCTGCTGTTCTGCACAGTGAGCGCAGCCGGGACCGCCATGCCGTGAGTACCGAGGGCTTGGAAGGTCTTGAGGTCTATCTGGATGCCCGCGCCCCCTGACGGATCTGAGCCGGCGATGGAAAGGATTTTGATCATGCTACCTCTTTAAACCACAAAGACACTGACAGGCTGTAAAAAAGGATTTGTGACGAAATCTCCGTCATTCCCGCGCAGGCGGGAATCCAGGATTTTCAGATCGCTACTGGATCCCCGTTTTCACGGGGATGACGAATTAGGCTACAACGTAGGGCGTTTTCAACAAACTGCTAAGTCAGAGAGTTTACCTTGGTGCCTTCGTGGTAATGACTCCTCAGTTACTCCAGTTTCAGCTTAATCAGCGCCAGCGGGTCCACCTTCGCCCCCTGCACGCGCGCGCCCCAGTGCAGATGCGCGCCTGTGGACCTGCCGGTCGACCCCACGAGGGCGATCACATCGCCCTTCCGGACCGCCTGACCGTACTTCACCTTGAACTTCGAAAGATGGAAGAACATGGTGTAGATGCCCTGGCCGTGGTCCAGCACGACGCTGTTCCCCGAGTAGAACAGATCGTCCACGAGGATGGCGACCCCGTCGTTCGGCGCCTTCACCGGCTCACCTTCGTCGGCAGTGATGTCCACCCCCGAGTGCGGATTCTTCGGAATGTTGTTGATGATCCTGCGCACGCCGAAGGGTGTGCCCAGCGCTTTCCCCGGCAGGGGGTCGATAAAACTTCCGCTCCAGACGCGCAGGGAATCGAAGGGCCAGATGGCCGCCATCCTGCTCTGTTCCCGGTCCGTCCGGGCCTCGTTCTCCGGCGAGAGGACCACCATGTCCTCAGGCAGCGTAAGTTTCTGCACGGGATATTTCTTCCTGGCGATCACCACGTCGCGGGTGAGCGCTTTCCCGTCCACGGTCAGTGCGAGAGGATAGGTCCCCGGTTCAGTCTTGAGGTCGATGCCGACGACGGCCTTGAAAGCGTTCTTCGCGGGATTGAAGTAAAGGTGTTTCCCGTTGAACGATCCCTCGACGGGTCCGGCGGTGTTCTTCACCGTCACGACCATCAGCCCGCCTGGGACGATCTTCTTCGGCGCGATGAGGATTGACGTCTCAACGGCAAAAGAATATTTTCCTGGTATCAAACCAATGAGGATAATAAAAGCGCTGTAGATTATTTTATTCCGCACTCCGCACTCCGCATTCCGCACTACTTCTTCCCCCTCACGCTTCCCGTATCGCGTTTCACGTCCTTCTTCAAGTATTTTGAGACCCCCTTCATGGAGCAGAACTCGCCGCACATGCTGCAAACGTCGGACTCCTTCGGGAGGCTGGACTCGCGCAGTTTCCGCGCCCGCTCGGGGTTGATGGACAGCTCGATCTGCCCCTTCCAGTCGAGCGCTTTCCTCCGCCGCGCCATCTCCTTGTCCCATTCCATGGCGCCCGGGACGCCTTTGGCGATGTCGGCGGCGTGGGCCGCGATGCGTGAGGCAATGACACCCTCGCGCACGTCCTCAAGATCAGGAAGGCGCAGGTGCTCCGACGGCGTAACGTAGCACAGGAAGTCGGCGCCTGCCGCGCCCGCGATGGCGCCGCCGATGGCAGAGGTGATGTGGTCGTAGCCGGGCGCGACGTCTGTTACCAGCGGCCCGAGCACGTAGAACGGCGCGCCCTTGCAGAGCTCTTTCTGGATCTTGATGTTCGTCTCCACCTGATTGATCGGAACGTGTCCCGGCCCCTCGATCATCACCTGGACACCGGCATCATGGGCATGGTCGCGAAGTTCTCCCAGGGTGATAAGCTCCTGGATCTGCGCGCGGTCCGTGGCATCGGCAAGGCAGCCCGGCCGCATGCCGTCGCCGAGCGACAGGGTCACGTCATACTTCTTCGAGATCTCAACGAGGCGGTCATACTGCTCGAAGAGCGGATTCTCGGCGTCGTTGGTGATGATCCACTCCAGATGGAACGCGCCGCCGCGGCTCACCACGTCCATGATCCTGCCCTGGTTCCTGAGCCGCTCCACGCGCTCCCGGGTCACGCCGCAGTGCACGGTGATGAAATCAACTCCCTCCTCTGCCTGTTGCTCGATGACGCGGAACAGAAGGTCCGGGTCCATCTGGACGATGGACTTGCCCTGCTCCACGGTCTCGACCGCTGCCTGGTAGATGGGCACCGTGCCGATGGCAACGGTGGATCGCCGCAGGATCTCCTTCCGGATCTCGATGATCGGCCCGCCCGTCGAGAGGTCCATCACCGCATCGGCGCCGGCGGCAACAGCGGCCTTGAGCTTCTCGATCTCGTCCTCGATGGACATGCGGTCCTTGGAGGTTCCGATATTGGCGTTGATCTTGGTCCGGAGGCCCTTGCCGATGCCGAGCGGGGTGATGTTCCCGTGCCGGTTGTTCCGGGTGATGACGATGGTCCCGGCGGCGATGCCGTCGCGGACGTATTCGACGCTCACGCGTTCGGCCCGCGCCACCGCCTCCATCTCGGGAGTGATATTGCCTTTTCGTGCTTCGACGATCTGGTTCATGACCTACCTCGCCTCTCTGGCTCCAGCGGAAAGCGGACCTAACGGGGAGCGCAATCGTTGCACCGGTACTTTTCCATGATCTTTTCCGCTTGAGCGAACTTGCTCGCGGCCGTCCTTATGTCGGGAGAAGAAAATATCGCGGATATCATTGCCACTCCGGCTGCGCCGGACATAATGATTTGCTTAATATTCCCACTATGTATCCCGCCAATAGCGAATATTGGGATATAAACCTCGGTAATAAGTGATTTTATGGCCTCTAATCCCACTGGATAGCCATACTGTGTCTTCGACGGGGTCTCGAATATGGGCCCGAATGTGATAAAATCAGCCCCTCCAGCCTCGGCTGCCTTTGCCTCCTCCAGATTATGGGTCGAGACTCCGATAAGCATGCCCTTGCCAACCACCTTGCGGGCGCCTTCCAGAGGCATGCTTTGGGTCCCGAGATGCACTCCGTCAGCATCCACCGACACTGCCACATCCACCCGGTCGTTGATGAATAGCTTTGCCCCAAACTCGCGGGTAATAGACCTGAGCTCCTGGGCCAGGCAAAGCAACTCCCGGACCGGCAGGTCCTTCTCCCTGAGCTGGACCGCCTTCACGCCGCCCTCAAGCGCCAGCCGCACCGCTTCGGGCAGCGGCTTCGTCGCGACCTTGCGGTCGGTGATGAGATAGAGTCTGAAATCAATGGTACTCATATTGCAAATTTCAAATAGTAAATATCAAAATGCAAATTGAACTGCCTTTTTCACTTCCTTTACAATTTCCAATTTCCAATCTGCAATTTCCAATGCTTCCCGCCTTACCCGCCGATCATCCCCTCGACCGGGCTGCTGGCCATTGCATAGAGCTTCTTCGGCATCCTGCCTGCCTTGTAGGCGAGCCTGCCGGCCATGACGCCGTATTTCATTGCCTCGGCCATACTGATCGGGTCCTTCGCAGCTGAGATCGCCGTGTTCAGGAGCACGGCGTCGCAGCCCAGCTCCATGGCTATGGCCACATCCGAGGCCGTGCCCACGCCGGCGTCCACGATGACCGGCACCTTCACGGTCTCCATGATGATCCGGATGTTGTAGGGGTTCCTGATGCCGAGCCCCGAGCCGATGGGCGCGGCAAGAGGCATCACCGCCGGGCAGCCGATGTCCACGAGCTTCCTGGCCATGATGGGGTCGTCGCTCATGTAGGGCAGAACGATCAACCCCTCCTTGAGCAGCACCTTCGCCGCCTCAAGCGTCGCCTCATTGTCCGGGAAGAGCGTCTTCTCGTCGCCGATCACCTCGAGCTTCACGAGCTTGGTGATGCCCGCTTCGGCCGCCAGCATGGCCGTCCGGATGGCGTCCCTGGCTGTATAACACCCCGCGGTGTTAGGAAGGATCTTATATTTTTTCGGGTCTATGTAGTCGAGCAGGTTCTCCCTGGACTTGTCGATGATGTTCACGCGCCGCACCGAGACCGTCACCACGTCCGTGCCCGATGCCTCGATGGCCCGCCGGGTCTCGTCAAAGTCCTTGTACTTCCCCGTGCCCACCCAGAGCCGGGACTGGAACTCGATGCCTGCGATGACAAGATTATCGTTGCTCATTTTTTTTCTAACCTCCAAACATTTTCGCGCAACTAAAAGTAGGCGCTTCTAAGCGAGACGCAAAGCGCGCAAAGGAAAGCCTCATTATTTGTTATCAATGGTCTCATAATTGTCTGTACATACCACCGACCGTCATCCCCCGCTTGATTCACGCGGGGGCAGGCCCCGAGTCTTGCCCTCGAATGCTTAAATCGGGGGGCTTCTAAAGCCTGCCCCGGTACGTCTAAAGCCGGGGGGGATCCAGTATGTTACACGGCTAAGACGGGATTCCCGCTCAGAACCGCTGCGGGAATGACGATAGTGAAGCCGCGACAGCACGCTGTCCACGAAGGCCTTGCTGCCGGTGATCCTGACGCCGTCCTCGGCGTAAGTGCTGCCCTCGTGGGTGTGCCGCACCGGCTTGGGGCTCAGCTTCTGGTTCGCGCGCAGCTTCGACCAGTGTTTCAGAAAAGGTTTTTTTCCATGGATCGCCTCCGTCTTTTCGGTTTCACGCTGTGCGATTTTTATTCCGCATTCCGCACTCCGCATTCCGCACTCGAATCTCCCCCTCCCATGAAACTCACGACTTCCAGAGCGTCGCCATCGCTGAGAACGGTCTCTGCATAAACCGATTTTTTAACGATCTCCTCGTTCCGCTCCACCGCCACCCGCTGGTGCTGGATGTTCAGGTATTCGAGCAGGCCGATGACCGTGATGCCGTCGGGGACGTCTTTCTTCTCACCATTGAGGATAATGGTCATTTTCATCAGGTTCCGTTTCATCAGTTCTGTTTTGGCCGCACGAGCTGACAAGCTTGCAAGCCTGCCAGCTGACAAGCGGGCATAGTAAAGCCGTATCCCGGGATAGGATACGGCTTGAGAGGTTGGATATGCATGTTCGTTCTCGCCTTCCCTACGCCGGCACTACCCGGATCACGTTACAAGGGTCGTCCTCAGGAGAGGACTCTCAGCCTTTCGGCTCCCCCAGCATGTGCGCTTACCATACAGCAGCACCAAGGTGAAGTCAACGGGTTTCTTGGCCACCACAACCACTTTTCGCCGTATTTTATCTTAATCCTGCTCCCTCACCTCGTAACCCACGGTCTGCTCCACCCACTGCGACGGGTCCATCTCCGACAGCTCACGCATGACCCAGGCTCTTGATGTCCTTTACAGAGAAGGACAAATATGGTATTGTTCCTCATCTGAATGATGTGCCTGGAGAAAAGTCATGAAAAAAGAATTTACCGTTGTTGTGGAACAGGATGAAGAAGGATATTTTGTGGCTGAAGTACCCGGTCTGCCGGGCTGCCACACGCAGGCTAAATCGCTGGATATTCTTATGGAGCGGGTGAAAGAGGCCATTGCCCTTTGCATGGAAGTGCAGAAGAAACATCTTCCGAAAACACACCTGATCGGCGTTCAAAGGGTTGAAGTAACTGTATGAGCAGGTTCTCCTCCCTGACCGGCAAGCAGATAATTTCCCTGCTGAAACGTGCGGGTTTTATTGAGGAACGGAAACGGGGAAGTCACGTATTTCTCAAGCATCCCGACGGTAGAATGACCGTTGTTCCCATCCACGCCGGCGAATCTATCGGCCCGGGGCTCATGGCAAAGATCCTGCGCGATGTCGATATGACCAGGGACGAACTTCATAAATTGTCCAAAAAGTAGTACCGCGGCCGGGCCGGATCAATGCGGCCCATAAAGCATCCCCGTACTCGCCCTACTCCCTCACCTCGTACCCTACGGTCTGCTCCACCCACTGCGACGGGTCCATTTCCGACAGTTCCCGCATCAGGTCTGTAATGGTCAGGTCCTGGCCCTTCACGTCCTCCAGGAGCGCGGACTTCCCCGATGATCATTGCTATTATCGATCTTTTTGCGCCCATACTCATGTCAATCCCCCTTGGTATTCGGCATCAAAGGAATGGAGTCCCTGCCTCCCGACTCCAGATACCGTCACCCGTTCAACAGCTTCACCACCGACATGCCGTCCTCGAAGTGGTCGATGATGTTCAGCGCCCCGAACGACTGATCGATGCGAAACAGGTTCATCGGGGCAAGCCCCAGCGCATCGGCCAGGATGACCCGGTTCACGCCGCCGTGCAGCAGCAGGGCGATCTCCTGGTCCGGATGGGATGAGACGATCTTCTTATACTCCGGCAAAATACGGTTTTGAACATCTATCAGGCACTCGCCGTCGGGCGGACGATAGTTCAACAGGTCCGAACGCCAGGCAATGAACTCCTCGGGATAGCGCTGCTTGATCTCCTCTGCCGTGAGCCCTTCCCACTTCCCCACACTCCGTTCCCGGAGCACGCGGACCGGCGTAGGGGTCAGACCCAGGCGCGCCGAGACGATCTGCGCGCCTTTGACCGACCGGATTAGGTCGCTGGAATAGACCGCCTTTACCGGTTTCCCCTCCAGGAGGCCGGCAAGCCGGTGCATCTGCTCAATGCCTCTTTCCGTGATGTCCACGTCGATATGGCCGTTGTAGCGCTTCTCGCCGCCGTTCGCCACCTCGCCGTGGCGCATGAGATAGACCCGTGTGATCATAAGGTAGTCAGCTTGTTAGCTTGTCAGCGTCCTTTCTATCTTCCGTTCAGCAGGAACACGAAAAACAGCAGCGTCAGCGCCTCGTTCATCTCGCTGACCGCTCCAACGGAGTCTCCGGTGACGCCGCCGACCTTGCGGACGACGAACCACCGCCAGAAGAACGTCAGCAGTCCGACCGCAAGGGGAATGCCGGCCGCAAGAAAGGCGGTCCGGGTGTCATACTGATAGATCACAAATCCGGAGAGGCCGACAGTGATCACGGAAGCGGCGATGAGCCCCCCCAGCCGAACATGGCCCACAAAGGCCTTGCCCATGCCGTCCTCCCGGCCGTAACCGGCCTCGAACATCATGAGCATCTGGGACCAGCGGCTGAACGCCGGCGCCGTCAACAACGCCGCGGTCTTGTAGTCATGGAAGAGGGTATTCAGGCATGCGTACTTGATCATGAGGACGAAGACGATGCCGAGGACTCCGGCGGTCCCGATCCTGCTGTCCCGCATGATGGCGAGCCGGGACTCCTGGTCCCTGCCGCCCATGATCCCGTCGATGCTGTCGGCCAGGCCGTCGATATGCAGGGCGCGGGTAATGACCACGGACAGAATGAGGAGGAATATGTTGGAGACCGTGTCGGGGAAGATCCAGAGCAGGGCCTTGTCCGCGTACACAAGAACGAGCCCGATGATAAAGCCCACGAACGGGAAATAGACCATGGACCGCGCCAGGTCGTTCTCGTCCACCTCGTGTTCTTTCCTGACCGTGAAGATCGTCAGGAATTGGAGCGCTGTGATGAAGCCGTGTATCATCGTCCTGCCTTCATGTGTTATCGGTTACGAGCAGCCTTCGCTGTTGATGCGCATTCCGTAATAACTGATGTCTCCCCGCAGCAAGCTACGGGGAATGCGCTCGCTCCTGGATTCACCATGGTGCTATATTCCGCACTCCGCAATCGAATCACTTGATCTTCATCGGGATCCCTGCCGCGAGAAAATATACGTCGTCAGCTCTCCGGGCTATCCTCTGGTTCAGGATGCCTGCCAGATCGCGGAAACGGCGGGCAAGGGCATTATCAGGAACGATGCCTAAACCCACCTCGTTCGACACGACGATGCATGTTCCGCTAAAGGCCTTGAGCGCAGTTATCAGATCGTCGACCTGGGACAGGATGCCGTCGTCCTTCTCCGAACGTGCCATAATGTTGCTAAGCCACAATGTTACGCAGTCAAGAAGGACCACCTGATACGTGCCCGCAAGTTTCCGGAACAGCTCGGCAACGGCAAGAGGCTCCTCATAGGTGTCCCAGGCGCTCCCGCGCCGTTTCCGGTGGTGTTCGATCCGCGCGACCATCTCGGCGTCAAGCGCCTGCGCGGTCGCGAGGTACGCCCGTTTTCCCGTGATATCGGTCGCCAGTTCTTCCGCGAAGGCGGATTTGCCGGAACGCGCGCCGCCGGTGATGAAATAGACCTTATTGTTCATGCCGTTGTAGATGACCCTTACCCCTTACCCCTTACTCCTGACTCCTGACTCCTGTCTACTGTCTCCTGACTACTGCTTCTTGAACACTACATCCGCGAACCAGCTCTCCCCCGAGGTCTCGGTGTGCTGGGAATTGATCTGGAGCCGCATGCCGCTTACCACGGGAGGATCCTCTCCGTAGAACTTCTTAAAGTCCTCATAGACGTTGCGGGTCTCGCTGATCCATTTCCCGGTCTCCGCCGGTCCTGAACGGACAACCACTACCTTGACGGTCATGAAAGGCGCCGGCGAGGTGGACTCCATGAGACCCTGGGGCGCCGAAGTGTCCCAGATGTAGACGATGGCCTTCGTCTTGGTAAAGGCGAGAAAGAGTTGAGCGGCTTGGTCGTCGGTCTTCGACTTCCGGAAATCGCCATCCTTCGGCAGTTTCGTCACCTTCCATTTCCAGGAAAGGACCGGGTACTGTTTCACGTCCACCTTCACCTCTTTCTGAAGAGAGAACGAGGTATTCGCGCTCTTGAGCACGAGGGCGTGCAGGTCGCCGTCCTTCACGACGTCGAAGTCCGCCTTGCCCGACTTTTCCTTGACCTGCCATCCCCGGGGGACGCCTTTGGCGTCGACCCCCGAAGAGAAGTCAGCGATGACCACGCGGTCCTCGGCCCAGGCAAGGGAAACCGCCAGAAGGACGGCGAGGATGCTTTGCAACAACCGGGTTACTGTCATGGTGCCCTCCTCAGACAAAAAACCCCCACCTGGTTCGTCAGGCAGGGGCATTGATCAGACCTTCAGATTACAGATGGTCAGACGCCAGACAATACCGATCTTTCCATGCCAAGGTTTTCGTCTGTTGTCTCGCCTCTGTCTGCTGTCTTTTGTCTGTTTAAATGGAGCGGGCGACGGGGTTCGAACCTGTCACACCTATCCAAAAAGAACAGCCTTCCCCTAAGCAAAAGGATAATAAATCAAAGAGGTAGCTATGTCAAGGTAGTTTAAGTGTGGTAAATATTCATCGGACAAGACTCGGACAAAGGGCATCCGAGTCTTTTTTTATTTCTTGACAATAGACATTATTTAGCCTATTATAAGGGCTATACAAAAAAGGAGGCTTTATGACCCCATTGAAATTTGTTACGGTTTCTGAATTGAAGCAAAAGGCCACGGCGATCGTGCAGGAAGTGGAACGCACCGGGCATCAGGTTGTGGTGACGCGGAACGGGAAACCGGTATCAGTGATCATCCCAGCCCGTGAGGCTGATTTCAGCTATCAGGAAAGTCCGAAGAAAAAATCAAAGTAGGCCAGGGGGGCCGAGGAGGAAAATCATGGGAGAGGTCGTTAATATAAAACCGACAGAGACAAAGAGAGTAATACATGAGGTTCCGCCGGACTTCAACCCAGCTAGTGGTTTGTTTTTGGACGATCGTGAACATGGAGAAGCGCAGGCTGCGCTCTTTATTTGTGAGAGTACGCTTCGCATGTTTCACGGGCACTGCTGGGAGAAAGCTAACGATCGGGATCAGGGCCTTATCGACATTGCAAACGTCGTGACTACTATCCAATGCCAGTTAAAGGTTATCGGGGATCTGCTCGGGAAGTAGGGTCTGAAAGGAGCGAAATCATGATTAGCGATGAAGAAAGACAACAGTTGAAGGCTTTTCACCGTGGGCTTTTTTTTGCATCTGAATACGGCGGACTTGAAAAAATTCTTCGCAAAGGGGCACGGAACTGGCTAAAGCTCGCAATTCAGAACGGGGAGATCAAAGGCAATCTTTACGATGCATCAGATTTTTTTAAATTTGCTGCGGATCTGCGCGACACCTCTGCCCGGGCGCTGCCGAATGGTGAGGTCATGGGCGTTACTCGCACTCAAGTTGTGGAATATCTTGGTACTCCAGGCGCGGAATTTGATTGGTTTAAGTTTAGCGGCATGGACAAAGATGAATTTATAGCAGGATAGCAGTTTATGGACGAAACAAGCATGGAGCATGGCGTCGACTGGACCGGCCAGGACCTGGCGGGCTGGTACCTGAGCGAGAAATTCGGGGGAACGTATGTGGTCCCGCGGCGGCCATGAAGTGATTCTCCCGGAACAACTCAGGATCTGCATGCCCCGAAACGTCGCTCTTGATGGTGAACTTTATCACCCTGCAAAGTCTTCAGCTCATATCTCAAATATCATGCGTGGTCGAGGCCGCTGGGATGGCGTACTGATCATGGTCTTCGATGCCCCGACGCTCAAAGGCCCCTAGCCGGAACGAATACGGTGGGCAGCGGCAAGGATCCCTGAAAACGCCGTGGTGCGGTGTGTTGAACACCGGGTGTGTACCGGCATCGATGATGCTATTCAGGAGCTCCCGCAGGTATGCGGGCGCGGCGGTGAAGGGATTATGCTGCGGGCTCCGGATCACAGGTATACCGTTGGGCGCTCAAAAAGCGTTGTTAAGTTTGTACGTTCTTCGTTGATCAGAGAATAACAGCACTCAGGGGATAGGCCCGGCCGGCCGACAAGGTGAGCACTCCACTCATCTTCCCCTGTTATTTTGGAGAGACCGCAGGAGAGCGGATATGAAGAAGAAACCTGCACGTAAAAAGAAGCAAGAAGCGTATTCTAATTACGATCTTTGTCAGGCCCGACTATTTCTGAATCAGTGGGGCTATCCTAAATTCATTGGCAAAGACTATTCCGCTGATGAATGGAAGAGAGAGGTCGACGCATTAAAGAGGATCTATGATGGAGAACTTTCATGGGAACATCCCGTCTATGTAATACATCCAAACAGAATATGTCATTTCATCGGCGACATGGAATGCACGAGACCTGAAACATTTCCCATATTCTGGAGTGACGCGAACGATCTAGGTTTAGGAAATACTTTATATTTATCCCTCGACCTGAGTTTCCCCAAAGCTCTCCTCATGAAGAAAGTTAAGCATTTTATAAAACAGTACGAGCCGTATGTTAATAAGCGTAAACAGCAACCTCACCTTCCGGAATTTGATCCGTGGGAAATATATTTTCTCAAGTATGAGCGGGGGCTTTCTTTACCACAAATAGCCAGGATTAAACGTGGACCCGCGAAAGAGGGAGAGAAGAACAACACGAAAGAGAGTCCCCGGTTGAAGCTTATTCATAAGCAGGTCGAGAATGCCCATGACAGAGCCTTAAAAATTATTAAATATGTAAAATCGCTCAAGTGAAGCTATTTCACCCATTATTATTTATAACTAATAATGGGTGACGACAACCGCCCTCGTTTTTGTTAAGTTTGCCATGACAACATAAGTTACGCGTTGTCTAACGGTGAACAGTGAAAGCTTTCCACAGTAAGTCCCCTCAACTTGTTACCTTCTTACGAGTTCTGAATCCATTGAGAACCGTTGAAGTTCTGCCCCTCAATGAACGCCGCTGTGAATTCATCGTCACCCCTGCTGATGACCAACTTTATCGTGATGTCGCTCTCTTCAGTGATACAACGACAACGGTTCCTCTATCAGATTTTCTCCACGAACTAGGGCAGCTGCGCGATCGTGTGCGCGTCACTCTCCGTGGCGGCGGTGCGCGATGAGCGAGATTATTGGCCTCAAGCCTGGGGATGTATTCATTCCCTATAAATTATTCGTCGGAATATTTATTCCTAACGGGATAGTCAGCTATCCCGGAATAAGTCCTTCCGCAAAGATCCTTTACGGGATACTCACAAGATATGCCGGAGAAAACGGAGATTGTTTTCCGTCAAATCAAAAACTGGCCGAAGAACTCACTCTCACCGAACGTCACGTCCGACGCATCCTATTTGAATTAAAATTACACGGCTTCATAGAGATCAACGGATCTGAGAAAAAATACTCGATCGCTTTTTTATGGCACGAAGTATTTTCTAATTCGCTCCGTAAAGGTGCTGACAGAAATGTCCAGCGCTCGGACATAAAGGTCCGACGTTCGGACAAAAATGTCCAGCGCTCGGACATAAAGGTCCGACGTTCGGACAAAAATGTCCGCGCTATATATGGTGTTGAAGTAGGTTCATTAAAAGATTCAGAGAAAGAGAAAGAAGTTCGTTTTTCTAAACTGCTGGAATACTACCCACAACTTCAAGATGATGTCTTAAAAGCTCGATCACTCCGTATTTTTAAAAATCTATCGCCAAACGATCAGATTTATGCGCTCGAGGACGCCGCCGGTTGCAATGCAAATCCGAGCCTTCAGGCGTTCGGTGTAGAAATGTTTCTCGATATGGAGCGGTATTTGAAAGATCGCGGGTTATGGCAAGAAGAACCCTCGCCGGTTGCAGCTTGCAGCGCGTAATAAATACCTTTAGGCGGTTTAAAATAATCGAACATGGAGGAATTATGTCAACACGTGAAAAACAAAAAAAGGACTTGGATTTATATTTGAAATATTCTCCGGCCGTCATAGCTCTTTACAAAAGAAAAGCTGTTGACGGAAAAGCGGTGTCTCTCACGCTAGCCGAAGTGAATCAGCTCTGGCAAAATTACGCGGTCGCGTCTCGCGTGATTGCGGACCTGTCAGGTAATGTTATTGCTTTATACCGAGAACTCAATGAAGCTCGCGCTGAAGTGATCATAGCAAAAAAAATAGTGAGAAAGATCGAGGACGGAGTTAACTCAGTCCGAGACGCTCGCATTGCAGGAAAATTAATCATGCGGGGATAGGGAGAAAGGAGACATAGTATGGGTATGGTTATGGAGGTAAAAATTTTGGAGCAAGCGATCAACGAATGGGAAACGGACCCCGATATACGAGCTCGCTTTTCCGACGCGCTGCATTACGCGGCGTTTTTGCAATGCCGGGCGACGGGAGGTGTCCAGCGATATCGAGTTAAAACAACCTTTGTCGGCAAAGTGCGCGACATAAAAACGACGTTTAATCCCGGAGCCTGGGTCATGTTATCTGCGGATGAGGCGGCAGAGAGGATCGAGAGAGGCGAAATCGAGATGATATTTTCCAAAGGTCTCCGCGCATAGCGCCGGAGAAAATTCTAGTTAAAGGTTTAAGGAGGAATTATGAAAAGCTTTGCTGAGAGGGCAACAGACGTGTGGGCTGAAGACGCAGAGGTCCGGGAAAAATACGGTAGCGCCAGCCTGTTCTTTGACGCTATAGGCGTCGCCAAATTCCCGAATGCTACCATCGCTTTCCGAGATGCCGTCGATCATCACATAGACCGCCATAACTCGACGCATGGAGAGGCAACGCGCGCAATCGCCAACGGAATGCCGGCATTGCATCGTCTTTACCTCGATGAGCAGGTCGGCAAGCCTATAAGCAGGACGGAGAGCTCACAGGCAAGCCTTAGCCCTGCGGCGCTGGCGTTCGAGAACGCTGTTGATCTGTACACAAAACAGAAAGAGACCACACGAGGCGCCGCCATCCGCGCGATCATCGAGACCCGTGCGGATCTGCATGATGCTTACTTGCGGGAAATCGGCGCATAGAGGGGGGCATCTAAAAGTAATGACTACTAAAGACCTGCAAACTAAATATCCAAGTATCTATCAGACAATCTATCTGGAGGGCTACCGCGCCACAGAGAAAATGTTGGAGTGCCCGGAAGAACAGCAAGACAAAGAAAAAGAAGTCGGAGTAAAAGCGGAACGCGCCCGCGTCAAGGCCGTATTCGAGATCGGCAGGAAGATGCCCGGTCATGTTGCCCTTGTTGAGCGTTTTATGTTCGACGGCAAAACGACCGGTGATCAGGCAGCGCTTGCGATCGTCCAGGCCGAAGGCGGCCGACGCACGGTCATAAAGTCGGCGAATTAACAATATCCTGACAGGAGGAATTCAATGTTTAGCCTAAACAAGAAAGAGAAATTTACCATCGATCCGAAGCTGACAAGCGCCGTCATTAAAGCGCGCGGATCGTTAGCAGCCGCAACAGAGAAAATGGCAGACCTCGAACGCCAGCGCCAGGCTGCGGAGGCGGACTTGAAACTGCTAGATGCCAAGCTGATGCTTGCTGGCCGTGTCCGGGATGAGGCCCTGGATAAATTCGTTGCCCGCGAAATCAACGAATCGGAACGCGATAAAGCCATTGACGCGCTCCAGGCTCTTCGTCTCAAGCGAGAAACAGCCGCCGGGGTTTTGGCCGCGTGTGAGAAGGCGATCACCGCGGAGAAATCAAAGATTGAAGTTCTCAAGGTCGAAGTAAGATCAACAGAATCAGTCTTCTGGCGGAACATGCATGATCTTATGAAACGTGAGATCGAGGGATATCGTGAGGCGTTTCTCCGCGCAAACACCGCCATGATCAACGCCGCGCCAGGTGCCGGGTATTTCTCCTGGAATGATCGTGTATTTGATCAAAACTACGGTAATTTGTGGCCTAACCAAGCGGAAATGATGCGGTGCACCGAAGAACTCGAAGCGGAGTTTTTAAAATAAGGTCCGGCGCTTGACGCCTCCGGACTGTTAAGGTCCGCTTGCGCCGTACTGAAGTCACATCGCTGAAGTACAAGCTAAATCCTTCCATGCGGACCTCCTCTTGTATTTTGGCAGTGGTGACAGGGCATTGATCTGATAACAGGGAGTTATCGATCAGTGGACCACCCTCCCGGCCTGGTAACGCAGGTAATACGGGGTTTCTATTATAAGATTAGCAGCGCGTCCTAAAGGTATGTGCCTCCACTCTAAATGACTGACGACAGCGGAGAAAAAAATATTATATGCCATGGGATTTAATGGGTCCTTCCAGAGACCAGCCCCATGCGGATCATGCGAACCCCGATAATTCTCTAGTTGAATGCAGGAAAACGTAAGATTCGTTTCGTCAAGTAAAATATTCACAATGGGAGCAATCATGGAACACCTGGTAGACATTGCAGAGCTATCTAGCAAGCTTGATCTTTCGTCGCGCAGGTGCCAGCAGCTTGCCCAGCTCGGAATATTTATAAAGAAAGACCGGAACCAGTATGACCTTCTTGAGTGCGCCCTTGCTTATGCTCGGCACCTTAAGAAGCATCCGGGAGATGAAAGCATGATGATATGCACAACCGATGATCTTGCACGGGCAATCAGTCAATCCTGTTCAAGCGTCGGGTCGCTTACTCGGCAGGGCATATTTGAAACGGTTTCACATGGTCAATACAATCTTATTCAAAGCGTGGCCCGATATATTACTCACATAAAATCATCAAGGCGTGCCGGCAGACCGTACAAACAATCATCGATTACTTGCGGCGCTGCGACGTGCTTGAATTTCAAACCTAGACCATTACCGGTCGAGTCAGAGGCAGGCGCGGATCACAGCTGAGGATCGACAGGATCACCGGCAGCCTGGACCGTGGCCGGATCGCCTTGGATTATACATGAGTGAAGCAAAAAGGAGAATAGCATGAAAATTGAGAAACCGTTGAATCCGCCGACAACGATCTGCTCCGTCTGTTTCGAGTCGAAAAGGGAAACCGTGAAGGGCGGCGTTTTCATACTCTGTGATCACAACAAGGCAGGGTCATATTTACCCTTTCATTCTGAGCCGAGCGAAAAAATATGGATTACCATGAGCCCGATGGGAGTCCACGAATACGCTCTTTGGAAGGCGTCGTTTGCAGCGGGCTTTTTGGGCGAAACGGACGAAAGCAAAAAAACGACATCTCAGATTAACACAACAAAGGAGACCTAAACATGGCACTGATCCCCAAAGGAGCAAAAGCAGTCTTCCCGGTCGGAGACGGCGAGAGCTATGCAACTCTTCGCGAACCGACAAATGAGGAACTGAACGAGTACCAGGTGACAAAATTAGACGGGCCTGAGAAGGCCACGGACTGCGAACGAAGTATGCATTACAAAACCTGCCAGGGGAAGTTCTTCGACCTTCTTGTGATCGGCGTGGTCGGACTCGAGGATGAAAAGGGTCCGGTGACGCTGGACCGCCTGGACGTGATTCCCCTCAGCTGGAAAAGTGAAGTTGTTTTCCGCAGGTGGGATCGGGTGCCTGTTGACGTACAGGGTTTTTAAGTGACTTTCGATTTTTAGCCGAGCGGTCGAAAGTCCCTTCTTGTGCTGAATGTTCCGGCCCGGATGAAAACCCGGCTGTTTTTTTAAGAGAGGAAATATGTCCCGCGTGCCCCTGGACCCGGAAGGTTTACAACCCGCTCCTGGATAAATTGACATACTTCTTAGCATTGCAGGATACCGGGTGTCCGATAGGGCGACACGAACTCACGAACAATGAATGGTTGTTGCTTGGAAACCTGAAAGCTGAACGGTTCAACATGCAGAAGGAATCCACGGAGACGGGCCAAGCCAAAGGAGGATGAAATGCCAGATGATGTCGTAGAAGTAAAAATAGTTGGCAAAGACGAGACCGGCGCCGCATTCAAGTCCGCCGGCAAGAACGTCGAGGAAATGGGCACGCGAAGCAGCAAAGCAACAGAGGTCGCCAAGCTCGGGTTTTGGACCATGGGCGAGGCGGCGGAAAATGCCGCACAGAGTCTCGGTGTTCCGAACCAGGCCGCACGGCAGCTCGGGAATGCGGTGGAGAGCCTGGCGAGCAAGATGGGTGGTATGGCTGTGCCTATCGGGATCGCGATCCTAGCCGTCACCGCCGCGGTTGCCGTCTGGAAAAATCTCAAGGAAGAGAAAGCACGAGTTGCCCAGGAGACCATCAAGGCGGGGAAATCCTTCATGGATGAAGCCATCGAGATGAACAAAAACTGGCATGCGTCCGAAAAGCTCAAAGACAGCACCTATGGTCTCTACATAGCAAAAAGAAACATGGCTATTTTAACAGGCCCCGCAACCATCCGGGCGCTGAAGGAAGAACTGGACGAACTGAACAAGCAACTAGATAAGACTCAGGAGTTGACCGATGCAAAGATGCGGTACTTCATGGGAGTAGAGCGGGCGACGGCATACGATGAAAAACGGGCTAAATTGCTCGGAGAGATCGGCGTGAAACTGGAAACCATCCGCATGGAAGAAGAGCGCTTGACTCAACTTCGAAATGATAAAGCCGGAAGGAAGGACGTTGTTGGTTCGCTCACGATTCACGAGCAAACGGCCATTGCTATCAAGGAAATATACGCCAAGATGTATAAAGATCTCGATGACATGAACCTGCAGCACGGTCTCAACGTATTGGTTCAGTACAGAGACCAAAAGCAAGCGGAGCTTTCCCTCGAGCAGATGCACACAGACGCCATGCTCAACACCATGGGCAACGCACTCGCAGCTTATGCGGCCGCTACCGGAAAAAATGCCAAGGCTGTATTTATTCTCCAGCAGGCCCTCGCCATGGCGCAGATCTGGGTGGACACAGGCCGGGCGGCCATGTCAGCCGCGGCAACGGCGGCGGTTCTGGGCCCGGCGGCTGCAGTGGCTGCAGCCGCAAGCATGTGGAAACTGGGATATATGAACATGGCTATTGTTGCGTCCACAACGATCGGGGGTTATTCCCAGGCCGGAAAAAGCGGCGGGGGAGGTGCACCACAGGGCGGCGACTCCGCGGCAGGTGGCGGCTCTTCCGCGGCGGGTGGCGGCTCTTCCATAAACCTGACCCTTATTGTGAACGGCCATACCACGAACCTCGGGGCGCTTACTGAGGACGTGCTCAAGACCATTTACAACAACAACGGCAGCGTCGGCGGCCTCAGCGTGTCCGTGGAGCGCAGCGCGTAAAATGGAGCGCAGCGCTTAAACCGGAGGGCAATAGCATGAACTCTTTAAGTTGCATGTGGATGATCTTTGTAGATGGTGCGGAATCGTGCATATCTGCAGAAATGGATCCAGCCGGCCGTCTATCCCCTTGCGTATGCCGTGAGGGTTGTGGGTACACTGAGCGAATAACTCCCGAGGACTACCGGAACGCGCCTCGCGTCGCACAGGAAGCGGAAGGATAACAAGCCTTGACTTCCCCTGAGTTACAAGCATATAATCCCTCCCCAACGGGGGATATGTGTATGACCGGCAAGGTCCGCACCAGGGAGAAGTGCGGAAAATGCGGCGGGGCCTTCAAGGTCTCTGAAGAGCAGGACATCATTTGCCCTCAGTGCGGGACCCGGCCAAAGTCTTTTTACCTTCGCCTCTACTGGCATGGCACAGAATACCGGATTGCAAAAGACCGCGACGGTCATACGATCGACAGTTATCGCCGTGCCCACCGTATCCTCGAAGGCATCCGCACAGAGATTGAATCAAAGACGTTCTCCATATCTGACTACCTACCGAAAGAACTAGAATTATTCCGCGGTCGCACACTCCTGCCAAAATGGTACGGTTCAAAGGTTGCCTTGAATCTGGCGCCCTCTCACCTTCGAGAAGTAAAGCGCTACGTCGACAAGATGTTCCTGCCGGCCTTTGGCGCCCTGGACTGCAGGGAGATCCGCACCTATCATATTGAGGATTTCTTTATAACGCTCAAGGGAGCGGACAAGACCAAACAGAACATCATGGTCATGCTCAAGAACTTCTGCCGATGGCTCATGGACCGGGATATATTGCGCCGCGTGCCGAAGTTCCCCGAGATATCACCTGAGCTGCCGGTGATCCTCTGGACAACGAAGGAAGTGCAGCTCAAGGTTGTGGCGGCCGTGCCCGAGAAGGACCGCGCTATATTCCAGTTCGCTGTCTATCATCCTATCCGGCCGGGCGAGCTCCGGGCGCTCAGGGTAAAGGATTTTATGATGGACGAAGGCATGGTCAGGATCAGCCGGGCCTTTTCTCTTAAAGAGGAACGGTCCAGGAAGAACAAGAAGCCCTATTACCTGCCCTTATCAGCGACGTTTGACCGTGTAGTGCTCAAGGGGAAGCTGCCGGAGGCATTTGCCTTCCTGAACGCTATAGGAAGACCATACACGGCGTCAGGACTGCGGAAGGTATGGCAGAGGGCCTGCAAGAACGCCCAGGTGCCCTACATCAACTTCTACAACGCCACGCGGCATTCCACGGCATCACAGGCGCTCAATGCCGGAGTATCACTGGACAGGATCTCCGCAGCCCTGGGGCACAGCAGCCTCGAGATCACCCGCCGTTATGCCAGCCTGAATGTGCAAAAACTCCTAGACGTGGTAGATGGACTCGGACAGGACTCGGACAACAAAAAAATCCGAGAGATAAACTCACGGATTTCTTGTGGAATTATGGAGCGGGCGACGGGGTTCGAACCCGCGACCCCAAGCTTGGGAAGCTTGTACTCTACCAACTGAGCTACGCCCGCTTAATGTGAGGTATTATAATTACGACTACACGCGTTGTCAATCAAAAATCAGACGCGGCTCATGCCTTGACAGGTTGCTCCAGGAGCGCCTTGATCTCTTGTTCGACGGCCTCGTCGCTCCCGCCTCCCATATACTGTTTTTTGATGTTCCCCTCTTTATCGACAAGGAACATCGCGGGGACCAGACGCACTTTATACTTCGTGGACACGTCCTCCGTGCCCCGTAACACCGTATAGCTGATCTTGTGCGCCGCAACGAAGGATTTCACCTCATCCCAGCCGCCCTCATCAAGGGAAATGGCGAGGATCGCGAGACCCTTCCCGCCGTATTGCCTGTGTAAACGTTCGATGGCAGGGATCTCGTCGCGGCACGGCGGGCACCAGGTCGCCCAGAACTCGAGCAGGACCACTTTGCCCTTGAGGTCGGCGAGGCGTACCTTCTTCCCGGAAATATCCTGAAGCGTGAAATCGGGGGCTCCAGTCGTTGCGCCTTCCTTAGTATCCTTATCCTTGTTCGTGCACCCGGCAAACAAGGCAAGGGTAATGATACTGATCATGACGATCGCTTTTCTGGACATCGAATGGCTCCTTATTGAAAGTGAAGCTGAACAAAGACCCGGCGGCCACAGGGTGAAGGGCCGCCGGGAAGGTGGATAGATCGGGGGAAA
>CAYILT010000007.1:0-5120 GCA_964364055.1 uncultured Nitrospiraceae bacterium | reverse complement strand
GACCCGGCGGCCACAGGGTGAAGGGCCGCCGGGAAGGTGGATAGATCGGGGGAAACGCCCGCAG
This sequence comes from uncultured Nitrospiraceae bacterium, assembly GCA_964364055.1. Lineage (GTDB taxonomy): Bacteria > Nitrospirota > UBA9217 > UBA9217 > UBA9217 > JAAXXJ01. Next base: position 5,056 of record CAYILT010000007.1, on the reverse strand, counting down.
GTGGTTTACTGCTGAAGAAGCGCGTCGATCTTGCTCTTGAGCTGCGCCTTGGGGACCGCGCCGACCACCTGGTCGACGGTCTGGCCGTTCTTGAAGAACATCAGGGTCGGGATGCCCATGATGCGGTACTTGCCCGCCACTTCGGGGTTCTCATCGGTGTTCAGCTTCAGGACCTTCAGTTTGCCCGTGTACTCCTTCGACAGTTCATCGACGATCGGAGCCACCATCCTGCAGGGCCCGCACCACACCGCCCAGAAATCCACCAGGACGAGGTCCGTTGCCTTCAGCACTTCCTGGTCCCATGTTGCGCTCGTTACCGCTTCAGCCATGCCAGCCTCCTAAAGAATTATTGTGCGCCCGGCGCTGCACGGGCTACGTCCTGTTTCTTGATGGCCCCCTCGGGACAGACCCGCGGGCATGCCCCGCAATCCATGCATTCCCAGGTAATGACGGCCTTGTCGGACTCGATCTTGATCGCTTCGGTGGGGCACACCTCGGTGCAGGTCCCGCAGCCGGTGCATTTATCTTGATTCACGTAGTACATAGTGCACCTGTGCTGAATTATAGACTCCCGCTTCCCATGTTGTCAATATTTTTTACTTGTGGCATAATCATTTCTCGATGCAAACACGCGTGGCGCCATACGGAGCAGCGGGCTGGAGCGAGAAGGTCCGGATCATAGAGGAGCTGTTCTCGAAAAAGGCCGGCCCCCCGTTCCTGTATAACGATGTTCTGCTCATCGTCCCCTCCTCGCGCCTCCGGAGGACCTATGGCAGGCTTTTCCTGGACATCATTGGGCGGACCCGCGGCGGCCATGCCCTTGTGCAGCCTGAGGTCCAGACCCTGCATCTCTTCCTGCAGCGGCTCTCCGCGAAAGCCGGAGGCCCCGCGCTCATCGACGAGAACGGCCGGCTCGTCCTGCTCGAAGGCATCGTGAAGTCGTCCATCACCGGGAAGGGAGCGTTCGGGAATACGCCGGACATCCTCGCACCGTCGCTTTCCGCCGCGGTCGCCGACATGATCGAAGAACTGTCCGCGTCGGGTATCTCGCCGGAGCAGTTGACGGGGGCGGCGGCGATGTCCGACGTCTCCGACAAGCCGCAGGTAAAACTGCTCATTGAGGCCTACGGCGCCTATGAGCGCATCCTGGCGGCCCGGGGACTTGCCGATCCCGCGGGCATGCTCTCCCATCTCGCCGACCGGTTCGATCCGTCCTGGCTTTCGTCGTACTCGACCATCATCATCGACGGGCTGCACGACGCATCCGAGCTCCAGGCCCGAATCCTTCTAAGGATCGCAGGCCACCGCGACTGCACGTTCCTGGTGGACGCCCCCTCGCCCGACAGCATCCGGAACGCCGGTGAATACCACCCGCTGAGGCTCGTGAAGGAGTTCCTGGCCCGCGTCGGCCTCATGGTCGGAGGACCAGCAGCGTCACCGGAGATTGATGACAGCTTCCTCGCCGATGCCCTGTTCTCAGCCAGGTCCTTCGACGAAGCGGCGAAGACAGCGCCGCCCTCGTTCCGGAAGGACCTCCGCCTGCTCTCGGCGATCAACATGCGCGAGGAGGTATCGTACATCGCGGGCGAGGTAAAGCAGTCTCTTCTGGCCGGCATGCTCCCCGACGCCATCCTCGTGGCATTTCCGTCGCTCGATGAATACGGCCCGCTTGCGGAAGAGCTCTTCACCGACTACGGCATCCCCTATAACCGCGCCCTCGGCCGCCAGCTCAGCGCCTCTCCGGTGACCACCGCCGTGGTATCGCTCCTGTCCTCGTGCCGTGAGGATTTTTCCGGGCCCTCGCTGCTCCGCATATTCAGCTCGCCGTTCCTGAAGTTCGGCGGGGCCCCTTCCCTCGCTCCGGCCCTTGCCCGTCTGATGGCGGACCGCCGCATCACCGGGGGCAGGCACAAACTTCTGACCGCGCTCAAGCGCTCCTCGCCGGAAGCGGCAGGCCCTGACGTTCTCACGGGACCGCTCACGGACCTGTTCGCGGCCTTAGAGCCTTTTTCTTCCAGGGAACCTGCGTCGCTCACGGGGTGGATGGACCGCCTGTCCTCCCTCCTGTCCTGGTCAGGTCTCAGCGGGCGGGTGACGCTCATCAAGGGCCCCCTCAACAGGAACCTCCAGGCCTACAAGAAACTGGCCGAAACGCTTGCGTCCCTCCGCCAGGCGGGGAACCTCTTCCCTGAATACTCCTATACGTTCAGCGAATGGCTGTTCCTGCTCAAGAAGACCTTCATGCATGCCCGCTTTCAGGTCCCGCCTGACGACGAGGGCGGCGTTCAGATCCTGGGCATGGAGGAAAGCATCGGCCACGCCTGGAAGGAGATCTATCTCGGCGGGCTTATGGACGGCACGTTCCCCCGGCGCCTGCCCCAGAACATCTTTCTGCCCGAGGCCACCCTCGAGGCCCTCGGCGTGCGCACGCTGGAGAACGCCCGTCTGAACGCGGCCGGCCATTTCTACCGCCTCCTTCTCTCGGCGCCCCGGGTCACGCTCACCTGGCCGGAGAACGTGGGCGACAGGCCCGTGGTGCCGTCGCCGTTCCTCGCGGAGCTCACCCCGCTCCGCATGGCCGGCGTGCTTACCGAAGCATCGAACGTCCAGTTCAGCCTCACCGTCGAGGAAAGCCGGAGCATTCCCGAACTGGCGAAATCATTGTCCCTCGCGGGAGACATTATCGGTCTGGATAAGGTCCTGGACAGCGATCACGAAGGCATGGCGGGGATAACGCATGGCCTCAATTACAGGCACGGTGAAACGTCGGGGTCCCTGGCGCCGCAGGAAAGAACGGAATTCTCCGTCACCGAGCTGGACGAGTATCTCAAGTGTCCTTACGCGTACTTTGTGAAGCACCTGCTCAGGCTCTCCCCACTCGAAGAAGTGTCCGAGGATATTTCGGTTCTTGACCGGGGAAGCAAGGCGCATGCGATCCTCCGGAGGTTCTACGAAGAGTGGAAAGGGCCGGTGACCGCGGGGAACCGGGACAAGGCCAAAGAACTCCTCGCCGCGTTCGCTTACGCGGAGTTCCGCGATGAGGCCGACACCTTCCGCAACCGCCGCGAAAAGGACGTGTTCGTCACGGTCATGGCCGAGCGGTTCCTCGATGCCGAAGAAGTGTTCTGGAAACAGGGGTTCCGGCCGGCCTACCTGGAGCAGAAGATCGAGTCCTTCAAACTCACGCTGACCGACGGCACCGAGGTCGAGATCCACGGAAAGATAGACCGGATCGATGTGGACGAGCATGGCGCTTTCATCATCGTGGACTACAAGACCGGCGGCTATCCCCTTCCCGCGATGATGGTCGAACAAGAGATATTCCAGTTGCCGGTCTACGCGGTCATGGCCCGGCAATCCTTATCGGACAAAGACCCTGTGCTCAGAAGATCCATCGGTCTTGCCTACTATGACCTGGCCGGGAAGAATAAGGGACCGGCCAGGGACGTGGTCCTCTATAATAAGGAAGCCCTGAAGGACCAGCCATCGACAAAGCCAAAGGCAAGCCCCAAAAGCGCGGAGGACTTCGAGGCCATTCTGACACAGAGCATGGATAGGGCGAGGAAGGCGATCGAGGGCATCCGTGCGGGCCTGATCCCTGCCACTCCGCAGGACGAGAACCGGTGCCGGAATTGCCCGAACAGGATGATGTGCGGGGAAAAAGAATCGTAGAGGCGGCCCTGCGTGACCGCCCAGGAGGGCAACCACATAGGGTTGCCCCTACATTAGGCGACATGATCGATTGGTTCAAAACCATGACGACGAATGATTACATCCGTGGTGTCAAACAATGTCAATGGCGTCCCTTTCCCGGGAAATTGTGGCAACGGAACTACTATGAACACGTCATCCGTGACGAACGCGATCTGAACGGCATTCGCAAATACGTTATCAACAATCCTGCCGGCTGGGAGAAAGACAAAGAAAATCCAGAACGAAGGGATCAAGCCGATAGCGACAGGTAAACTAAACGGAATATGAAGAATAATCGCCAGGACCAGACCCCCGACACCTCCCGTTCCATCCACCTCTCGGCCTCAGCCGGTTCGGGCAAGACCCGCGCGCTGAAGGACCGCTATCTTGCTCTCCTGGACCTGCTTGACCGCAGCGCCCTCAACATCGACCAGGTCGTTGCCATCACCTTCACGGACAAGGCGGCGGCGGAGATCAAGCAGCGGGTGATGCAGGGCCTGCCCGAGCCCATGCTCAAGAAGATCATCCGGGGCCGCCAGGACCTTCGCATCTCGACCATCCACTCCTTCTGCATGAATCTTCTGAAGCGCTACCCGCTCGAAGCCGGGCTCCCGCCGGACTTCGGCATCCTTGACGAGCGGGACCAGACGTACAAAATACAAAAGGCCATCGAGGACACCCTCGAGGAGCTGGACCGCGACGCCGGGATCATGGCCCCGCTGCGCGATCTCTCCGCAGACGGCCTCATCGATACCATCGGATTTATTCTTAGGATCAGGAGCAGGCTCAAGCGCAGAGAGATCGATGCGGGCGGACCGGATAAACTGCTTCGCGCCGTCAGTTCCGGCATGGGGACCGCGCAGGCCGAGAACGATTTGAAAGACCTCATAACGAGCGCCGAATGGCGCACCGTTCTTCGAACGATGGAGTCTCTCCTGAAGACGCAGGGCGATCATTATGAAACGTGCCGTGCCGTAAGGCACCTGTCCCTGGCAGAGGCAACAAACGCAGATGCAGCTTCTGCGATCACAAGGGACATTGCAACGGTCTATTTCAATAAGGATGGCAGTCCCGCGAAGAACCCCTTTATCGCCAAGAAATATTTCATCGGAAAAGACCGGAAAAAATACGAAGAGGCGTTCTTCGCGGTCCAGGACCTGCTTGTGCGGTTCCGCGATCTCCACGCCCGTATCCAGGCCGGGCGGGAAGCGCAGAGCCTGCTCCAGCTGTTCCAGAGGGCGGAAGAGCGCTATCAGATCTCGAAGCTCCGGGAAGGCCTTCTGGACTTCGACGACCTCGAGATCTACGCCTACCGGCTCCTGCGGTCCCCGGAGTCGCCGGACATCCTCTACTGGCTCGACCG
>CAYILT010000006.1:7828-34167 GCA_964364055.1 uncultured Nitrospiraceae bacterium | reverse complement strand
ATATTTTATTCATCCTCATGAACGGTTGGTTTGCGTTTACCGCGAAAAACTTTCCGGGTCCGCACAAGGATGCCGTTCAGTTCATCGAGAGACGTAAAACGCTTAAGCTCCTGCCGCGCGACCACTTCCACGACTCCCACGACCCTGGCCGGATCGTCCCGGTCCCTGCGATAAATCCGAACGATGTAACTGTCCATGTATGACTCCCGCCGATGCCCGGTGAGCAACATTGATGGATGATGAAAGCCTTTTCCATCCTCGGTAGGCAATGCTACCGCGCGGCATCTTACAGACATCTTACAGATGGTAATATTTTTACAGAGGCGAAAACGGGGGGATACTGCGAGGCAAATTCAAATTTGAGAACTTATGGGAACGGGAAACTGGGGAAAGGCCGATTCAACTCGACACGGCGCGGATGGCGGCGTATATTTCCTCGGTCCGGGGCGATGGGGCTACTCCGAAAGCATTGGTCAGCGCCGCACGGCAGCGCTGATAGGCGGATACGGCCTCGGAATACTGGCCGAGCCGGCCGCAGCAGCTCATGAGATGCTGGTGAAATTCCTCAACCAGATCGTCGAGCTCAATGCCTTTTTGAAAATAATTCTTAGCCTGCTCCCAGGCGCCTGCCCGCTCATAGCGCGTGCCTGCCATGACGACCAGCCGGAGAAACCTGGCCTTGAGCCGCTCGCGCGACGACATGGTCCAGGGTTGGATCGAATCCGCCGGGAGGAAATGACCCCGGTAGATGGAAATCGCCTTATCGAGCAACATCGCAAGCTCCTGATCGGGGACCGGGAGCGCCGGGTCCATGCCGGACAGAATTTTACCGTTTGCCTCCGGCCTCGGCTCGTCGTGTAGTATCCTCTCCTCGACGAGGCCGCACATCCGCTCGAAGGCCCACGCATCGACCCAGCAGAGCCCCGGGTCGAGCGAAAGCCGGCTCTCCTCGATCCGGATAGCCTTATCGTTGCCCAGCAGTTTCCGAAGACGGTGCAGCGTGGTGTCGAAGGACCGCCGCGCCAGATCCCCCTCGGCGTCGGGCCAGAGCGCGTCGGTCAGCGCATGCTCCGGCACATCTTTCCCTCCCAGGGCGACCAGGGCCTTGAGCATGTCGAGCGGCTTGTTCCGGGCCTTGCCGGGCGCGGCAGGCGGCTTTCCCTCCAGGCTCAGGCTGACCCCCCCGAGCGTGCCGATCTTCACGGCCCAGGGCCAGGTCTCGAGATGCACCGGCGGCGTATCGGGAACGAGCCTCCTCTTGTGCACCAACCGGCGCACATAGTCGGTTTCGATGCCCGCTTCGAGGGCCTTGACGCACAGCCGGGCCATCACCTTCGGCCGCCAGGAGTGGGCGTTGAATATTCCGCGTTCGCGGCCGAGCGAGAACGCGTTTTTCAACGCGTCATTTCCCTGCCGGGAAAGATCTGCCCGCCGCCTCGCTGCCGTCTCACGGCCTGCGCGGTCGAAGGCACGATGGGCCTGAAACACGAAGTGCATGAATTGAAGCGGCCCGCTCCGAATGTTCGCGGCGATCACGATCCATGCCGACAGGTCTTTTTCAGTTTCTGCTTCTTCTCCCCGTTCATAATGGATCTGTGCCAGAATGTTGTGCGACAGGCCCACGGCGAAGGGCAGCCCCAGCTTGTCCGAAGTTTCGTGCGCGGTCCGCACATGCTCCAGCGCCTTTGCCGTATCATTGTTGATGAGCTGATGCCAGGCCGAAAGGTATTGATAGTAGCCGATGTCGATCCGGCGGGCATGGACCGCCAGGGAGGACATTTTTCTCAGATATCCCTCCGCCGCCGCCAAAGCCCCCATGCTCAGCGCCGCCGCCGCGCTGTGACCCAGAAGATGCATGTCCCAAAGATGGATACCGTTCGCATCCGCCAGGGCCAGGGCGTTCGCGACGGTATTGATGGCCCGCTCGCAGTCTCCCGTCATCCACTCGTAGAGCGCGATGGTCGCCTTGGCCGACAAGAGCGCGAGCGGCGCCACCTCCCGCGACGATGCGTCCTCGCGCACCAGATCGACAACCAGCGACGCCCGGGCCGTGTTGCCCGACCAGAGATGATAGACCGCCAGGTACAGGCAGCAGTGAATGCGAAAGTTCCTGTCAGGGACGGTCCGCATGAGCCGGAAGGCGCGCTCTTCCCAGCAATCTATGTCCGGGTGCTGCGGTTGCCGCAAAGCCAACGCGCTGAACAGGCTCATCGTGGCCTGGAGCTCAATCTCCGCGGAGGGAAAGGAGGGTTCCTCCCTGAGCATGCCGTCGAGCTCTGCAATGAAGCCGTCGAGGTATCTGAAGTCGTGGGCCTCGTGCACCGAATTCATCAGCAAGCCGGACAACGCGAGGAATATGCCGGAGCGATCCCGCCCCTCCTTAAACCGTTCGAGGGCCTGTTCGAGATTGCGACGGCATTCAGGCGGATTCACCGCCGCAAGGCCGCTGCCGCGTAAGGAGAGAAGCTGCGCCGATTGCTCTATCATTTCCACCGGGAGGTCGTCAATCCACTCCAGAAGGGTCTTGAACCTGCCCTGGGCCAGGAGCGACGGGGCCGCCCGGCACACCAGCCGTACCATGTCGTCCCAGCGCTTGGCCGTCCGAAAAAGCTCCACGGCATCCTCGACCCTGCCCGACTCTTCCAGGAGGACCGCCGCGTTCTTCCTCAGGCTTGCGATTTCATCAGGGGAAAACCGCTCGTGGGCACGGGAATAGAGGAACTCTCTGAACAACCGATGGTATTGGTAGCGAGGTTCGGGACCGGGACGCCGGAAAATGAAGAAGTTTTTGCGCGTAAGATCATTCAGAATGCGTCCCGCGTCATGCAGACCGCTTAACCGCTCCGCCATCAAAACCGTCATGTCCGGAAGCAGCGACGTATCGAGCAGGAACCGTTGTGTTTCCGGGTCCGCCTTATCGAACACCTCCCCGGCAAAATAGTGGAATATCTCTTCCGGCGGACGGCCGCCCGGCACGGCGATGTCGGAGTTCGCGTTCCTGGTCATCTCGATGAACAGCACCAGACCAGCGGCCCACCCCTGCGTCCTTGCGATAAGTTCGGCGACCGCGGCCTTGCTCGGCTTCCCCCGTCCGCGCGTCTCGAGGAGTTCCCGTGACTCCCGCTCCGTGAAGCGCAACTCCTCCGTTGCCAGCGCATATACTGCGTTGTTCGCCGTTAGCCGCGCGAATGCCGGGAGTGGTTCGGTCCTGCTGATGATGACCGCGACGACGCCCTCGGGCAGGACCGACAGCCCCTGCTTGAGGACCTCATGAAGCGCGGAACACACTGGAATATCCTGATAGTTATCGAATATAAGGAGGAAGGGCGGCTCGACCATGCAGCCCAGGGTTTCAAAGAAGTGTTTTGAGAAGGTCGCGAGGCCGGTAAGATATTCCGGCGTCAGGAGCGGGAGCGTCTGGTGAGAATGAGGAGCGGCTTTCCGAGCCGCGTGGCCGAGGTAGTAGAAGAACGTGGCGAGGTCGGCATCGCCTTCGTCCAGTTGATACCATAGACAGGGGATCTTCCGGCTGTCGAGATAGGACGCGATCAGCGTGGTCTTGCCCGCGCCGGCCGGGCCGGACACCCAGATAAGCTGCCGGTGACGGCCCTTATCCAGTTGCCGAAAAAGCCGCTCTCGCTCGACAATTCCGGAAATGCGGGGACGGGAGACCTTGACTGGTAATCTTTCTTTCATTGCCATAGAAGGGGAACGAACCCATGCCTTGCATGGAGGGCCATACCGCAGAGTTCAGTTTAACACGGAGAGCGTAAAGTCTCACGGTAATAGTGCCGACCTTCTTCTTTGGCAGCGCCCGGATCAGCCACAGTCGTGCTCACACGTCCCCTCTGTTCCCGAAAACCGCCATCAGAAGGGAGATGCGTCTCAGAAAAGCCTATTCGTTTGTTTGCTCTTTTACTTCCGGCTTATGCCCCGCGGCGTCAGCCTCCTGAATCAAAATCTCTTCTTTCTGAATTGAGTCGCAGGCAATCACGGCGATCTCATAGGCCGGCTGGGGCATCCCGAGAGAACCGAGATAGGACCGCGCCTCGTCCTCGATCGCCGAACAGGAAAGAGCGCGGACCACCGTCCCTTCCTTCATCACGACGATGCGCCCTGGGACGTCTCGGGCGGGAATGCTGCCCGTCGAGGAGGACGCGACGAGTCCGTCCTGGAGGGACTTATCGATGGTCGTTCGTATCTTGAGGCCCTGGCGGTACAGCCCCTGCTCGCCGACGTACGCCAACAGCACCTCTTCCAGCGCCTTCAGGTGGCAGGGACGTCCGCTTCCCTCGGAAAGCATCGAGAGGTCGAACCTGCGCGACGATGCTTCCCGGAGCGTTACCGGGGCATCCTTGGCCTGGCCGTATTCGTCCTGGGTTATGAGCTTCGCCTGGAACATGTTGAACAGCACCTGTTCCTGCCGCTGGCGGGCCTTGTCCATCCGCTTGTACGGATTATAGTAGCGGGGGTTCGGCAGCATGCCGGCCAGAAGGACCGCTTCATGCGTCAAGAGCTCAGATGCGTGTTTGTCGAAATAGAAACGGCTCGCCGCCTCGATGCCGTAGATATTCTCGCCCCATTCCACCTCGTTCAGGTAGATCTCCAGGATCTGGCGTTTGGTCAGGACCTCCTCGGCGCGCCTCGCGAGCACGAACTCGCGCAGTTTGCGCGTCAGCGTCTTCTCCTTCGACAGCAGGACGTTCTTTATCATCTGCTGGGTGATGGTGCTGCCGCCCCGGGCGAACCGCTTCTTCTGCACGTCGTGCCGCAAGGCCTCCCACACGGCCTTGTAGTTGATCCCCTGGTGGCCGAAAAAGGTATCGTCCTCGGCGGTCACCACTCCCTGGATAACGCTGTCCGGGATGGATGCGATGGGCGCCCAGATACGGAACTTGCGGTCGTAATAGTGCGCGAGGAGTGCGCCGTTGCGGTCCAGGACCTCGGATGCCGCAGCAGGCCGGTAGCGTTTCAGGGCAGTTACATCAGGAAGGTCGGAAAGGGTGCGGACGACCCAGAGGGCAAGGAAGAGAACGACGAGCACAAAGGCGCCGAGGGCTGCGAGGAGGGTCTTCTTCATGGCTCGAGGTTACTTCTTCCCGTCCTTGGGATCCTTGTGCGGCTCATCCCGTCTACAGACGGGACCGGGGTCACTGCCTCAGCCTGCACCACCACGGCGGAGCGCGCCGATGACGAGCATGAAAGCGATACCAATGAGAATATTGATGAACTGATTATCGGACATATATTGTACCAGATGACAGACTTCAGACTGGCAGACGTCAGACTAATGCGAGGAGTTAGAGACCTGTCTGTTGTCTGTTGTCTCCTGACTTCTATCTACTTTCTGTCCAGCATCGCCTGGACGATCTTCTGTGCATCAGGACTTGTCCAGTCCGCGGCGCCGATGATCTTTCGGCGGACGATCCCATCCCGGTCGACAAGATAGGTCTCGGGGAACTTAAAGGTCCCGTACGCCCTTGCCACGGACTGGTCGGGATTCAACAGCACCGGAAGCGCGAACCGGTTCTTCCGCATGAACTGCCCGACCGCGCCTGCGCCGCCTTCATCGACGCTTACGGCGAGGATCTCGAGGTCCTTGCCGAAATACGCGCGGTACAGGCGTTCCAGCGTGGGAAGTTCCTCGACGCAGGGCGGGCACCAGGTGGCCCAGAAATGCACCATGACCACCTTGCCCCGGTAGGACGACAGACTGACCGCCTTCCCGTCCAGAGAAAGAAGGCCGAACTCCGGCGCCCGGTCGCCTTCACGAATGATCTTCATCCGCTGACCGCTGTTCTGTCCAGAGAAGAACAGGAAGCCGATGGCAGCCAGAACAGCAATGATCCCGATCAGTGTTGCCTTCTTCATTCCGGCTCCCCATCCGTCGCGGGCGCTCCGTGCCTTATGCCGGACGCTCCGTGATGCTGATGCGGGATGCATTATAACCCTTCGTGTCCGTGCGGGCAAGTAAAAATGTGGTATAAAAAAACCGGTCGCTCTGATATAATGACAATCTATGATCCGCGAGATAAAACTGCTGGGAAAGGCCAACGACAAGGTCGATTACACCGTCACCATCATGGGCGCCGACCTCAGCAACCGCTATTACTACGAGTCGGTCCCCGAGGGTGACCGTTTCTTCTCCGGCGGGAACGAGTTCATCATCACCCGGAGCGGCGTCCGCTACATGGGCACCGGCGGCCAGGTCTGCCAGTACATGTTCGGCGTGGACCTGCCGCTCAAGGACCTCCTCCGCAAGGACGTCTCGAACCGTCTGGTCATGTTCGGCGCCTACTACGACAAGGCTGACAGCATCAGTTTCACCAACACCACGGTGGGAGAAGAGTCCTTCGACCGCATCTTCCTCACCGGCAACGCCGTCTCCAATTACTTTTTTTTCGCGGACATGACCCAGAAGAACGAGGTCAGGGAGATACAGCGGGAGATCCTCCGGAAGCTCGGCAAGCAGGTGAAGCGGAGCCAGGCCGTGGGCGCCCGGGATGACTCCCGTTTCTGCAGCGAGATCTATGACGCCCTGGAGGACCCCAAGGCCTTTGTGTTCCTGTTCCGGTTCGTCAACCTGCACAACGAGGAATATTTCACCTCGTTCAACGATGTCTACGCCGAGCACAAACAGCTCCCTCCCCATGACGTGGAGATCCTGAGCGCCCTGTCCGATCTCCATGGGATACCGCCTTACCAGCAGGAGCGCATGAAGATCGACGGGATGTACAAGCTGACCGAGAATAAGAAGGTCGTCGACGAATACAAGGACATCCTGATCGCCGTTTCGGAAACGGGAGAGGTCAACCCGTCGGAACTGGCGAAACTATCGCGGCTCCGCACCCTGAGCCTGCGCCTCAATATTCCTAACAACCTCTTCGACACCCTTGACGAACTGCTTCTGAAGGACATGCAGATCATCGAGGTGGAAGAACCGGACTACATCCGGGAGACCCGGGCCATCTGCGAAGGGTTCTTCCTCAAGACCGGAGAGCTCAGGAGCCACGTTGGTCCCGAGGACCTTGTCAAGCTCCTGAAGGCGAAGCAGCGTTCCATGACGAACCGCGACCCGGCCTTCGAGAGCCTTCTCCTGGATACCGTCCGCGCCGGTGACGAACACGCCCGGGACACCAACGATCTGAGCATCATGGAGGGCATGAGCCAGGTCCTCACCTACTTCGACCGGTATGACAGCACCGCGGCCGTGATCAACAATCTTGCATTCATGGAACGCTCGTCCCTCGGCGAGGACAGCATCCGGAGCCTCGCCGGCAACATGGCCGTCTTCGACAAGGTGAAACCCGGGTTCTTCAAAGAGCTGTTCATCACGGAACTGAAGGAGAACCGCTATCTGACGCGGTACGGCAGGAAGAAGGTTGAAAAGCTTTATCAGGGTCTGGAAAATATCCGGTCCGGCGACAGCACGTATCGCGAGGTGGCGTCAGCGCTCAATGCCGTCAATGCCGAGGAACGGACCTCCATGGTGATCCACCGTTACATCAAGGAGCGCTTCAAGAGCATCTATGCCGAGCTAAATTCCAAGGAAGACCAGGAGATCTTCATCCAGGACCTGAACCGGGAGATCCAGTCCAAAGGGCTCATCAAGGGTCCCATCCCGCACCACATCTATGAGGACATCATCCTCGACATCAGGAAGGAGTCGTTCTATCTCAACAATCTCCTTCCGCACATTATCGTATCCCGGGACAACCGCGTCCGGGATGACTTCCTCACGAACAGCGGCCTTGACCGCTTCTACGTGGAGGAACTGGAACGTGACTACTTCGACATGAACCAGATCGATATGGACATCCTTGAGGAGCTCAGAAAATAGCCATGTTCAGATCACGGATCATCGACCGGTATATCATGCGGGAGCTCCTGGCGCCCTTTTTTCTGAGCATCGCCGTCCTCACGCTCGCCCTTTTTCTTCAAAAGATGTTCCGGCTGACGGAGCTGGTGCTGTCCAAGGGGTCCACGCTGGCCGCGGCGGGCAAGCTCCTTCTGTACATCATGCCCGGATTCCTTGCAATAACCATCCCCATATCGCTTCTCGTCGCAGCGCTCACGGCATTCACCCGTCTCTCGTCCGACTCGGAGGTGACCGCCATGAAGGCCTCCCGGATCAGCCTCTACGCCATGGTACGGCCGGTGATGCAGTTCGCCTTCATCCTGTTCATCATCACCTCCGTGATCGCCCACTTCCTGGCGCCCCATGCGAATCACGCCTTCAAGGCGCACCTCTTTAACATGGTGAAGTCACGCGCCATGATAGGCCTGGACCAGGGCGTATTCAGCAGCACCTTCGATGGCATGGTCATCTACGTTGATAAGATGAACTCACTGGATGATATAAGCGGGATTTTCATCTCCGACGAACGCTCGGCCAGCGAGCCCTACACTATCCTGGCAAAGCAGGGCAAGCTCATCACCAACCCCGATAACTTCAGTGTCACCCTCGTCATGGAGCAGGGTACCATCCATGTGCAGCCGCATACCGATGGCGTCTACTCGCTCATGTCCTTTGATGCCGGAAGGCTCTTCCTCAATATCGATGAGGCAAGCTTCAAAAGAAGCGATGCCGCGGGGCGCAATATCGATGAACTGGACAGCCTCGCGCTCTACCGGAGCTGGCGGGTTGCGCGTGCCGAAAAAAAACCCACGAAAGACATGGAGATCGAATTCCAGAAACGCATGTCCGTCTCCTACGCCTGCCTGGTCTTTGGTCTCATCGGCGCGCCCCTTGGCATCCGCAAGAGCCGGTCCGGCAAGTCGGCGGGGATCGCGATCTCCATCGGTGTCATTCTTGTTTACTATCTCGTCCTCGGAACGGCGGCACGGTTTGCGGAAAGCGGGGCACTGTCGGCGGCCGCCGCCACCTGGATCCCGAACGGGCTGATCACCGCAGCCGCCATCGCACTGCTCATAAAGAAAGGGAACGAGATCTACCTCGGGATCGGCCCCCGTGTCAGCGCCATAGCGCACTCCCTGATGTCATTGTTCAAAAAGGGGCAAAAGACACCGTAACGTGACCGCCGCAGACGGTCCTGTCGGCACTCGTGGTCATCGCGTTGTTCTCTGCCACAACGAAAGAAGGCAACTCTTTTCCTTATCGTCATACGGTATATCATGGAATGAAACTGCTCGGCCGCTACATATTCATCGAGTTCATCAAAACCTCGCTCACCATCCTCTCGGGGATACTGGTCCTGTTCCTGTGCGTGACCTTCCTGAGAGAGGCCGACGACTTTATCAAACAGAATGCCAGCATCATCCAGATCGCGAAGTATTATCTCTACAGCATGCCGGGCATGGCGGGCCAGGCCCTGCCGTTCGCGGCCCTTATCGGGACCCTGCTCTCCCTCGGCAACCTTTCCCGCCACCAGGAGATAACCGCCATGCGCGCCGGCGGTGTAAGCCTTGTTAGCATCATCACACCGGTCCTGATCGGCGGTGTCCTCATCTCTTGCCTCGGGTTCCTGAACAACGAAGTGATCATGCCGGCCTATGCCGCCCGCGCCGCCTACATCAAGAACGTGGAGGTGGGGAAGAAGCAACAGCGCGTCATTTTCCAGCAGCGACGCCTCTGGCTCCGGGGCCCGGACAACAGCATCGCGAACATCAGTCTCGTGACACCGGACCGCAGGGAGATGATCGGCATCAACATCTACAAGCTGAACCCCGATTTCAGCATTCGCGAGCGGATCAAAGCCGGACGGCTCGTCTGGGAGGACACGGCGTGGAAGCTCCGGGACAGCCAGAAGTTCATTACGAAGGGCGAAGCCATCATCACGATGCCGGCGAACGGCGAGATCTACAACATCGTGGAAAAGCCGGAGGACATGAGCATGATCGTCAAGAGCTCAGGCGAAATGAGTTTCAATGAGCTCTGGGACTACGTACGCCGGCTCAAGTCGAGCGGCTATAAGGCGGTCCGGTACGAGGTAGACCTGCACGAGAAGGTCGCCTTTCCTTTTGCGAGCCTGCTCATGGTCCTGATCGCCACTCCCTTCTCGCTCCAGCAGGTCCGAAGCGGTGGAGCGGCGCGCGGCATCGCCCTGGCCTTGCTGATCACTGCCATATACTGGGCACTCTCCAGCGGGGGCAGGGCGCTCGGACTCACGGGCGCCCTGCCCCCGCTGCAGGCGGCATGGCTCGCCAACGTCGTCTTCGCGATCATAGCGATGATAACCATCTACCGGATGCAGCGGCAGGTGTAGGTATATTGACATTCACCGGTCATGGTGTTACGTTGTAGCAGGAGTGAACGACAGAATAGTATGAAACGTATTTTTTTCTCTCAAGGCATGCTCGACAGCATGGTAGACGCAGGCAAGATCAAGGTGGACAAGAGCGTCCTGACCATGCTTACCGGCGACAATCCCACCTTTGAGCTGAAACAGGCGTACCGTTTCGTCAAGACCATCGACGACGCGGCCGATCCCAGCGGACTCGTGGGGCAGATCAGGTCCGAGGCCGAACTCAAGGAGTTGGGCGCGGAGATCTACATGGACTCCATCATTTACCGGGACATCGCCTACCAGGCCGATCCCGGATACATCGCGGAGAAAAATATTCCCGGCCGGCCGCCGGAATCGAAACCCGCTGAAACAGCCGGGACACCCGGAGTGAAGCCGGCGGAACCGCCCGTGACCACAGCTGAACTCCCCGCGGAAAAGGCGTCGGAAGCCGATCAGCTCTCCAAGTTCGTTATGGACAACCTGCTCTGAGGTCCTCCGGATACTCCATGTTCAGACGGACCGGCACAATACTCCTCGGCATCGCACTCATCCCCTTCTGCATCGGATTTTCCTGGCAACTCGCGGTCACCGTGGTCGACATCACCTACCGGCCCCTTATCCCCTACTGGTTTACCGGCGGGTTCCTGCTGTATCTCATCATCCATTTCCTGTTCAAACAACCGATCCTGAGCTACGTGGTCGGCCACGAGCTGACCCATGCGCTCTTCGCCATCCTTTTCGGCGGATCGGTCAAGGCCTTCCACGCGAGCGAGAAGGGCGGCCAGGTCCACCTCACGAAGTCGAATTTCGTCATTACCCTGGCGCCCTACTTTTTCCCCCTGTACACCTTCTTCGCGCTCGTCGCCACCTGGCTCGCCAGGGCGGCAAACGCGCCTGCCCTGGAGCCGTGGCTGGTCCTTGTCGCCGGCGCCGCCTTCGCGTTCCATATCGTCCTGACCGCGATCTTTCTCCAGACCGACCAGAAGGACATCAGCGAGCACGGCGCGTTCTTCTCCTATCCCCTCATCTTCCTGTTCAACGTCATTCTCACGGCGCTCCTCATCCGCCTCCTCCTCGCCCAGGACATGAGCTATCCCGCTTACCTGATTGATGGTATAATAAGAAGTGTCAGTTTGATCGCGCTGGTGATCTCAAAGCTGTACGGGTGGATCATGCAGTAGATCTTTAACAGGTTATTGAAAAACGATTTTGCCGTCTTTTTCCGTCATTCCCGCGCAGGCGGGAATCCAGGCATTTCAGGCTGTTACTGGATCCCCGTTTTCACGGGGATGACGAATTAGTCTATTACTTGAGATTATTTCAATAAGCTTATAATCTGCTTAAAAGTTTTCCTCTGCGTCCCCTGCGGTAAAAAGAGGTTAAATGATGCTTATTGTTGGACTCACCGGCGGGATCGCCAGCGGCAAGAGCCTTGTGGCCCGGGTCCTGAGGGACCTTGGGGCGCATATCATCGACGCCGACAAGATCGTTCATGACCTCCTGTCGCCCGGCGAGGACGCATGCAACGAGGTTGTCGGCCATTTCGGCGGGGACATCCAGCTGCCGGACGGTTCCATCGACCGAAGGAAACTGGGAGATATCATCTTCAGCCATCCCGGTGAACGCGCCTGGCTCAACAACTGCATCCATCCCCGCGTGTTCCAGGCCTACCAGGCCCAGGTCCGCCATCTCCGTGATCGCCAGCCAGATGCCATCGTGGTGATGGACGCCGCACTTCTTATCGAAACGGGCTATCACAAACACATGGACAAGCTCATTGTGGTCTATGCCGGGCAGAAGGACCAGGTGATGAGGCTGATGGAAAGGGACCGCTTCACCCTCGAGCAGGCACTGGCGAGGATCTCGAGCCAGATGCCCCTGGACGAGAAACGGAAGTATGCCGACTACGTGATCGATAATACGGGGACCCGGGAAGCATCGGAGCAGCAGACACGGGAGGTCTTCGAGAAGCTCAGGCAGGAAGCGGGAAAAAGAGAATGAACCAGGAAGGGCTATTGGACGCTGATCGACGCGGATAACATCCAGAACACAGTATAAGAGATTAATTTATTTTATATTCCCTGTAGCTCGCTACAGGGTCACCAAGGATATTCCTCCCCCTTGATGGGGGAGGTTAGGTGGGGGTGACATCAGTCGGGACTTCACCCTCCCCTTACCCCTCCCGTCGAGGGAGGGGAGATTCTAAGATACCCCGCAGTTTCCAGCGGGGAGACTCATTACTCTCAATACAAGGTTGGACTATTCTTTTCTTTTAATCCGCGAAAATGGTTCGACTCCGCTCACCATCATGAGCATGTCGAATGATCCGCGTCCCATGAGGTTATTCACTATGAAAGACTTTTCCATCAAGATCATCCCCATGACCCGCAGCCACATTTCCGCGTGCAGCGACATCGTGGCGTCATCGGAGCCCTGGAAGTCCCTGCGGGAAAGCGTTGATTTCCTGCCGTCCATTAAAAGGAAACAGGCCTTCGTGGCGGTGATCGAGGGGGCCGTGGCGGGGTTCGTGGTCTTTACCCATGAGCCGGTCTTCGCCCGCGGCGGCTACCTCCGCGCCATTGGCGTGGCGCCTGCGATACGCGGGTTCGGCATCGGGAAGCTCCTGATGGTATTCGCCGAAAAGGCCACGGCAAAGCAAGCCCCCAACTTCTTCCTCTGCGTTTCGTCCTTCAACCGGTCCGCACAGGCGTTCTACCGGAAATGCGGATATAAAAAGGTCGGCAAGGTAGATGGGTTAATCCGAAAAGACGCTTCGGAGTATATATACTGGAAGAAACTGCGATAGGATAGGAATGTGCAACTAACTTCCTGGCGTAGTGAATCTATTCAATTGAACGAAGTGTGGTGTTTCATCCTGATAGTCGCACATGCAGCTATGAAACAGTAAGGACCTGATTGACCTCCCTTTATGACGCCGCTATGACCGAACCCCTCATCCCGAGAGAATACCAGCAGCTCACGCCCAGGCGGTTCGCCGCCTCGCTCGTCTTGAACGCGTTCATCAACACGGCCATCGCCCTTATCATCACGGGCATCGGGCTCAGCAAGGGATTTGCCATCACCTTCGTCTTTTCCCAGTGCATCGGTTTTTCCATCTTTTTTTCGAATCTCGCCGTTCTGCCCGTGTATCGAAGAGCGACGCGGCTGAGAACGCAGGTGTTGATCATTGCGGCGGCGGTGATCGCGGGCGCGTTCATCGGGACCCTTCTCGGCGCCCTGGCGAACGGCTTCCGGCCGCTGCAGTTCTTCCAGGAGCACTTCGGGTATTTTACCCAGGTGATCCTGTTCGCCCTACTCTTCGGCTTCGTCATCAGCTACATCTTCATCTCACTTTCGATCATTTCGGAAGAGAAGATCAAACGGCTGGAAGTGGAGAAGAGCGTCATCGAGGCCGGGCTGAAGCTCCTCCAGTCCCAGATGGAGCCACACTTCCTGTTCAACACGCTTGCGAACATCAGGAGCCTCATCGACTCCGACCCCCGCAAAGCGGGGGACATGCTCGAGACCTTCGTCGCGTTCCTCCGGACGTCGCTGCGCACCGGCCGGGAGCGGACCGTGCCGCTTGTCCAGGAGCTGGATGTGGTGAAAAGCTATCTCGATCTCTACGCCATGCGCATGGGAGAGCGGCTCCGGTACCGGATCGATCTCCCGGAAGCGCTCCGGGACGTCCGCATCCCACCGTTGCTCATTCAGCCGCTGGTCGAGAATGCCGTAAAGCACGGGCTGGAGCCGTCGATCGACGGCGGTGAAGTGACAGTCGCGGCCGAGCGCGCAGACGGCAGTATCCGGATCCGGGTCACCGACAGCGGGGTCGGGATCCGGGAAACA
Source organism: uncultured Nitrospiraceae bacterium (assembly GCA_964364055.1). Classification (GTDB taxonomy): domain Bacteria; phylum Nitrospirota; class UBA9217; order UBA9217; family UBA9217; genus JAAXXJ01. Next base: position 20,071 of record CAYILT010000006.1, on the reverse strand, counting down.
GCCGGGGGAAGCGGGATCGGCCTGGACAACGTGAGAAGACGGCTGGCGATCATGTACGGGGAACAGGCGAGCCTCCTCATGGAGGAGCGCGCGTCCCGGGGGGTCATCGTGACCATCGAGGTGCCTGATGAGTCGAAATGAACCGCCCCTCACCTCGTTCCTCTCCCGCGAGGGGAGAGGAAGTACTTATTGATTCTCGCCCAGAAGGGAGAGGATACAATATCAATCCCTCGCCCCTTGGGGGAGAGGGTAGGGTGAGGGGAAAAGGGAGATACGGGAAAGTGAAACCATTTCGCGCGATCATCGCTGACGACGAAGAGGCGCTGCGGGACCATCTCAAGAAGAAACTGTCCGAACTCTGGCCCGAGCTCGAGGTCGCGGGCGGGGCGCGGGACGGCGAGGCAGCCCTCGGCATGATCAGGGACCTCAAGCCGGACATCGCGTTCCTGGACATCAGCATGCCGGGTATGTCCGGCATCGAGGTGGCGAAGGCCGCGGCACGCGCGTGCCTGTTCGTGTTCGTGACCGCGCACGACGAGTTCGCCGTCGAGGCGTTCGAGCGGGAGGCGGTGGACTATCTGCTCAAGCCGGTGACGGACGAGCGGCTTACGAGTACTATCCGGCGGCTGAAGGAGCGCCTCGCGGCGGCGGCGGTCCCCGATCTGTCGGGCGTCCTGGAGCGGCTGTCACAGGCTTTGCCGAAAGCAACAAGCTATCTGCAGTGGATCAAGGCCCAGCACAAGGACGGCGTGCGGCTCATTGCGGTCGCGGACGTCTATTTCTTCCGCGCTACGGACAAGTACACCACGGTCAGGACGCGGGAAGACGAGTTCCTGATCCGGAAGACCCTGAAAGAGCTCGAGAATGAGCTCGATCCGGCCCAGTTCTGGCGGGTCCACCGTGCGGCCATCGTGAACGCCCGTCTGATCCACAAGGTGGACCGGTCCCTTGTCGGCACGCGCACCATCCGGTTCAAGGACCTTCCCGATAACCTGACCGTCAGCCGCGCCTATGCGCATCTCTTCAAGCAGATGTAGTTGTTAATACCGATAGGCGTCAGGCGAGTTGCGAGAGATAAGAGACGAGAGACGTGAAATGGAAAGCGTGAGGCGAGAGTACTATCAGGCTGTTCCATAATTCAAATTGACAAGGCATTATTATATATTTACAATTCTGCTCGAAAGGCAACCCGCGCAGAACAGAGACGATATTGGGAAAAGTGCTCGAAATGCGAAAAGAATACGATTTTTCAAAGGCACAAAAGAACCCATACGCTCGCCGGCTCAAGCGGCAAGTCACTCTCATGATGGATGAGTGCACGACCAGCTACTTCAAGAGTCTCGCACAGGAGATCGGCGTCCCCTACCAAACCCTGATCAACCTTTATTTGAGAGACTGTGCCGTCTCTCACAAGAAACTGGCTCTGCACTGGAAAACCGCGTGGTTTTACGAGGCGTTTCACGCCGACCGCCCTGACTCTTAGCCCCCTTAAGGTTGATCGGAAGTTGGCGAATATTCCAGTATCCCAGGTGACCCTCAACGGTCTTACTAAAATAGATAACGACGTAAATCTGATATATGCAGGAGGGATACCCATGCCGAATAAAAAGAGTTTATTCCTGATCGTGAACCTTCTCGTTATCACTGCACTATTTTATGGATGCAGCGCGCGACTCAGCAAAATGGCAGAGGAACAGGACAGTTCGGATACCGCGCTCCTATTTGGGTACATTGATATGAAGGATGCGCCTTCTAATCTGGAATCTGTAAATTTACGTCAATCCCCGCCAAGAAGCAGCGATCCTAATATCCCGATGCGCGCCGACGATGAGGGTTTGTTCTACCGGGAGAATGTACCGAAGGGTTCGTACTCTCTCTCCACGTTCGGAGGAAGAGGCTGGACGCTTGGCTTCTTAAGTTTTGGCAAGGAACGGTATTATTACACTTTCCCGGATGAGGGGTTCAAGTATAAAAAATTCAATCTGACGAAGACCGGTCTCGTTTTCCTGGGCTCATACAAGATGAATAAGGTCAAGAGTAAATACGAGTTCGTCGATGCCGGCTCTCCTACGGAAAAAGAGCTGTTGACCAAGCTCCTCGCCTATACTGCGGGAACAAAGTGGGAAAAGGTCATCAAGAATCGGCTGAAACAATTATAAGAAGAAGCTGGTAGGTCGGGTAGAGCAGCGCGAAACCCGACGAAATATCTGACAGGTTGGGTTTCACTTCGTTCAGCCCAGCCTGCAACTCTTGTTTGCATTAAATAGTGCTTGCAGAATATATAAAAACTTATATAATGCAATTGCACCCATGAAATCCCTCCACTTCATAGGTTCAAGCCTGGATGACCTCCGGAATTTCCCGGACGAGGCGCGTAAGGCGGCGGGCTTTGAGCTCTATGCTGTTCAATGCGGACTTGAGCCGAACGATTGGAAGCCCACGACCGGCATCGGTCGCGGGGTGAAGGAAATTCGCATACACGTCCTGGGAGAATGGCGCATCATCTATGTGGCAAAGTTCGAGGATGCCGTTTATGTGCTCCATTCGTTTCACAAGAAGAGCCAAAAAACGAATCAACACGATATTGAATTAGCTCGCAAGCGATTCAAGCAAATTGGAGGGTAGTATTTGGAGGGTAGTATTATGAAAGAACCAATTATTAAGTCTTCCGGCAACGTATTTCTCGATCTCGGATTTCCTCCCGAGGAAGCCGCAATTCTTCAGATGCGGTCCGAGATAATGGCCGATCTCCGAAAGTTCATCAAGAACAAGAAACTGACGCAGACGAAGGCCGCGGACATGCTTGGTGTCAGCCAGTCCCGGGTGTCCGATCTCATAAGGGGCAAATGGGAGAAATTCAGCCTGGAGATGCTCATCGCGCTCGCAACAAAGGCCGGGATGCGTATCAGCCTGAAGAGGGCTGCGTAGAAGGCAGCTACCCTGTCGCCGAGAAGAACGCGGCATGAATTAAATATGTGGACATTTCAGCATTTCATGTCTGACCCGGAACGGTCATACTTTTTTGTCGTTTTGGCAATATTCTTAAGACAAAAAGTTATTACATAAAGGCCGGCGGGGCAAGCTTCGTCTCACGGCCCCACACCGATCAGGGGCTGCACATAGGGCGTCTCCGGCCATACGGCCGTATTATTGGTGTCCGTCAAGTCCCTGCGGGCCCCGCTCGTCAGAATCGTCCCCGTTGCCATGGAGTCGACGAAGATATCGACCGGGGTCCAGGCGGTGCTGGTTGCGGGGTTGATGACTGGAGCCAGGTTGGAAAATCCGTCGTAACCGCAGAATGAGCCGGCCTTGTCCAGGGGCCGCGCACAGCCTGTAATAGAAAGCGTGTTCGTGCTGCTGGTAATCGGCGTGCCGTCCAGGAGGGCCATGGAGCTGATAGGGCTGCCGTCCGGATTTGCAAGGTTCAGCGTCACCTTCATGCCTGAAAAGCCGGCTACCCATCCTCCCCGCTGATAGAACACATTGGAGGAAAAGACGCTTGAGAGCAGTGGTTCCAGGACGGCCTGCCGCAGGTCGTTCCCCGTTATCTCAGCAGTGGAAATCGTGAATGGCACAGGGAAAAAACGGTAAACGTCTTCGAGGGTGATCTTGCCGTCGGCGACCGTATTGTCTTCCAGTGTGGCGCCCGGTTCGGCTATCACCGCGTCGAACCGGAACCCGGGAGACATGGCCAGTTGTGTGCCCGATTTCCTTCGAATTACATCGGCAAAAGCGTTATTGAAGTTGCTTTCCAGGGCGCGGCGGCGGTCCAGGGCGCCCGCTGTCATGCCGACGACTGTGGTGATCGGCTGTGTTAACGTCTGGCCGCCCATGACCGCCGGGAGGCTTAAACTCGGATTGGTTGCCAGGAAGGGTGCGCGCGCCTGATCAACGAGGGCCTTCATGTCAGGGTCTTCCGCAACGTCGCTGCCCACAGGCAGAAGCTGCCACGTCCGCGAGACCACGACGCCGCTCTGCACGGCGATATCCATACGGCCCACGAATCCATCATTGCCCGCCTCCACCACCAGGGCGCCGCTCGTCGAAGTGAGCGGCGTAAAAGTAGCCTCGTGGGTGTGGGCGGAGAAGAACACATCAACGCCGGGATCGACGATCTGGGCCAGCCGGTAATCCTTCTGGATACCCAGTTCGCTCATCACCACGACGATCTGCGCTCCCTGGCTCCTCAGCGACTTTGCATACGTATTTATCAGATTTTGATAGTTTGTTTCCCCTTCCACAAAGGACAAGCCGACCGCGAGGATAGGATGCATGTACGGCACGATATCGGACGTAATCCCGATGAACCCCACGGTAACGCCGTCTATCACTTTGGTCATGGTTGGAGGCAGCATGGTCTGGCCGGCCTTGGTAGGCGGCTCCGTATAGGTGACATTGGCGGCAAGGTTTGGGTAATTAGGCCCGAGGACTTCGGCCGGCACGGGATAACCCGGATAAACTTTTTGGAGAAACTTTTCGAACAGGGTCAGGTCCGCCGCGCTCATGTCCGTGTACCGGCGCCTGGTGACCATGGGACCGTATGCGAAATCCCAGTTTCCCGGAACGCCCACGTCTATCCCGAGCACATTCACCGGCGCGGCGATGGCATTGCCATTGGTGAAGAGCGCTTCCGCGCCTCCATGAAAGGTGTCGCCGACGTTCATGAGAATATTGTTGGGATTCTGGGCGCGGATCTGTTTAATCAAGGTGGCGATGCGGGCCAGTCCGCCCCGTTGCACCACTTTGGTGTTCGTCGATGTCTGTCCCACGGGCGCATCGGGCACCACATCAGCATGGGTCGTGAGATGGGCGTGAAGGTCATTGTAGTGAATAAAGGTTATTGTGGTCGTGGCTGAAGATGCGATGCCGTCACCGTCGCCGCCACTGTGGCATCCAGCCAGCACGCTGAGTATCATGAGACCCAACAAGCCGATCAAACTGATAATTTTTCCGTATCGCATAGGTTTTACTCCTTGCATCCATGAATGATCTCATGATGCATCCGTAGTTGAATATATTCCGTTTTATTGGTGATCTTCACGAATGGAACCTACCTGCTGGTGCCTATGACCATCTCGTAGTGCGTTCAATATATTTCTATACGCTTTTAGGCATTCCCAGAGCGCGTTCATTCATAAATTGAAATTGCTCTTGCAAAAAGCACCTGGTTGTTTTATTTTTGCTTCAGAACAATCCCTTCCTTACTATGGCAATATGCGCAAGAGACGTAGAATATACTACTATCGCAATAGTATTGTCAAGAGCGACTTCAGGCGAGGGGGAGGGGGAGGGGGAGAAGGGTCTATGGCCCATGAAATGCGTAGGTTTACTGTGGCCCATATAAATACTCACGGGCACAGCACAGGACCGCGCTGTGCCCGTGAGGTTGTATCTTTCCTTGATCGTCCCTGTCCCTCCTATATGCCTGTCACGAACCCGAGCGGGATCGCCAGCACCGAGCCCCAGGAGTTCCCGATGTACAGGGTGTCTCCTATTACTGCGGGGTTGTTGTAGGTGAACGAGCCGCCGACATACAGCGCGTTAAGCTCGCTGCCGGTCCGGGTGTCGTACGTATACAGATAGGGTCCCATCGGCATGATCAGCTTCGTGACGACTACCACGCCGGGGCCCCAACTGAACCTCCCGGCTGTGGGCGCCGACGGCTGCGCCAGCGTCTCCCAAAGAATTGCTCCGGTGCTCCCCTTCAGGCAGACCACCCTGCTCGCCAGAGGATTGAAAAGATAAACGTTCCCGACGCTGTCGAGCAGCAGCGGGGTGGACCCGACGAACCCGTAGGGGATGGTGCCCGGCCCGAACATCCTGGTCCACACGAAAGCGCCGGTCTTCACGTCCACGGCAAAGGCCATGAGCGAAGCCGTGTTGGCCGTGGCATCGGCGTTTACAACGGCGGTGCTGATGACCAGGCCGTTCTTCTGATCGACCGCCGGAGGAACGGCGGAAAATCCCGTGAAATAGACCCGTACACCGGGAAGGGTCTGCTTCCAGAGGATCTGGGCATTGCTCAGATCGATCCCGTAGAACTCATTGGCCATGGCCTTGCCGACGACCATGATGCCCGGCTGATTGCCGGTCTGGTAATAGATGTTCGCCGAGGCCACGGCGTTGAAACCGCCCAGAGTGAGAATGGGATAGCCGTCAGCATCCATGAACGGCGCGATTGGCGCGCCGGTATCGGCGTTGATTGCCCAGACCGACCCCTCTCCGTTTATCCAGTAGAGGTTCCCGTTGTAGTAGAGCGGTGTCATGGCGTTGGTGCCTGCGGTGTAGAACCGCCATTTCTCGATGCCGGTCACAGGATCGAGGCCCATCAGGTGCTGGAAGCCGTCGCCGATGCCCGCGGCCGGCGAATTACTCCTGAAGAGCCCCGTGGTCCCCAGGTCCATCCACGGGTCGCCTGCGCTCACCACAACGGTGCTCGCGGTAACAAGGGGCTGGCTGAAGTTGGCGGCCATGGTGCTGAAGCGCCAGATGGGCTCGCCGGTCAATGCGTTCAGGGCGTTGATGGTGTAGCGGTCGCTCCCCGCGTAGAGAATCCCCTTCACCGGCGAAACGCCCGAACCGACGCCGAAGGCAAGGTGCGTCATGTGGGTCGCCGTCTCGCCGCCGTAGATCGCCTCATTGCGGGCGGGATCACCGAGCGGAATAGACCAGTCGGTGAGCGCCGTCTGCCACCAGACGTTCTTCAGACCGCCGGGTACGTACCCGTTGTGGTTCTGGCCTCCGGCATAGGCGAGCCAGGTGCTCGGGAACTTATTTGCGTCGGTCAAGGACGGCAGCGCTGCAGGATTGGAGTAATCCGGCGTCTGCAGAGGCGCCGCCGGCGGGAGCGGCGGCACGATATATTCGAACGTTTCGCCGGTGTCTCTGTCCACTCCGGTTCGTGTCAGCGCGCCAGGCGAGACCGGAGGCGGCGTATATCCCGGGTTGGTGGTGATGTAGTCCACGGGCATTGCAAAGGCCCAGCCGGGAACTGAGGCCAGATACATCTGCTTGCCCACGATCGCGGGCTGGTTGATGCCCCAGGCCGCGAAGATACCCGGGCTCACAAAGGTGTTCAGGATCGTGCCGGTTGCGGAATCGAAGGTGTGGATGGAATGGCCCTCCGCCAGAATCGCGACGTTCCTGCCGTAATAGGCGCTGTAATAGAAGACCCCGCCGGCACGCGGCGTATGCGTTGTTTCGCCGATCGGCGTTACGTAGGTCTTCCAGCGAAGCGTGCCGGTCAATACATCATAAGACTGGTAGGAGCCGTCCAGCGGGTTGGCAACGTAGAGGTGATGAGAGACGGTGTCAACCATGGGCACGCCTCCCTTGAATCCCGGCAAGTTCGGCCCCACTCCTGCAAATGAACTCCACAGCGGCACGCCGGTCGCGGCATTAATGCCGTAAACCTTGAGATCGTAGACCGGGGCGGTGGCTGTGCCCTTGTTGGTAAAGACGTCGGTGAGCACGATCCCCAGCTCCTGATCAACGGCCACGGACACGTCGCCGGGCGCATTCGCCGTCGCCCCGGGCGGCGCATAGCTCCAGGCAAGTACAGGAGCAGCGGGGTTCGTCACGTTCCAGGCCAGGAGTCTTGCCGGCCGGATCGTTCCGTAGATGATGAAGCGTTTCCCGTCAACGGTCAAGAACCAGTTCGGAGAGGCCAGTCCTGAGAACCCTTTGCCCGGGTTTTCCACTTTCGCCACCTGGGCGCCGGTCATGGCGTCGATGACGTAAAAGTAATAGTCACCGGTGGCCACGTAGAGTTTCCCGTCCTTATACACCGGGGCCGGTCTCGCTGATCCCCTCATGTCGAAGCGCCACAGCTCCTCACCGGTCAACCCGTCCAGGGCGTAGAGGGATGAGAAGTTCGCTCCGCGAAAATGCGGCTTACCCAGGGAGAAGTCCACGGCGTTCTGGAGCGTGAATCCCGCGTCTCCGGTGGGGACAAAGACCACGAGCCTGCGGCTGCCGTCGGGATTCACGAGTTCCTCAACGATGCTCTGGCCCATGCCCCCGCCGTTCACCAGGTCTTTGCGCCAGATCGGTCTCCCTGTCTCGGCATCGAGGGCAACAATCTCATGCCGGCTGAGCTGCACATAGACGATCCCCTGAGCGACCGAGACGCCCATGACATTGCCGAGGTATTGGGCCACGGTGGAACCAAAGCTCTGAGGATCATAGTACTTGGAGGCTTGCATCAGCCTGAGGAACTCGAGCCCCGTGAGCGGAGCAGTCCAGAACCGACCCTCCTGCAGGAATGCCGGTGCATCGGGGGGTACGGCGAAGACAGGGTTATGACGCTGGTCGTAGCTGAGCTGATCCCATCTCTGGGGAAAGTACTGCCGGTAGTTATTGTATGCATTCGGCGGCCCCAGCGGGAGCGGCGGGAGTTCCTGGAGCGCCCCAGCGCAGTTGAACACGTCCGGGGTGTTCAGGATGTCCGGGGTGCATGGCGGCTGCGTTTGAGCTACTGAAGCGAAAGGCGCGAATAGCGCGACCGCAAGAGCAATGACAAAGGCTGGAATGAGTTTCTTTGTTTTCATGGTGTCCTCCTTGGCGTTATACGTTTTACGATACGGGCTTCGTCACCGACTTACAAAACTCTACGGCATGGTCGTCGGCACGCCCCGCAACGGCTGGATCTCGGGATTCAAGTAGTACGACGGGGCCGGCAGTGAATAGAGCAGTCGTATCCTGTGCAGCTCCGTATTTACCAGTTGGCCCGGCAGGGTGTTCAGGTAGTTTACCACCACCTGGGTCCCATCCAGGGTCTCTCCACTCGAACCGGTAACAGGAGCAGGCAGCACGGTCGTTGTAACGCCTCCCACATTGTAAGGATTCTGCGCATACCAGTAGCCCGCAAAGCCATAGGATGCCGTGGTGTTCAGAGGCTCCCATGTGCCGGTCGAGTAACGATGGACCATGATGTTGCTCGCCCGGTTTCCCTTCGAGGCGTAAGGATTCAGGTCGAACTTCACACCGCCATAGCCGTTCACCCAGCCCCCTGTCCATTGAAACGGATCAGAATTGAGGGATCCATCTATGGTGGTCTCTAACTGGTTCTTCAATTGAGTGCCTGTTATCGTGGTTTTGGCAATCTGCGGGCCGATGGGGATATAGTGATAGATGTCCTCCAGCTTGATCGCTCCGGGCCTGATGTGCGTGCCGTACCGGAAGCCCCGTATTTGGCCGATATCCACCATGGCCTGGTCCCGGAAGGCGTCACTGAGAAAATCGCTGGATGCGCCCTCGATCACGCCGGGCATGTCCTCGTTGGAGAAATTTGCCCGGTACAGCCCGACCTGCGTATACCCCACGATCGTATCAATGGGGGTCGTGAGCCACGTGCCATTAAACGGGTTCACGTGCGGAACAAAGAGCGGCCCGGCCACATAATATTTGCGCACATTCTCGACCATGGCTGCAACGGTCGGGTCAGGCGTGATGTCGCTCGTGACGGTATGGTAGATGTAGTCCCAGCTGACTATACTTTTGCCTCTCATCGTCAAGCGCAATTCGGCAAGCTGGGTGCCATCCTGGCCTGCTTCGGAAACGATCGTACCCGTGGAGGTCACGACGGCCCGGGGGGTTTCTTCGTGCATGTCAGAAGAGAAGACGACGTCGATCCCCGGGTACCGCTCGGCGATGAGGATGTTCTTCGCAAGCCCGAACTCGGAGACCAGGACGACCAGATCAACCCGTTCCACGTTCCGGAGAACGTCGATGAAGTAGGGGACCTCGAAGGCATCGGGAGTGAATACCGCGCCGGCCGTGGCCCAGAGGCCCAGGGCTGCTATGGCGCGCTCTGTCGTAAGTCCCAGGATGCCGATCTTGACGCCATTGACCCGTTTGATGATGTACGGCGGAAGGACAAGCTGGCCCGCCTTGTCAGGGTAATACCAAGAGTCGTAGTAGGCATTCGCAGAAACGGCGCCCCAGCGGGTGCCGGTCCCGCCGGGACCGGTGCCGGGACCGAAGAGCTGGACAAAACGCTCAACGCCGTATACCCAGTCCCAGTTGCCGGGTGCGAATCCGTCGATGCCGAAGGTGTCAAGGATGTCGACCATCGCCTGGCCCTGGGTATACAACGCCTCTGCGCCGCCCTGGATCGTGTCTCCCGTGTTGATGAGCAGGGTGTTCGGGTTGCTCGCCCGGATCCCGGATATGAGCGTGTATATCCTTGCCAGTCCGCCTTCGTCAACCGCCGGCAGTCCGTCGCTCCGCAGATTCGGCCGCGGAACCATGTGCCCGTGAAGATCGCCTATCTGGATCAGAGTGAGCGTTGTGTCCGCCTCTGCCGGCGAAACGACGGAAAACAGGAGCGCCGCAACCGCGATGGAAAAGACCAAGATTTTTGCCATCATATTGTTTCGGGGAAATAACGCCTTGGACATTGTCATCTGCATTGTATTCTCCTCCTTCTTTGACTGGATTTCACGAGGCCTCATGCCCTCGCAAGTGTTGCGGATAGGATATCGTCGTTTCCTGCGATTCGAGATGCCGCTGACCGACCAAAAATCCCCTGAGAAGAGCAGTATCCGGGTCCCTCCCTTCTACGGATTCGCCGGATGGCCTGTTGCCGGTCCGGCGGCCTGAGGGATGACGTACGAGCCGGGAACAGACCACTTGCCTTTCATCGGATCGAGGGACGTGGACAGAGTCCCGTCGGACTTATACCCCATCAGGTTATCGATCCTTAAGCCCTTCTCGTCCGCCACGATGTCGTACGACCCCTTGTAGAGGTCCTCATAGGCGACGTCCCGCAGGGCGAAGGTCGTGGCGATCCTCTGCCTGCCGTCCGCCGTATGGCAGTCATTACACTTCCTCGGCGGCTGGGCGCTCGTCCTGGAGGTGACGGCATGGGCCATCTTGTCGATGTTCAGCCAAACCATGACCTGGCCTTCGTCCCGTCCGTAGTCAGGCCCGGAGTAGGAGCCGGTGACGGCCACGCCGTCCTTTGACCGGTGCCGGCGCTCGATGCCGATATCAGGCTGGTTCCTCCAGAGGATGCGCGGCGAGAGATAGTCCGCCACCTTCAGGTAGCTCGGGTTGATGTGCGCAGAGACGTGCGGGTGCACGTGGTATGGCGCCCACTTGCCGTCCTCATCTTTCAGAAGGACAGGACTCATGGCGTTTACCGCGTAGCTCTCGTGGCGTTCCATGGGATAGGGATTGATGCCGAAGCGCGACCCTTTTGTCCAGAAGTTGAAGGCATAGCCCACGATCTTGGGCGTATGGCAGGCGCCGCAGGTGAGGTTTTTGTGGTTGCCCGTCTTGTAGGCGGCCACCTCGTTCGGATGACAGACAGCGCAGCGGTCGGGTTCGGGATTCCTGTTCATATCCCCATGGGTCCACATCATCGCTCCCATGCCGCCCCCCATGCCTTCCTGCAAGGGACCGTGGCAGTCCACACACGTGGCGTTATGCTCCGTGTCCGAGTTGTAATGAACGTCCGGCGTGCTCAGGTAGTTCTTGGTATCCGTTGTCTGAAGCGCTGCCGGCGGCACAAAGGCGAACCCTCCCTTCACAAAACCGTCTCCGCGTCTTCTATCAGTGGGACCTCCATGGCAGTACTGTCCCCTGCCGCCGCCCATACAGGTCATCGGAAGCGGCCGCCGCGTGATGGTGTGCGTTCCCGCAGGCTTGGTCGCGCCCATCCTGCCCGGCACGTTCTTTGCGAAAGGAGAATAGTGGCAGTCGAGGCAGCCGGCATGGCAGTTGTTGCAGTTCTTCTGGTTCGCGACGGACTGGAGCTTCGTCAGGGGGTCATTGGATGTCTCGGGATATCTCGGGTCCTGGTACTGAGGCGTAATCCTGGTGCTGGTGCTGTTGTAGAGCTGCCTGTTGACATCGGTAAACGCGTCGTTGTTCGGCTTGGCCGCGGCATCAGTCCAGAGGCCGCAGCTTTGAGGGGCGACCTTCAGGTGCGTTCCCGGCCCACCTGCCTGGGGCGGCGCGATCCAGGGAATGTACTGGGACATGGTCAGAACCAGCCCCATCTCGGTGGTATTGAACTCTTCCACATTCCTGGGATGACACCGTCCGCAGGTCTGCATGGCGATGCCGGGGTTCCATGCGGCGGTCCCCAGGCTCCGATCGTGCCACAGATATGCAAGGAGCGGGCTCTTCAACTGCAGACGAAACCGCGGGTCGGCGCTCGTCTCCCTGATGGAACTGACCTGGGCGTAGTCCGGTGTGCCTTCGAGGTCCTTTCTCTTGACGATATCCCGGTACCTG
>CAYILT010000006.1:0-7728 GCA_964364055.1 uncultured Nitrospiraceae bacterium | reverse complement strand
TTGAGCCCGAACGGACAAGGTAGCATATATCGTCAACAAGAGAATGCCTGATAGTAATAAGACATATTTTCGTCTCATGGCCTTTCCTCCTTAGTAACTAAAAAATAAAATTCTTCTCAAAATGGGAAGAAATTTTCTCGCAAAGACGCTAAGCTCGCAAAGAGAGGCTACATCATTTGGTTTTAAAACCAGGACTTAAAGATTTTCTTTGCGTCCTTTGCGTCTTTGCGAGAGACGCCTTTTGCTTCGTTATTTTGATTCCGGCTTGTCCGGGTTAGGAAGAGATGATAGATCGAGTCCTCCGTCGATGATGTTCTTTTTGAACCGCATTGCTCTCTCTTTCACGCTGACTAAACAACAACGATAGTTACGAAACTTAACTCATGCACTGTTCTCTTGAGATGTCTCGAACGAATCTTAAACAGAGACGATTCTCCCCGCCCGGAATGAGTGGAGCTGAAACGTTATGCAAAAAACCGCACACTAATTCACTTGCTGAAGTGTCGATACGATTGTAAGCAAAAAGCGACTCTGATAAGGCATAAATAAAGCACTGATAAAAATAAATGTCAATCCGTGAAAAGAGAGGTATGTTAGATGACTTTACCTATGAAATGGCTGGATATTTTGGTAGGAGAGGCGCTGAAAAGAGGTCAAACGTAGACTACCCATACCTGATACTCGGGAAGCCGCGCCTCATTTGCTCACCCCGGTGAGCGGTTGAATAAAGGGTGTCTGCGGCCAGACCGGCGTGTGATTGAGGTCTATCAAATCGCGACGGGCCGCTGCCGGGAGGGGATTTTTTGATAAGGCATCAAGAAAAACATCAACCGGTGTCCATGCCGTGCCCGTATCGGAATTGATGAGAGGCTTCACATTCCTGAAACCCGGGTAGCTGCAGAGCACGTCGCTGCCGTCCAGAGGACGAGTGCAACCCGTGATGGTCAGCATGCTGTCGCTCGTAAGCGGCTTGTCGGTGTCTTTGAGCTTCATATTCATGATGCGTCGGCCGTCCGGGTTCGATAGATCAAGCGTTGCACTCAGGCCGGAGAACCCTTCAAACCAGCCGCCCTTCTGCTTGAACGCGTCGGAAGAGTAGACGTCCGCGAGCACCTGTTCCATGAGCTCCTGCAGGCGGCCTCCGCTGACCTCGGCGGTCGCAATAGTATAGGGCACGGGAAAGAACCGGTAAACGTCTTCGATGGTGATGACCCCCACGGCAACGGTATTGTCCTCGAGGAGCGCGCCGGGCCCGGCGAGCACGCTGTCGAAGCGGAACCCGGGCGTCATGGCCGCCTGGGTGCCCGATTTACGGCGCAGCAGATCGGTGAAGGCGTTGTTGAAGCTGCTCTCGAGAGCGTGGCGCCGGTCAAGGGCGCCTGCTGTTTTGCCGACGACCGTGGTGATCGGCCGGGTCAGGGACTGGCCGCCCATCATGCGGGGAAGCCTCATGTCCACATCCTGCGCCAGGAACGGGGCCCGGGCTTTGTCGACCAGCGCCTTCATCTCAGGGTCTTCCGGGATGTCTCTGCCCACCGGCAGGAGCTGCCACTTTCGGGAGATGACCTTTCCGTCCTGCACCGTGATGTCCATGCGGCCCAGGTATCCGTCATTGCCTGCCTCCACCACCAGTGCCCCGCTCGCCGAGGTGAGCGGCTCGAAGGTCGCCTCATGGGTATGGGCGGAAAAGAACACGTCTACACCGGGGTCGATGATCCGGGCCAGGCGAACATCCTTATGGATCCCCAGTTCGCTCATCACGACGACGACCTGAGCCCCCTGACCACGCAAGGCCTTTGCATGCTTGTTGATCAATTTTTTGTAATTGTCCGCTCCCTCTAAAAATGACAACCCGAACGCCATCATCGGGTGCATATACGGTACAATGTCGGACGTGATGCCGATGAAACCCGCGGTTACGCCGCCGACTTTCTTGAGCAGGGTAGGAGGCAGAATGGTCCGGCCGGCCAAACGGGGCGGCATGGTGAAGGTGACATTGGCAGCGAGGTTGGGGAAGTTGGGCCGCTTGATCTTGCCGAAGGGCATGAGGCTTTCCATATCGCCCATGCCCCGTTCCTGAAAACGTTTTCTCATTCTTCCCCGGATCCCACCCCGCTCTTCCATCCGCTCCCGCATGGGTCCCATCATCTGGCTGACCTCGGCCAAGGGGAGGTCCGTATACCGCAGGCGGGTGACGAGGGGGCCGAAGGCAAAATCCCAGTTGCCGGGAACGCCGACGTCGATCCCGAGCGCATTCACCGAATCGGAAATAGCATTGCCCTGGGTAAAGAGCGCCTCCACACCTCCGTGATAGGTGTCGCCGATATTCATGAGGATGCTGTTGGGGTTCCCGGACCGGATCCGTTTGATCAGCGTGGCGATGCGGGCCAGACCGCCGCGCTCAACGACTTTTGTTTTTAACGATGGTTGTCCCGGAGGGGCATCGGGTACGACATCCGCGTGCGGAACAAGATGTGCGTGCAGGTCATTATGGTGGATGAACGTGATGGTTGCGGCCGTCCCGCCCGTATCGGGCATTTTCATGGTATTCTCGCCGATGCCGCTCACCGGCCACCCCAGGAGCGCAAAACTCAGCACACCAATCATACCGTATCGCATGTCTTCAGCATTGAGAATTTTTGCCATGTAAGCCTCACTTATACGGTTCAACCTAAAGACGGCGGTGGGAACCACCGATGACCAACAGTAGGCGCTTCTAAGCGACATAGTGAGAAACAAAATGAAGAACTTACACCGCACAAGAACTGCACCCAGGAGGTGACTCATGATTGCGGCTTACGCTGTTGCAGGAGCCGTGTTTATCCGTGTTCTTCTGTGAAAATGCTTTATCGGGATAAAGGTTATAAAAGTCCGAGATCCATGGCCTTTTGGATACATTCGCGGCGGCATGTGGCCGAAAGCTTGGTCCGAACAGCGTCTAAATGTTCTTCCACTGTCTTGACGGAGTTGACGCCTAATTTACCGGCGATTTCCTTGTAGCTTAAGCCCTTGGCAAAGTGGCAGAGCACCTGCTGCTGCCGACCGGTGAGCCTGATCTGGGTTCGATCTGAACCCGGGGCCTTGCCCGTATTCTCCGCCGCAGCGTTATTCAGGCAGTTCATTCTCAGAAAACACTGGAGGTCTTTTGCCATCAACTTTGCCATGCCCAATTTCTCACCCGGCGCTGCGGTACACGGTGTCCAGATGCCTACACAGGCAGTGGGTTTTCCGGTCGGGTCGATCACAGGAACGGCAATGGAGTTCCATGAGTGGAAAAAGCGGCAAAAATGCTGATCGCCCCGTATGATCGATTCTTCACGGCAGGAGAGGGCGATGGTAACGGCATTGGTGCCGCAGCTTTCTTCTCTGAGCGAGGCGCCGGGACAGAGACCGGTCGTTTTCGTAAAAAGTTCAAGAACCTCGGGCCGGGAATAGATATCGAAAACCTGCGCATTGTCGTCGGTCAGAATAAAGACCTGCCTCGGGTCGGACAGGTACCGGTGGGTATCGGAGAAAAGGAGCCGGGTGTAGGTGATAAGACCGTTATGGCGTACGAGAAAATCTTTGAGCTTTCTGCTGGCGAGCGCGTTTCGGCTTCTTCTGATGTCGCGAGCCACATTGGCCGACTCGCAGCAATGGTACGAGTCCATCAACCGTTTTTCATCTACGAGGAATCTCTCTTCGGAATCAAGGTAGGGCGGCAGTGTTTCCCACATTGCATACCTCTTGATGACATTACATGATGGCGCCGGCATTACGGTACTAAATGTGCTACCCCCCATTTTTCCGTCGAACGTTAAATACCCCCGCGAGATTCAACCACGCTGACTTCGGCCGCAGCCCTGCAGGATGAGAGGCGCCTCCCATCCTGCAGGCTTCGGGACTCTTTAAACCGTATCCACGGTGAGAAGGTCATTTGCTACGATCACCGTTCCTGAATAGTATTGTGTTACGGCTGCAACGATCTCTCTGATCTTGAGATCGGTGTAGGGCGGCATGAAGTGGGAAAGAACCAGCTTCTTCACGCCAGCCGCCTGTGCCACCTGCCCGATCTCTCCCGGAAGAGAGTGAAAATCGTCAGGGGGATCGATCTGCTGAACAGGGCTCAAGGAAGCATCATAGATAAGCACGTCACTGCCTGTTGAGAGGGCCACGATATTTTCCCGATCAAGCCCGGTATCAGAAGAGAGGTCTCCTGAATAGGTTATGGACTTGCCGCTGTAATCGACCCGATACGCAACGGACGGGGTTGCCAAATTCGAGCCATGGCGCACCGGGATGGAAGAAACCGTGATCCCGTCTTTGGCAAACACCGTCAAAGGGGCCTTAATCGTATTATAGTCATAGGGGATATCAATGGTCGCCAGGTTCATATCCGGGGCATAGACCGTGTTTAAAAAGTCGTGAATATAAGCATAGACACCGGAGTCCGGATTGAAATGCTTGTCCACGAACTCAGTGGCGCTCGGGAACCTTCCCCCTTTTTGCGGCCCGATGATCGTCAGCGGGGTGGAGTTGTAACTCCTCCGGAGATAGTACATGGACTTGATTATAGCAGGAAAATCAGCGGCATGGTCTATATGGAAATGCGAAAAGAGCCACATGTCCACTTGCATAAGGTCGATAAACCCACCCTGTCCGAGGCGCTCATAGGTGCCTCCGCCGCAATCCATAAAGATCCGTGGCGTCCCGTCGACAGAGATCAGGTACCCGGGCGATGCCCGGTCCACCATCGACATGGGACCGCCGCTTCCTAAAACCGTAACCGCAAGAGCTGAAGCGGTCGCTGCACCGGCTTCCGTTGTAAACAGTTTCTCGTGAACCCCTCCGAGCGCGGCTGCCATACCGAGGGCCCCGGCCGTCTTTAAAAAATTCCTCCTTGAAAACTCCTTATTCTTTTTCCCGCTCCCGCCATCAGCACCTGAAACGCCGTCGTCCACTGCCCCTTGTGTCTCCTGAGAATCATCGTCCTTTTCCATTCTGCGCCTCCTTATTTAATGCGATTTTGTCCAAGTAACCCCAGTTGCACCAATTACTATCGAAGTAGTATTTTATTGTAAAAAAATTTGCTGAATTACTTTAAAAATTTCAACCAGAGTTCCACCGGCTGAAAACAGATCAAGCTGAACATGAAAAATATAAAACCGAGCTTCGCAAGGTTTGCCCACAGGCTCGTACTGTCATGCAGGGAACTCAACGACTGTATCCGCAACGGGAGATAGGAGCCTGCCCGGGAAATCGTCTCAGGTATATATGTATCGGCGGAAGGAGACAGGTGAGACAGGAACTCTTCTACTTTTAACAACGTGCGCGCCAGGGTGCCGGGCTTTCTGGTAATGGAAATTGCCATCATGTCGCACCCCCGCTCTATTTCCAGGTTCAGCCGTCGGTATGACCATGAGGCTGCCGGATTCAGAAAAGAAAGATGCCGCAGAAATAAAAGGATCCACTTCCAGAGGAAATCTTTGCGGCGGACGTGCGCCATCTCATGGGCCAGCAGGAGGTTGATTTCCTCCGCGGACAGAGCTGAGAGTATTGAGCGAGGGATAACAATAAAGGGCCTTTTTGACCCGCCGGTGAAGGGACTGACGGAGGAATCCTTCGATAACAGCACCCGGGGTGCGCTTATTTCAAAGGATCGGGCAAGACCATCGACCACTCTCTGCAAATCCGCGGAAGGCTCGGCATCCGTTTCGATCCGCCTGCGAAACGTGCGGTAACGGTAGAGGTCTCTGCACAACAACAGAATCGCGACGGAAAAACAGATGGCGACAGTCTCTCGCATCATGGTGGAAGACAGGCGCGCTCTGGCCACGAACGCCGCAACAAGGGGTGCGAAAAAAACGAGAAATAGAGCCGTGGGAGAATGAAGCCTGACGAGTTTCACAAGGGTCAATGATGCGGCTGACCAGAGAGCGGTCATCACCATCGACCCGATCAAAAAATGAAGTAAAAAATCACTTATCATCGAAATCCTTTATCGTTCCGGCCAGCTTTCGCACGATCTTCCGTTCTTCTGCGGTAAGCTCTTTTTTCTCTATTCCGAGGATTTGGGGCACCATCTGGCCCATGTCCCCGTTGAAGAGATACGCGGCTATGTGGGAAAGCATCCTGTTTAAAACACTCTTTCTGGTAACACGGGGAGTGTAGACATAAGAACGTCCTTCTTTGTCCTGATCGAGGTATCCTTTCTTGTGCAGACGACACAAGGTCGTCATGACCGTGGTGTACGCGCGTGTTCCCCCGAGCTGTGTCACGACCTCTTTCACCTCAAGAGGTTTTTTTGTCGTCCAGAGAACCTGCATGACGGCCAGTTCCAAAGGCCCGAGTTGTTTATTATTCTTCTTCATAATAAAACCTTGTTATAATTTATAATTTAAACTACCGCAATAGTAATGTCAAGGAAAATTCCCTGCGAAAAGCTGGAACTCCGATTTGATATGTTCCAAAATTGGAATTTGCGGGGAGCTCGGGGGGCATGCTACAGGGTAGTGCAGCTCGTGTGCGGCGCTTTCTATATTTATTATATTAGACGCCACCGAGTCTTTATCGAGCGCGGTAAAAACAACCTTCAGTTCGTTGTCTACAAGGATGATACCGGCAGGACCCATGGCCACGCGGGGCAGTTCCTCTGACGCGGGACTTCTCCAGGCTCTGCTGACTTCAGCGTTGAGATCAAGGGCTCTGACAGCCTCCGTCATGCGGGTTTCCGCACACAGTGCAGGGTCCCGGGAAACCCGAATGCGTTCGCACCCGACCGCTGGTTTTTTACTGCTTACTGTCCCCAAAAAAGCCCGGTGAAAACACCCGGGCTCCTGCACACACCTTACCAATAATGGATTGGGCCTCCTGTTATTTCTTCAGAATCCTTGGCCACGCGATACCTTCACGTTCACTACAGAAGGCATAGGCAGAGATCCGCTCATGATCTCGTCGTATTTCGTGAGCCAGTTATTGTATCCGGATACAACGTCAATATCGAAACTGTTTATGCCGAAGTCAATGCCGGGTTGACTGATCCATGTCGGCCTGAAGTCCGCAAGCTCCGCTGGAAGCTCCGGAAACACGATACTGGTTCTTGTTGACGGAAGAGCAAGACCATACACATAATCAGCGGTGGAGCCGTTATCGTATTTTATATCCATTTCCATCCACTCTACCCCGGCATCACTGCCTGTCCAGGAAACAGCAGATCTCTCGGTACCTGCACCGGAGCCCACGATATTCGACGGGATCAAGGGATACTGCGAGCTGGTAAAGTCAATGGTTACATTCTGGCCAGCCAGAGCTTTTGTCTGCCTGATAAGGACATAGATCGCATCAGGACTTAGATTGCCGTCCTGGAGACCAAAATCCTCTCAAACTACTAAACCAGAGGAATGCCCCTGACTGGTACACTTTTCCATGACCAGAACTGGTACACTTCTAAATGACCATTGACAAGCCCCGCTTGCAGTATTTGGGAAATACGCCTGGGATAAATATAACGAACGGCAAGACCTAAAGCATCGAAATCACTTATGGGCATTTTTGCAAAGGTGGACGGGAATGTCTAACAATGCCACTACACCCGACAAGCGGGTGAGCGGCTGGCCGTTCTAAATACCGCACGTAAGGCGTAAGTCAAATCTGCCTCCTCCGAAAGAAGCACTTCCGTATTTCCCTTCATCCTGCCCCTTTGCCGTTTATCCCCTGATTTCTACCGTTCGTCGCTCGTTCCTTGCGTTC
>CAYILT010000005.1:33185-35165 GCA_964364055.1 uncultured Nitrospiraceae bacterium | reverse complement strand
AGGAGCGAGCGCATTCCCCGCAGCTTGCCGCGGGGTTAGCGAGCGATTAGAATAACGATAATTTCCTTGAGGATCGAAGATTACCGGCAGCTTGCCGCGGGGAGCTTCAATGCCATGGACAGGATGTTAATTGCTGAGCAGTAAAAGGGGAAGGTCATGATGATCCGTAATCAAAATTGGACGGTAACGAGGAAATTTTTGGTGAGCATCCTGCTGGTGCTGTTTCTGGTGTCTGCAGCATTGGTCGTGACGCTTGGTATGAGCCAGAAAGCGGCATTGATGCGCCAACTGGAGGAGAAAGGGAAGAACACCTCCCAGTTTCTGGCGGCCATCTCTGTAGAGCCGATCATGTCCTACAACTTCACGTACCTCGAAGGGTACGTGAAGGACATCTCCCGGGACCGGGAAGTGTTCTCGGCGGTCATCCAGGACAAAACGGGCAACCCCCTGACCAAGCTCGGCAACGAGCAGGGCGAGAAGGCGGACCTGGTCGAGTTCTCCAGTCCGGTCAGGCAGGGGGACGAGCAGATCGGTACGGTACGGATCGTGTTCACGAAGAAGTATGTCAATGAGGCAACGCGAAAAGCGCAGGGGATCATCGTTGCATTGTGTTTTGGCGCCGTGGCGGTCATTTCCGGGGTCGTCTATCTGTTGTTCAGCAGGATCATCGTGAAGCCGCTGGCATCACTGAAGACATCGATGGAAAAATTGGCATCAGGGGACCTTGACCTCAGCGTGGAGTCCCTGAGCAACGACGAGGTGGGCATGCTTGGCAGGTCCGTGAATACCATGGTCAAGAAGCTGCGCGACGTGGTCGCGGATGTGAAAAGCGCCGCCAACAGCGTTTCCACCGGGAGTCAGCAATTGTCGTCAGGCGCCTCACAGCTCTCCGAGGGAGCGACGGAGCAGGCCGCATCGGCGGAAGAGGCTTCTTCCACGGTAGAAGAGATGAACGCCACGATCAGGCAGAACGCCGATAACGCCATGCAGACCGATAAGATCGCCATGAAGTCCGCCAATGACGCCCAGCTGAGCGGAGAGGCCGTGACCGACGCGGTCCGTGCGATGAAGCAGATCGCCGAAAAGATCGGCATCATCGAGGAGATCGCCCGGCAGACAAACCTGCTGGCGCTGAATGCAGCCATCGAAGCGGCCCGCGCCGGAGAGGCGGGGAGGGGATTCGCGGTCGTGGCGGCCGAGGTGAGGAAGCTCGCTGAGCGGAGCCAGGCAGCCGCAGGTGAGATCGGCCATCTGTCGAGCTCGAGCGTTGACGTTGCGGAGCGGGCAGGTTCCATGCTGGCAAAGCTGGTGCCGGACATCCAGAAAACGGCCGAGCTGGTGCAGGAGATCAGCGCTGCATCGAAGGAGCAGGCAGGCGGCGCCGATCAGATCAACAGTGCGATCCAGCAGCTGAACCGTGTTGTGCAGCAGAATGCCGGCGCTGCAGAGGAGATGTCAAGCATGTCCGAAGAGCTTTCCAAGCAGGCTGAGCAGCTCCAGGCGGCCATCGGGTTCTTCAAGCTGAACGAAGGCGGCTCGGAAAAGGGCATGGAGGTCCATGTGCGCAGGGAGCAGCAGCGGGTGACGAAGGAACAGTCAGGGATGAGGTCCCGCGTTATGCAGCGGAGCGTTGCGATGCTCGAACCAGCAACCGTCGCAGCGGGCAGGAAGGCCGTGAGGGGAGGCGTTGCCTTGAATATGAACGGAAAGGGCAGCGGTAACGGCGACAGCCGGGACGCTGAGTTCGAAAAATTCTAATAAATATAGGATAACAGATAATAGACCTTCAGACGTCAGATCGGGGCAGGAGCTTGTCATGTTCGTCTGTCTCCTGTCACCTGATAGTCTGTTATCTGCCTCACGGAGGTTCCCATGACGGTGACGGAAACGATGACAGCGACGCAGTATCTGACCTTCCGGCTCGCCGAGGAGGTCTTTGCTCTTGACATCGGGAAGGTGCGCGAGGTGCTGGACTTCACC
>CAYILT010000005.1:0-33175 GCA_964364055.1 uncultured Nitrospiraceae bacterium | reverse complement strand
CACCACGGTGACGAAGGTGCCGCGGACGCCGGACTTCATGCGGGGCGTGATCAATCTCCGGGGGAGTGTGGTCCCGGTGGTTGACCTGCGCCTCAAGTTCGGCATGACCAAAACGGAGAGCAATGTAAACACCTGCATCATCATCACCGAGGTGATGGTGGACGGGGACACGACGGTGCTGGGGGTGCTGGCGGACGCGGTGCAGGAGGTGCTGGACCTGGCTCCGGGCGAGATCTTGGCGCCGCCGAAGATCGGGACGAAGCTCCGGACGGAGTTCATCCGGGGGATGGGGAAGCGGGACGGCCGGTTCATCATCCTTCTGGATATCGACCGGGTGTTCTCCACGGATGAACTGGCTCTTGTGCAGGCCGCACCGGGGGACGCCTTAGCAAACGGGAGGACGTGACCGGTAACACCGGATCTGTTGTTCAGCCACGCCGCTGGCGAACGGTCGTATCAATGCGAACGTCGAGGAAATTAAATCTGAAGAGAGGAAGAGGAGAACACAATGTGCAAACGATCATTGCAGGCAACTGTTTTGGTTGCAGCGTGCTCTGTTCTTTCAGTCGCGCTAACCGCGGCCGCGGAGGAAGGCTTCCCGTTGCGAGAAAAGTTTCCCAAGGTAACGTACATGACCACGGAGGCCCTTCATCGTGATTATCAGAATGTAATAATTGTCGATGTCCGTTCAAAGATCGAATTTGATGTTATCCACATCAACAAGGCTGTCTATCTTCCGGTCACCACGGCCATGTTCGTCAAGGACCTGGCCAAGGTCCGTGATAAGGACGGATCGGCCGCCGATCGCCTTTTATTGCAACGGACACACCTGCGCCAAATCCTATGAAGCCGCGGAGCAGGCAATGGGAGCGGGCTTCAAGAATGTTTATGCCTATGACTCGGGAATCTATGATTGGGTCAAGGCGCACCCTGATAAAAGTACGCTCATGGGGAAAACCCCCGTGCCCATGAACAAGCTCATTTCCCGCGAGATGCTGGCAAGCAAGAAGATAAATTACGAAGAATTTAAGAAGAAAGCGCAGAATCCCGCGGCAATAGTGGTGGACATCAGGGAGCCCTTTCAGCGCGAAACAATTCCGCAGCTGCCCGCGCTCCGGAATATTCCTTCCGACCGGTTTGCCGAATTGATCAAAACGGGCGAGTTCAAGGGGAAAGAACTGATGATACTGGATGCGGTAGGTAAACAGGTGGAGTGGGTCCAGTACTATCTTGAGATGTATGGATATACGAATTACTACTTCCTGGACAAGGGCGTTGCGGGCGCCAAGTAGCTCCGCGCTCAAGACCTGACCGGCCGAATCAGCCTCTTCTGAAGAACGGCCCACGTTCATAGGGTACGTCGATACCTGACGAGCATTGTAGCGCCCCTCAGCGATGAGGGGCGAGGATTGAAACATGGACCGCCCGGGCGATTCCGTCAAACGACCACGCCGGGAATTCATCCCTTCTTCGTATTCACGTCTTCCATGACCTTCACCAGCTTCTTCCATTCATATTCCTGCAGGTTCATGATCTGGGCGCGGACGAGTTTCACCGCCTTCGCGACGTCCCGTTCCTTCTCCCTCTGATAGAACGGCAGGACCGCGGCAAAGGCACGGTCGGTATAATCCACGATGGGCACAAGAACGTCGTTACGCCGCGTATAATAAGGGTCCTCGCCGGGCGCGCAGGGCGTCGTGAAAACGTTGAACTGCCGGCACGAGACCGGGCGCACGGGATGGACGGTGCAGGAATGATCGACCAGGAACGGGCAGGGTGAGCCGGGCGCATGTTCTGCAAGCTGCTGCTTGACGATATCCCGTTCCACACCGGTCATTTTCTCCGATACGAGCCAATAAAGCCCCACAAGCTCATGAGGATAGAGGGGGATGTCCTTTTGCCGGCAGCAGACGTCGCAGCCTTTTGAGCATGCCAGCTGCTTTTTTTCCTTCTTCTCCGCATCCCTGACGGCGATGGCCACGCCGGTATCGGCGACGGCATAGGCGTCGAGAAGGCGGGAGAGCCAGGGGATGCACTGTTCATCTTCCGGAAAGTGCAGACGGCGGGAAAGGCCGCCGGATGTCTTCTGCCGGGGTTTTTTCATAAAGGCCAAGACGCATCAACTACTTTGCCACGAATGGCGCGAATAAAGGCCGAATGACATGAATTATTCATGAAATTGCCACCAAGGAAATTCACACCTTCAGCAGTTCCGGGTTCGTGTGGGGGAGGAACACGGCGCCCATGAACTCCTTCATGAACTCGGGGTCATCGTGCATGTGCTTGTAGGTGATCTTGTCCACCAGGCGGTTCGCCGCCTCCGCGAGGTTTGAATCCCGGAGCAGCATACGGCAGCCTGCGAGCGACGTGTTGCCCATGGGTTTCACGATATCCGCGGGCCAGGCGGGCATCATGCCGATGCCTGCCGCCTTCTTCACGTCGATGCCCGTACCGAGGGCGCCCGAGACGAAGACTCGCTCGATGTCCCTGAACGACACGCCCACGGAGCGGGTGAGCGTAAGCAGCAGCGTGAACATGGCGGCCTTGGACCGCATGAAGTTCTGGATCTCCCCCTGGGTGATGAAGAGAGCGTCCTCGCAATCGCAGTCGATGGAAAAGGCCTTTTCTCCCTCGACTTCGGTGATATTCCTTTTGCCGGTCAGCACGCCGGTCTGGTCGATGATGCCGGCGGTGTAAAGCTCATAGAGCAGGCTCACCATGCCGGAGCCGCAGATGCCCTCCGGCCTTCCCCGGTCAAAGGTCTTGCACGAGATCCCGTCGTCCCTGATCTCGATATCGTAGACGATGCCTTTCTTCGCCCGTCTTCCGATTCGCGAGATGCCTTCCTCGAGCGCCGGCCCTGCTGCGCCTGCCCCCACGATCATCCACTCCTTGTTCCCGATCACCACTTCGGCGTTCGTGCCCACGTCCACCAGGATGGAGGGCTTATCGGAATCATGCATCCCTGTCGCGATGATGCCGGCGGTGATGTCGCCTCCCACATAGCTTCCCGCGTTCGGGAACACGTACAGGCTGGCCTCGGAGTTCATGTCGAGGCCGAGTTCAGAAGCGGTGAAGAATCCCGGCGTCCTGACCACGGGGACCCAGGGGGCCACCGGGATGGTGCTGATATCGAGGCCGAGGAAGAAATGGGTCATTACGGTGTTCCCGGCCACGGCCATGCCGTGGATGTCCCGGCCGTTGATGCCCGCCCCGCGGCAGAGCGACGCAATGAGCGTGTTGACCCCGTTCCGAAGCACCCGATACACGTCCTCGCCGTTCCCCGTCATGGCATGGTGCATGCGGGTCAGGATGTCGCTGCCGTACTCGATCTGGGGGTTTTCGAGAGAGCGGATCAGCACGTCTTTCTGCTCCATGTTGTCGTACAGCAGGGCGACGAGGTTGGTGGTGCCGAGGTCGAGGGCGACGGAAAAGGATCGCGACCGGTCGATGTCGATCAGCGCATGCCCGCTTCCGGCCCGGCCGATGATGCAAGTAAGTTGCCGTTTCGCGCTGATGACGGAATGGACCGAGCGGAGCAGGGACAGCGGGATGTGCAGCCGGTCCAGACCGAGGGAATCCCTGAGCCGCTGGTCATGGGCCCGCTGGTCATTGTCAGAGGGCGGGGGAAGGATTATGGTCTTTTGAAAGATAAGAGAGGTCATCGATCGGACTTCCTGCACAAGGCGTCAGAACAATATCATAGACAGGGGAGAAAGACAAGAGGGGACAGGAGACAGAACTGCTACTTGACAACGTTCAGGACATCGTTTACTTTCGTTCTTTGACAATCGAGTAGCCACAGCCCGTTTATCTCATGGACACCTAATCCGGTAGTGTCAAAAGTTCTATGAAAAAAAGAAAGATATTTTACCGCAAGGTCGCAGGGAAACGCAGATTTTGAAATAAAAGCAGCGCAAGTAAAAGAAAGCTGGTTAAATTCGGGACAGATTCAGGTTAAACGAACTTCAACGGACATTAGGCGAAGAATTTAGATTCAAAGAAGAGGATTTTGAGAGGTCGCGGGGGAGGGAACAGAGAAAGAGTTTAATGTGCTGTAATTCAAGAAGTTCTCTGCGTCCTCCGCGACCTCGGAGTCTGCCCCCGAATGCTCGAATCGGGGGGTGAAAGACTTTGACATTACGTCCCGTTGAAAAAGGGGGAACTATGAAAGCGCTTGTCACCGGAGGCACGGGATTTATCGGCAGTCATGCCGTCGATCTCCTCCTGGAGAACGGCCATTCCGTGAAGCTCTTGTCGCGGAAGCAGAGGTCCCGGAGCCCTGGAAGGGAAAGGACATCACGGTCGTCCCGGGAGACCTCCGCGATACCGATGCGGTGCTCGGCTGGGACCCGGTGTACCGCGACCTTCGCGACGCGGCGCGCGACATGGTCCAGTGGTACGCGAAGAAAAAGAGCTGAACAATTAGGGCCGAGCGTTTCAACCTTTTCCGCGATCGGCTGTCTCATCATGCAGCAGAACACAGTTAATGAAAAAGGAGGAGCATGGTTATGAGTAAGAGAATTGTTGCAAGCATGGTCGTAGTGGTGCTGTTCCTGGCGGTGTTGTCCCAGGTAGTTCTTGCCCAGCAGGGCCCCGCAGGCGGCCCGGGTCCCGCGATGCACGAAATGATGGGAAAGGAGATCACCCCGGAGCAGTTCCCCGAGGTAAAGGCCAAGGTGCTGAAGATGATCGACGAACGAAGGACAAGGCTCGATAAGGAGAAGGCATGCGTGGAGGCAGCCACGAACGGAGCGGAACTGAAGAAATGCAGACCTGAGCGGCCTATGGGCCCGGGCGGCGGCATGCAGGGAGGCGGAATGCAGGGTGGCCCCGGACAGCAGCGTCCTTCTCGGCCGGCCGGGGAGCAGAAGCAGTAGCGGAATTGAAGCTCCTGCAGCAGGCAGCACGGGACCTTCGATCCTCAAAGTATTTATCTTTATTCTAATCGCTCGCTAACCCCGCGGCAATCAACGGGGAATGCGCTCGTTCCTGGATTCTTCAACAAGAGAAGCCGGCAGGTTCTTCTGCCGGCTTTAGTATGTCTTCCTCTTCTTTCTATCTCACTCCCTCAGTCAATCCGAACAGCTCATACTTCAATGATAAAGATCGTCACGCGGGGCTTGCCCTCCGCACGATGAGCTTCCGCACTTCCTCCGCCAGGAGCAGGAAGAGGGCAAAGGGAATGAGCATGAGCCAGGTGTTGAGCGGGAGGGGGGCCGTGGCAAAGATGGCGTTCCCGAAGGGATGGTAGACGATGAAGAGCTGGAGCAGCAGTTCCGCACCGATGCCGAGGAAGATCAATCTGTTCGTAGTCCATCCGATGGTGAAGATCGATTCCCTGAGCGACCGGCAGGCGAATACATTCGCCACCTGGCAGACGATGATGGCCGTGAGGCAGGCGGTGGTCGCCTGGAGATAGAGCGGGTCGGTGAGCGCCAGGTCCTGCCCCCAGGCCCAGCCGCCGCCGCGAAGGACCCAGAAGAACCCGAACATGCAGGCAGCGGCCTCGATAGGCCCGAGGAACAGGTACGCTCTCGCCATGAGCCCGAAGTCCAGCAGCCGTTCGTCCGGTTTGCGCGGTTTCTGCCGCATCACACCCGGCGTCGGCCGCTCCGATCCCAGGGCAAGGGCCGGCAGCATGTCGGTCCCGAGGTCCACGGCAAGGATCTGGATGATCGTGAGCGGGAGGGGGATATGGAAAAGGATGTAGGAAAGATAGGGGACCGCCTCGGGGATGTTGGAGGCGAAGATGTAGGTGATGAACTTTCTGATGTTCTCGTAGACGGCGCGGCCCTCCTCGATGGCGTTGATGATCGTGGCGAAGTTGTCGTCAAGCAGGATCATGTCCGCAGCCTCCTTGGCGACGTCCGTTCCCGTGATGCCCATGGCGATGCCGATGTCGGCGCGCTTGAGCGCCGGCGCATCGTTCACGCCGTCGCCGGTCACCGCCACCCGTTCCCCCTCGTCCTTCAGGATGTTCACGACACGGAGCTTGTACTTGGGCGTCATGCGGGTGAAGAGCACCTCGGGCTTCCCGAGCACTGCCCGCAGGTCCGCATCGGAAAGGTTCGCGAAGTCCGCGCCCTCGACCACATCGGGATCTCCGGATACCAGCCCGATCTCCCGGGCGATGGCAACGGCCGTGCGCGACGCATCGCCGGTGATCATGATGATGCGGATCCCCGCTTCGCGGCACTTCCGGAGCGCGTCCGGAACTTCCGGTCTCGGCGGGTCCTCGAGGCCGATGAATCCGGCGAAGACCATGTCCCGCTCGGCAGCGTTCATGCTCGATAGGTCCTCTCCCGGCAGGACTTCCCGCTCGGCGAAGGCAAGGACCCGCAGTCCCTTGTCCATGAGTGTATGGAACAGGCGCGTGGCCTCCTGCCTCAATGCGTCGTCGAAAGGGACCGGCCCGCCGTCCTTCCGGCAGCCGGTGCAGACCGACAGGACGCTCTCGGGCGCGCCTTTGGTCAGGACGAAGGTCCTGCCGTCCATCCTGGTCACCGTGCTCATGCGCTTGCGCTCGGAGTCGAAGGGGAACTCGCGGACCCGCTCGCCAGGGCGGTTTTTCAACACCTCCCGGGCCCTGCGGTACAGCGCGATCTCGGTAGGCTCTCCTTTGAGCTCTTCGCCTGACTCCTTCGTGTTGTTGCAGTGCAGTGCCACGGTGAATATTTTCTCGCGGAGCGCGTCGCTCAGCGTACCGAGACCTGCCGCCTCTTTCACGTCCATCCGGTTCTGCGTGAGGGTGCCGGTCTTGTCGGTGCAGATGACCGAAACGGACCCCAGGGTCTCGACGGACGTCAGCGTCTTGATGATGGCGTTGCGCTTCGCCATGCGCTGGCTACCCATGGCGAGCGCAAGCGTTACCGTCGGGAGCATGCCCTCGGGGATGAGGGCCACGGTGATGCCTACGCCGAAGATGAAGTTGTCCCAGAAGCTCCTGCCGATGACGAACCCGACGCCGAAGAAAAGGAGGCCCACGGCAGCCGCAATGAATGCCACGACGCGCGTGGCTTTTTCGATCTCTTTCTGCAGGGGGGACAGCCCCGGCGTCACCGAACCGGTGAGCTGCGCGATCCTGCCGAACTCCGTTCGCATGCCCGTGGCGTACACCACGCCCGTACCGTTCCCGTTGACGACCGTGGTGCCGGCAAAGGCGATGTTGGGGCTGTTGATGGGATCACCGGGAAACGGTTTTGTGTCGCGCGGGACCGGCTCGGACTCGCCGGTAAGCGACGCGTTGTTCACCCGGAGGTCATTGGCATCGACCAGCCGGAGATCCGCCGGGACCTTGTTGCCCTCGGCAAGCCGGATCACGTCTCCCGGGACCACCTCGTCAACGGAAAGCTCCGTTTCACGGCCGTCACGGCAGACCGTAACGCGGAAAGGGAGCAATTTTTTCAGCGCTTCCAGCGCCTTTTCGGCGCGGTATTCCTGGACGAACGTGAAAATGGCATTGATGACGATGACGGCGATGATCGCGATACCCAGGGTGAGCATGCCTTCACCGGGCTGGAAATATTCCGAGAAGAACGCGAGCCCCGCCGCGACCCAGAGGAGCACGGCGAGGAAATGGGTGAACTGGCCGAGGAACCGGAGCGGCAGGGGCCGCTTCCGCGCCTCCTGGATGGCGTTCGGGCCGAACTCGGCAAGCCTCCTCCGGGCCTCGTCGATGCCGAGTCCCTGTTCGGACGTTACGAGGGTGCGGAAGACATCGTCGCGGGTGAGTTCGTTGATCTTCATATTGCGAAAACCCTTTTTACCGCAGAGGACGCAGAGGAAAGAACGGACAACTCATTAACCACTGATGAACACAGATGAAGGCTGGAATAGTTCAGGCATCATCCCGGGTCATAACTACAATAAACGGCGGATAATTAGTGAGCATTCGCGTGAATTCAGGACTGAAAATGTAACCGTCATTGACGGTCTCTGTCGGTGATGCCGCGGCTTTCCCTCTGCGTCCTCTGCGGTGAGGGAGTGGTCGTCGTTGTTTCATTCCCCCGGCTTCAGGATGATCAGGTTGCACGGGGTTTCGCGCAGGACGTATTCCACGGGGTTTCCCCGGAGGAGGAAGTCCAGGACGCCCCGTTTGCTGGCGCCCATGACGATGAGATCGCGGCGCCGGGAGGCCGCCTCGATGGCGATGCTCCTGCCGGCAATGCCGGGAGCGAGGCGTTTCTCGTGTTCGATGCCGTATCCGTCCAGGTGGCCGACGAACCGCGAAAGGTCGGCCGGCACCTTTTCCTCCCACTCCACGGGCGTGAGGTGGATCTCGCCATGGAAGAATTTTCTGAGGGGCTTGGTGACATGGAACAGGTGGACCCTGGATTCAAAGGCCCTGGCCAGGAGGGCGGTGAAGTACGCGCGATCGGGGATATGGTCGATATGGGCCTTGAGCGGGACGAGGATCTCCCGGGGATGGATCCTTCCCATGTGCACGACGCGGACAAGGGCCACGGAACAGGGGAGGTTCAGCAGCAGCCGGCGGGCAGTGGTCCTGCCGGAGTAATAGCGGTGCTGTACGTCCTCCCTGCGCGTGGCCGCGAAGACGATGTCAATGCCCTCGGACCGGACGATGGAGCGGATCTTCTCGACGGCATCGCCGGACTCGAAGATGCTCTCGGTCTCGACACCGAGCTCCCGTGCCGCATGCTGGAGCCGTTTGGCGGCTTCCCGGGCAAGTTCGAAGGATTTCTCCGTCTGTCCGGGCTCGCGGATGGAACAGAGGAGAAGCTTCGCCCCGGCCGCCCGCGCGAGGTGTTTGGCGTAGCGGCCGGCCACCTCGGAGTTCACCTGTTCTTTCACTGCGGCGAGGATCTTCCGGTACATGACTCAAGCATAGCACCGGAACGCCCTTTGCGCAATGCGGGAGCCTCGTGATCCGCGAATTGTTGAGGACCGGCGTGAAATGCTGATCCGTGTGCAAGCTTAGTGATCGTGACCGTTCAGGTCAGGGTGAGGGGTAGTGGTGAAGAGGCAGGGAAGGGCCGGACAGAAAGATCATGTCCCGTTACCGTTGTTCCTGTGCACTCTCTTCGTTGCAAACATGAAGTCGACATAGCCGAAGATCTGCGTTTTCGTCTCGTCGGAGACCTGCCGGAGCTTTCTGATCAACTGGATCTCCGCGGGGGTCATGATCCTCTCGAGATATTCGCACTGTTCGTGGGAAAGGGGAAATTTCCGCTGTCCCTTAAAGGCGTTTGACGATGAGGGGGCCAGGAAATAACCCTTAACCTCGGTGGGGACCTTCTCCTGGTGGGCGGACAGGATCAGGAGCGGCGCGTTGATGCCCAGCTTGTTCGCGATAGTGCCGAGGGTCTTGTCCTTGGGGAGATGCCCCTTGCTCAAGATAACGCGCAGGAGTTCGGAACTTATTCCGATCACCTCAGACGCATCTTTCAAGCTCCGCAGGCCATTTTTTTCCAGGGCCTCCTTGATCGTGTCGGAGATATTCATCGCTATGCCTTTCCTTTGCCCTGTTTCCCGCGGTGCCGGGCCGTACGCGGGCGTCGCGGACCGAAGGAGTACCAGCCACCCGCATCGACAGAGTAAGATTACCACAAAAAATACATTTTGGCAAGAAAAATTGTTATTCTCCTGTTGTTTTGTAAAGTCGGGAGCAGAGGCCCCGTTTCATCGGGCTCAGGGAATAGGCGTGCTTTGTCCTGGAAAGAGCATTTGGACACTGAAGAAGCGGATTAACTTATGTTCATTCGTATAAAAGTTGAAAAGGCAAGGGATGACCACAGAAACAAAGGCACGGAGGAAAAACTTATCCACAGATTTCGCAGACTTCGTCGTGAGCTCAGCCGAACGATTGACGCAGATTAAGTCTTTAAAACACGATGCATATTCTTGGCGGTTCGGTGATGGGCAGGGACCGGGACGCGGGGGTCATTGACGGCGAGAACCGCCTGTTCGGATATGAGAACCTCTTAGTCTGCGACGGGTCCATGATATCGGCGAACCCCGGCGTCAACCCGTCGCTCACCATCGCGGCGATCACCGAGCGCGCCATGAGCGGGATACCGACGAACCCGCGCACATAGCGGGAGCCGGGAGCGGAAGGCCCGTTTACACGCGCTGCCGTTTCCGCTATACTAAGCTCACCTTTCTTTCCTGATTTCGCAAGCCCGGTACTACAAAACGTCCACTCCCGTTTCGAGGAGGCGTATGATGCTGGCAGCAGTGCTTTCCGATACCCATCTCGGTGATCCGGACTCGAAGCTCGCGCACGGAGCGCAGAGCGCCGGCTACCAGCGGTTGAAGGAGGTCTTCCACGAGAGAACAGGCGGCGGACCGCTGGACTTCCTCGTCCTGTCCGGCGATATTCTGGACTTCTCCATCGCCTCCTTCGAGGAAGCCTGCAAAGCGGCCCGGCCGTTCTTTCAGGCCATGCAGAACGACGCCCTCGCCAGACACATCGTCTACATTCCGGGCAATCACGACAAGCATATATGGGACGCCGTTGAATGGGAGGTGAACGTCATCGGCCGGATGAAAAAGCACCGGGACCCGCGGCCGTTCCGTCGGTCCCAGCCGGCCTGCATCGACATGGTCGACGGGAGGTTCCTGCTCCCCGGCATCAACGAGGACGAAACGGAGAACCGGTGGGGGACGCTCTTTCTGGAGGGTCTGTTCGATGCAGCGGGGGACAAGGAGATCATCCCCATTTTCTTCGCCTATCCCAACCTCTACGTGCGGACCCGGCAGGAAACCTACCTCATCACCCACGGCCACATGCTGGAGATGGCATGGGTGATGCTTTCGGAGGTCTTCGGCGACGTGAACGGGCTGAAGGAGCTGAAGCCTCTCTCGCTCGGTCACCTCGAAGAGCTCAATGTGCCGCTCACCGCCATGATCTGCACCGGTGTGGGGCAGGCGGGAGAATTGTCCAAAATATGCTACGAGGTAGAACAGGAGGCGAAAGAGAAGAAGACCCGCAGGCTGCGGGAGGTCCTGGATAAGGGCGTTTCCCGGCTCTCGCGCTTATTTGAACTGTCCTGCTTCAAGCGGTTCGTCCTGGGCAGGAGCAAGAACGCGATCCTCCGGATGGCGGCTGAACGGTCGGCTGACTCGCGGTACGACGAGCAATTCTTCACGAACCCGTCGGTGCAGGAGCGCTTTTCTACGTTCTATACGGCATCGTGCGCCCAGGCACGGGAGGAGTTCAAGCTGGCCCCGCCGCGGAGGATCATCTTCGGCCATACGCACATCGCCCGGACGGAAAAGGACCCCTTCCCCATCGAGCGGGAAGCGCATGATCTTCCGGACCTGCCGGTGGATTCGGTCTCGCTGTACAACACCGGCGGCTGGCTGAAGAACGGACCGGGGAACTATTCCCTGGTATTCTTCCTGGATGAGAGCGGCGAACTGACCAGCGAGAGTATTTCCGAAAAGAAGGATGACGTTCAGGAAAAGGGGAGGTGACCCGGTGAACAAAAGCTTCCGCTTCTACGACATCCACTGCCATGCCATGAACCTGAGCCATCCGAACTTCGTGCTCTTCATCAAGCGGCTGGCCTTTTTTCACGGCGGGGGAAGCTTCGATGACCTGTGCGTGGTCCTGAAACAGGCCCGCATCGCGATGCGGAAAGGCGAACGGAACAACAGGATCATGAACCTCCTGTCCGTGATGGAGCGCGACATCGGCGAGCTCCTGGCGCTCATGGAAAAGGACCTGCTGGAGCTTCGCCAGGCGGGACAACTGCGCGTCGGCGGCAGTGCCGTCGGCACGGTAGTGCTGACACCGCTCATGATCGACTTCGGCAGGAAGAACATCAATGACTATCCGGGCATCTACTATAATGAACTTTCCCGCAAGCCCATCAGGGACCAGGTGGTCGACCTGTTCAACGGGATCCGGGACCACCGGGAGCGGGCGGGGAAGGGGGAACGGTTCCTGGAGATCTACCCCTTCCTCGGCCTGAACACCGCCAACTATGAGCTGGAGAGCGATGAAAAGAGCATCGGCCTGAAAGAGCTGCTGAACATGTATTTTTCAGGGTTCAAGAAGGGGGAGTTGGACCAGCGAAGGCAGAGGCTCTCCGAAAAGACGGGAACGTTCACGGAAGCGGACAAGGACAAGAGCTATTCCTGCGCGGGCATCAAGGTATACCCGCCGCTGGGCTTCGATCCCTGGCCAATTGCGGGCAGCCGGGGGAAAAAAAGCGTGAGGAAGGAGCAGGATAAGGTCGAATATCTCTACGAGTTCTGCGTCGACCGGGATATCCCGATCACCGCGCACTGCAACGATTCGGGTTTCATGGCGGACAACGTTCCGATCGAGAAGTTCACCGCGCCCAGCCGATGGGGCGAGGTCCTCCGCGATAAGAAGTTCGAGAAGCTCAAGCTAAACCTGGCGCATTTCGGCAGGCAGGACCGGTGCTGCGCGAAAATGAAGAACTGGATGCGCTGGAAAACGCCCTGGTGGAAGGACGCTGTCGAGCTCATCCTGGGCTATGATAACGTCTATTCGGATTTCTCCTACATCGGGACCACGGAAAGCTGGTATAACGCGCTCCGGCAGCTGCTGGATGAACACGCCGGCCGACCGGAAGATCACGATAAGCTGAAAAGCCGCATCCTGTTCGGATCGGACTTCATGATCAACCTGCTGGCGACCAGGAGCTATAAGGATTATGTCGGCCTGTTCCTGGGGAAGAACGCGCTGCACGAGCAGGAAAAACGCCGTTTTTGTTCCGAGAATCCCGAGGAATTCCTGTTCGGAAAGAAGGACGCGGTGAAATAGCGGGGCGGAGGGAGGCGGTCCGGGATCAGCGCTCGGCCAGCCAGTCCTTGGCTTCGGCAAGGCTGTCGAAGGCCGTGAGCTTTCTTCCGCTGAACTTCATGACAGCGTTATAGATGATCTGCTTCAGGCCCGTGACGCCCACGACGGCCGCGGCCACCACGTAGGGTTTGTTGTGGACCACGAACTCCTTCATGGCGTCGGACACCTTGCTGTTGAAGGCGGTGTTCGTCACGTCGGTCAGCGTGAGCACGGACTGTCGGGCCTGGGTCCTGATGGCCGCCTTGGCCTGGTCGATGACCGTGAGGACCTCGTCGGCCTTGCAGTCCGCGAAGTTGAGGTGCAGAAGCTTTTTCCCCTTGTGCTGGATGAACTGTACCCGTTCCATGGCAAACCCTCCTGTTACGGGGAAAGTTATAACATACTTACCAGCGTTATTCAAGGCCCCTCCAGCGGCTGTCGCCGGCAGTAAAAATCCTTTGCCAGGGCGCCGAAAAACCCTTATCATTGAATCCAGGAGCGAGCGCATTCCCCGTAGCTTGCTGCGTTACAGGTTCCTCCCCCTTGATGGGGGAGGTTAGGTGGGGGTGATGAGCATGAGCGCCGGATACTTCACCCTCCCCTTAGTCCCCTCCCCAAAGATGAAGCCCCCCACCTCTGTCCTCCCCCACTCGTGGGGGGAGGAAATGGAGGGGGGAGGGATATATGTCAAGAATCATAACCCTGATATTTGTCGTTAGTGTGCTATTTGGAGTGACAATAATTTCGGCGTCTGAAATTGGAGAAGCATTCTGTTAAGCCTCAAGACGGTTTTGTCCCGAATGAAGCAACTGCAGTTAAAATTGCTGAAGCTATCTGGCTCCCTATTTACGGGGATTAAATTAACCAAGAGAGACCCTTCGTGGCCGTGTTGAAGGATGGCGTATGGTTTGTAACTGGGACATTACCGAAAGAATACAAAGCCGGCGGTGTGACTAAAGCTGAAATACCAAAAGTAGGTGGGCGTATACTTAGAATAAGTCATGGGAAGTGATTCCCATGCAAGCTGGTTCTTCCTGAAGTCAGCAGCAGTTGCGTGTTTTGGAAAGTAAAAACTTCACATGATAATCAAGGTTTGAAATAACAAGACTAACTGGTATGGAAATTTATACCGCACCTATTTTTGATGACAAACACAAACGATAAACAACACCGCGCTCTTTTGCAAAGGATCGCCCGCCGGGCGATGGTCGAGCGGGGACTGCTGCCGGACTTCTCCCCCCAGGCGCTTGCCGAACTCGACGGGATTCGCGGGCCTGCGGCACAAACGGAAACAACAACACGCGATCTGCGGCACCTGCTCTGGTGTTCCATCGACAACGATGACTCGCGCGATCTGGACCAGCTGACCGTTGCAGAGGCCATGCCCGACAGAAGCGTGAAGGTCCTTGTTGCCGTCGCCGATGTCGACGCGTTGGTCAAAAAGGACTCGGCGATCGACGAACATGCGCGTGGGAACACCACGTCGGTCTATACTGCCGCCAGGATCTTTCCCATGCTTCCGGAAAAGCTTTCCACGGACCTTACGTCCCTTAACTATGCGTCCGATCGGCATGCATTGATCGTCGAACTGGTTGTGGGCGAGGAGGGAGCTTTGCTCCGTTCCGATGTGTACGGCGCGCTTGTCCGGAACCGTGCCAAGCTCGCCTACAACAGCGTTGCCGCCTGGCTGGAGGGCGCCGGCGCGATCCCACGCGAGATACCTGCGGTCCCCGGCCTCGACGAGAACCTCCGGCTCCAGGACCGGGTCGCCCAGCAGCTGAAGGCGCTCCGGCACGAGCACGGCGCGCTTACCCTTGAGACCGTTGAGGCGCGGCTGGTGTTCTATGATGGTGTACTCAAGGACCTCCAGGCTGAACAAAAGAACAGGGCCAAGGACATCATCGAGGACCTCATGATTGCGGCGAACGGCGTGACAGCGCGCTTTCTCTCCTCCAGGGGTCTTCCGTCGTTCCGGCGCGTGGTCCGCACGCCGAAGCGGTGGGACCGGATCAGGGAGCTCGCCTCGGACCATGGCCAAGCGCTTCCCGAGGGGCCTGACGCGAAATCTCTTGAAGCGTTCCTCGTCAAGGCGCAAGCTGCTGACCCGCTCCGGTTTCCTGACCTTTCCCTGTCAATCATCAAGCTCCTTGGCGCGGGTGAATACGCGCTTGAAGTGCCGGGAGGCAATACAAGCGGTCACTTCGGTTTAGCTGTTCAGGATTATTCCCACTCCACGGCCCCGAATCGCCGCTATCCGGACCTGATCACGCAGCGCTTGCTGAAGGCGGCCATAGCCGGACAGCACATGCCGTACGAGAACGGAGAGCTATCGGCGCTGGCAACGCACTGCACGGAAAAAGAGGACGCGGCAAAGAAGGTCGAACGACAGGTCAGAAAATCCGCGGCGGCCATGCTGCTGGAACACAGGATCGGCGAGCAGTTCGACGCCATCGTTACGGGCGCAGCGGAAAAAGGCACCTGGGTCCGCATTTTCTCTCCTCCTGTTGAAGGAAGGCTGACAAGCGGATTTGAGGGGATCGACGTGGGCCACAGGGTCCGCGTGCAGCTTATGCGCACGGACGTGGAACGCGGCTATATCGATTTCAGGAGGGTCGGGAAATGATGGATATCGTGGCAAAAGAACCCGACATCGCTTCCGCGACGGTTCCCGAAACGCTCGCGGTGCTTCATGTGGCCCCAGAGGCAGGTCTCACGCGGGCGGAGGTGGAGGCCCGTCTGAAGACGCACGGCTACAACGAGGTGGCCGAGCAAAAGAGGCACCCTGTCCTCAAGTTTCTCGGGAAATTCTGGGGTGTGTCGGCGTGGATGCTCGAGCTGATCATGGTCCTGTCGGCCGTCCTTCGAAAATACTCGGATCTCGCGGTGGTGAGCGCGCTACTGGTTGTCAATGCCGTGTTGAGCTTTATGCAGGAGCGCCGGGCCGCCGGCGTCGTCGATACACTGCGGCAAAGGTTACAGGTTAGTGCGCGCGTGCTGCGCGAAGGGAGCTGGCAGGTTATTCCCGCCCGTGAGCTGGTCCCCGGCGACATCATCCGCGTGCGTCCCGGCGACATCATCCCGGCTGACGTAAAACTTCTCACCGGAGCGTTGAGTGTTGACCAGTCGGCCCTCACCGGCGAGTCACAGGATGCCGACAAGGCCCCCGGCGAAGTGCTCTCTTCGGGGTCCGTGGTCCGCCGGGGCGAGGGCAACGGCGTGGTCATGCTGACCGGGGCGAAAACCTACTTTGGCCGCACCACGGAACTCGTGCAGCAAGCGCGACCGAAACTCCACATCGAAGCGGTGGTGGCCAAGGTGGTTCGCTGGCTCTTCGTCATCGTCGGTGCGCTGCTGGGCGTAGTGATCGTCCTGTCGTTGATTCGCGGCGCGCCGCTTCTTGAGATGATCCCGCTCATGCTGGTCCTGTTGATGAGTGCGGTGCCGGTCGCCCTCCCTGTCATGTTCACGGTCAGCATGGCCGTCGGGGCGAAGGAGCTGGCGAAGCGCGGCGTGCTGGTCACGCGCCTCAGTGCCGCGGAGGATGCCGCGACGATGGATGTGCTCTGTGTGGATAAGACGGGCACGATCACGATGAACCAACTGGCTGTCACCGGCATGATCCCGCTGGAGCACGCGACGGAATCCGACGTGCTGTTTGTCGGCGCCCTGGCGTCTCAAGAAGCTAACCAGGATCCGATTGACCTGGCATTCCTCGCGGCGGCGAAAGAGCGGCATATCTTCGACGACCTTCCCAAGGTCATACCAGTCTCCTTCGCGCCGTTCGACGCAAAAAACCGGCGGACGGAAGCCGTGGTCGAGCAGAAGGGGCAGCGGCTGCGCGTGATGAAAGGCGCAGTGCGCACTGTCGCCGAGGCCTGCGGACTCCAGCCCCCGGCAATCGAGGCGTTGGAGGCGCGGATCAGCGAATCAGCACTAAAAGGATATCGGACGCTGGCGGTGGCGCGCGGCCCCGAGACGGGCGCCCTTGCACTGGTCGGATTGGTGACGTTGTATGATCCGCCCCGGCCGGACGCAAAGCAACTCATCGCCACACTCCACGACCTCGGCGTTCCAGTGAAGATGCTCTCCGGCGACGCACTGGCCGTCGCGAGTGAAATCGCGCACGGAGTCGGGTTGCCCAACATCCGGCGCGTGGCGGACCTGAAGGCCGCGGGCGCTCAGGCCGGCAACGAAGCTGTTGACTTGTTGGCGGGCGCCGATGGCTTCGCCGAAGTGTATCCGGAGGACAAATATATCGTGGTGCGGCACCTGCAGGCCGCGGGGCATGTGACCGGCATGACGGGCGACGGCGTCAACGATGCGCCCGCGTTGCGCCAGGCTGAAGTAGGCGTCGCCGTCAGCACTGCGACCGATGTCGCCAAGGGCGCCGCGAGCGTCGTTTTGACCGAACCGGGGCTGACGAACATCGTGTCTTTGGTCGAGCAAGGGCGGACCATCTACCAACGCATCCTGACGTGGATAATCAACAAGATCAGCCGGACAATCCTGAAGGCTGCCTTTGTGGCCATCGCGTTCGTGGTGACCGGCAAGTTCGTCGTCTCCGCCTTTGCGATGCTGCTGCTGGTCTTCATGACGGACTTCGCGAAGATCGCCCTTGCCACCGACCATGTTCAACCGTCCAGGAAACCGGAGACGTGGAACATCGGTGGCTTCATCACCGTGTCCGTGGTGCTAGGCGTCGCGATGGTCGCGGAGGCGCTCCTCTTCTTGTGGATCGGCTGGTCGCGTTTCGGTTTGGCGACGAACGACAATGCCCTCACTACCTTCAGCTTCCTGACGCTGCTCTACTTTGCCGCGTTCTCCATCGTGTCCGCGCGGGAGCGCCGCTGGTTCTGGGCGACGATGCCCAGCAAGACCCTCGTGGGGGCCCTCGTGGCAGATGCGCTCACGGGCACCGTCCTGACGTTCGTGGGTCTCCCGGGACTCATGCCCTTGCCTTGGTGGCAGACGCTCGCGATTTTCGCCTATGCGATGGTGTCGTGCCTTGTCGTGAACGACGCCGTGAAGGTCGCGATGATCAAATGGCGCGTTCCCACAGCGGTGGCATGACTCCGTGATAGTGCACGCGAGAGCGATGGCGGTTCTAGGGAAGAACCGTCCCTGATTACCCGGCAGCGTTCATTATGCCATGAGGGATCATTCAGTAATATGGCCGCAATGCAGTAAGCCTGGCTGAAAGGAAAGAGAAGAAAATGAAGAGCGGAAAGATACTTTCAATCGTTCAAATGAACGACAGCCATGCCTATTTTGATTTGCACCAGGAGATGTTCCGGCAGGGCGACCACGCGGTATACCGTCCGGCAGGAGGTTACGCGCGCATCGCCACGATTGTAAAACAGCTTCGGGCTGAGAGCCAGGCACGTGTTCTCTTTTGCGACTGCGGCGATACTCTTCACGGCACCTATCCCGCCCTGGACACACAGGGACAGGCTTTGATCCCTGTCTTGAATTCGTTGGGGCTTGATGCCATGACAGCCCACTGGGAATTTGCTTATGGTCCAAAGGTATTTAACCAGCGGGTTGCTGAACTTAATTATCCGATGCTGGCAAACAATGTTTACGATAAAGAGACAAAGAAGCCGGTCTATCGGTCGTATACCGTAAAAGAGATCGGCGGATTACGGATCGGCCTTGTGGGGATAGCCTCGAATATTGTGGACAAGACCATGCCGTCTTCTTACAGCGAAGGCATATCCTTTACCCTGGGCAGGGAGGAACTTCCGCCAATTGTCGATACGTTACGCACTCAGGAAAAGGTGGACTTAATCGTTTTGGTCTCGCATCTTGGGTTCCCTCAGGAGATGAAGCTTTTGTCCGAGGTGCACGGCATAGATGTTTGTCTCAGCGGCCATACCCATAACCGCCTGTACAAGCCGGTTCTCAATGGGAAAACTATTGTTATACAGTCAGGCTGCCACGGTTCTTTCCTGGGTCGCCTGGACCTGGAGGTGGATGAAGGACAAATCGTGGATTACCGGCACCGGTTGATTGAGGTTGAGGCAGCTATACAACCTGATCCCACAGTAGATGAACTGATAAGACAGGCGCTCGCACCCTATAAGAATGACCTCTCAGAGGTTGTCGGTGAAACTGCCACAGCGCTCAACCGGGGAACAACCCTGGAGGCCACTATGGACAATTTCCTCCTTCAAGCCCTGCTTGAAAGCACCGGTGCGCAATTGGCATTTTCGAACGGATGGCGCTACGGCGCACCGATCGTTCCGGGGAAGATAACCTTGAATGACCTTTACAACATTATTCCCATGAATCCACCTGTCTCAACAGTTGAGTTGGCGGGAGAGGAAATCAAGGCGATGCTGGAGGAGAATCTCGAAAGGACGTTTTCATGCGATCCATATCAGCAAATGGGAGGGTATGTCAAGCGCTGTCTCGGTCTTAATGTCTACTTCAAGATAGAGAACCCTTCGGGACAGCGTATTCAAAAACTATTCGCAGGCAATGAAGAGGTGCAGCCCGGCCAATACTACACAGCGGCATTCGTCACTCCGCAAGGGGTCCCTCAGAAATACGGACGCAATCGCGAAAACCGATCTGAGCGAATTATAGATGCGCTGCGGACTTACCTGGCCGGCCACCGCCCCCTTTACGCAGAGCTCAGGGGCGCCTTTGTGGCGGTGTAAGAAGGCTCTCGACATTTTTGTGTTTATCAGAAGGAGATGAGGAAGGAGGAGAAGGAGGAGGAGGATGCCTTTGCTGTGACGGGCATCTATGAAGGCAACTTGGAAAACGGGGGGAGATGCTGCCATTAAAATACACGTCGTGAGGAGAACGGTATGGGCACCTTGAAAGTCGTATTTCACGTCAACGAAGTTGAGCGATGGGATGTCGCCCTCGGCAATATTACAAATCTCTTAGCCGACGCCGGAGAGGGCGCTGTAGACGCCATTGCGCTTGCCAACGGACACGCTGTTGCTGTTTATGCCGATGCTGCTAAGGTTGAGAAGATGAAAAGCTTTTCTGAAAAGGGTGTAAAATTCCTCGCATGCAGAAACTCGTTGAAAAGGATGTGTGCGGCAGGATCTGTTTGCATACGCGAGGAAAATATGCCGCTTTTTGTCACGGTAGTGCCTGCCGGGATAACCGAGATCATAAAGAAACAGCACGAAGGCTATGCGTATGTGAAACCATGAACAGGCGAGAAAGGAAAGGTGGGGTTATGCCGGACCATAGCACAGGAGAGCTCGGATTAACCGTGCCGCCGGTGGATAATGTTTTGGATCTGCATGGAGATCCGTGTAGTGCAGATCTCATTGTCTTTCTGAACGGCAACCAGTGGATGGTGATGGAGGATATTCTCAATGCTTTTCGTCAAAGGCACCCGGACTTTGGAAATATCTTTTACGAAACGCTTCCTCCCGGCAGCCTTGCTGAACAAATGAGGCATACTTATTGACAGGCAGCAGGAGAGGCAACAGATGTCGAAAAATACCAACCAACGCATGTCCGACAAAGCGATCCTCGCGATATTCACGCTAGGGCACCTGGTCGATGACCTCTACGTGAATACGCTGCCGCCCCTCATTCCGGTCCTGGTCGCCACCTTCGGACTCACCTTTGCTCATGCCGGTCTAGCGGTGACTTTTTTTACCATCACCTCTTCCATTGCCCAGCCCCTGTTCGGGTTTGCGATCGACCGGTACGGCATCCAGCGGATGGCCGCTCTGGGGCTCATGATGGCGGGAATATTCATGGGACTGCTCGGCGTCGTTCATCACTACTACCTTGTCCTTGTTCTCGTAACGCTTGCCGGGCTCGGCCCAGCCATGTTTCACCCTCATGCCTCGGCGGTGATATCGCAGCTGTCTTCCCGCACCAGGGGGAAGCTCATGTCCATCTTCCTGGTCGGGGGCAATCTCGGCTTTGCCGCCGGTCCGCTTCTCGTGGGGCTGCTTACCGCGACCATGGGAATGCGGGGCATGCTCGCCATGGTCATTCCGGGGCTACTTATGGGGATCTACATATGGCGATGCTCCCTGTCCTGTGGCCCCATGAAGGCAAAGGAATCAGCGCCCTTGACCCTGAAGGACTTTTTGCCCGCGACCCCGATTCTGATCGTGGCGATTCTCCGGTCCTGGATATACTTCTCCGTCCTGAGTTACATCCCCAGCTACTTCGTGCACCGCGGAAATTCCGTGCTGCGCTCCAATACGTATCTAACCATCATGCTGCTTGCCGGCGTTGCGGGGCAGCTGGCAGGCGGATGGCTCTCCGACAAATTCGGCAGAAAGGAGGTCACGATGGCCTCGCTGCTGCTGTCGGCGCCGCTGCTGTACCTGTTTCTCAACGCAACGGGCGGCGCTGCCCTGGTCTTTTTCTTCCTCTTCGGATTTACGATCATGGCGTCGTTCTCCGTGACCCTCGTCATGATACAGGAGACGATGTCGAAGCATGTAGGAATGGCGTCGGGACTCATGATCGGTTTTGCGCTGGGAGTGGGCGGTATCGGCGTACTGATTACCGGGTATATTGCCGATGTCTTCGGCATTCATACGGCCCTTAATTCCCTGGTGGCTTTGCCCATCATCGCCGGCGTTCTCACCGGCTTCGTTCCGTCTGCTCAACGTCCGGCAAAGGAAGGATAGGAACGCTGAACCATCGAGGGGAGGCGATGGAAATCCGCGTTTCCGGTTTTTACTTGTTCCTGCAGGGCAGCAGGTACTGCCCCAGAAGAGCATCGCCAGCGCGTTCATGGAGCGCGCTATTCCAAACAAGGGAGGAGAATTATGAAGAGGAAAATGAGCTTTGCTGCAATGGCGGCCTTTGGTTTTTTTGCCCTGTTACTGCCGGGCGCTCAAACTGCTGTTTGTGCGGAACCCGGTGATGTGACAACAGAAAATACCAGGCCGGCGCTGGAGATTATCAATCAAA
The DNA here is from genome assembly GCA_964364055.1 of uncultured Nitrospiraceae bacterium. Taxonomy (GTDB): domain Bacteria; phylum Nitrospirota; class UBA9217; order UBA9217; family UBA9217; genus JAAXXJ01. The sequence continues at coordinate 11,487 of CAYILT010000005.1, read as the reverse complement.
CCGGGATTAAAGTGGTGATCCAGGTCAATTATTCGGACACAGTTCCAAACGGTATCAGCAAACAGGTCATGGCGGCCAAAAACCTTTATGATCAATATACCACCCTCGGCATGAAGTCCGGAAAAGACTATGAGATCATTATGGTTTTCAGAGCCGATGGCGCCCAGTTTCTGCTGACTGATGAGGCGTATGATCTTAAAGTGAAGCAGCCTCATCCTAAAGGCAATCCCAACAAGGCAATGATTGAAGCCATGTATAGAGGCGGTGTGAAAATGTATGAGTGTCATGTGGCCATGATATTGAAAGGCTATAAACCGGAAGACATCTTTCCTTTTAGCCGTATCGTGGTTTCCGGTATTGGTGCTGTGGTTGATTTCGAAAAATCCGGCTACATGGAAATAACCCCGTGAATGTGCAGCACGTACAAAGAAATATTATTTATTCGGAAGATTCGGATTATAAATAAGGCCAGGAGCATTACCGCGGATGAGAGTGTTTTCTTTAGCAATAATTTAAAAATGACATATCAAAGAAAAGTCGTTACGAAGAGGGGCTGATATGAAACTCGCGGTCATTGGATTCAGTATGGCAGTGTTATTCTGTCACGGCGTTACGAGCGCGTGCTCCATACAGGATAAGCAAAATGTTCAAATCGGCGATTACAAGGGGATCAAGGGCCGGTGCTCGAACAATGGGCTGCCGATATCCTGTATGTTCATCGAAGGCGAAGGAATAACGTGTGACGGTCCGGGAGGGGGCTACTCCGGCGATGAATTGAGTAGTCTTATCTTTTCGGCCTGCGGATGCAGTTCTGAAAAGAAGGAAGAAAAGCAGGAAAAAAAAGAGCTAAAAGAATACAAGTAGTTGTTCACGGATAAGAAATAACCTTCGGGAAAGAGATTGAGTCTATGAAAGCGATAGCAGTTGTCCCCGGCGCCTCGGCCCTTCGGCTGGTTGATCGACCGGAACCGTCCATCACATCACCAGATGATGTAAAAATACGGATAGTGCGGGTCGGTATCTGCGGCACGGACCGCGAGGAAGCGACAGGGGGCCGCGCGCTTGCTCCGCCGGGCCAAAAGGACCTCGTCATCGGCCATGAAATGTTCGGCCAGGTGGTTGAAATCGGGAAGTCAGTACAACGAGTGAAACAGGGTGACTTTGCCGTCTTCACCGTACGCCGGGGATGCGGAAGATGTTTGCCCTGCGCTATGAACCGCTCGGACATGTGCAGGACCGGCGAGTATAAAGAGCGCGGCATCTGGGGTGAGGACGGGTATCAGACGGAATACGTGGTGGACAAGGAACAGTACGTGGTCCGCATTCCCCGGGAGCTGGAGCGGACCGGGGTGCTGACCGAACCGCTGTCCGTGGCCGAGAAGGCGATCGACGAGGCAGTGCGTTTGCAGTTCGCCCGCCTCCCCGATGCGCTGGCTACGCCTGACTGGCTCCAGGGTCGGCATTGCCTGGTGGCCGGGCTCGGCCCTATCGGGTTGCTGACTGCGCTCGCCCTGCGGCTGCGCGGGGCGAAGGTTTTCGGCCTGGATATCGTGGATGTTGCTTCCGGCCGTGCGCAATGGCTGACCGCTATCGGCGGGCAATACGTGGATGCCAGGCAGGTTCCGGCGAATCGGGTGAATGACGTGCTGGGACCGATGGAACTGATCATTGAGGCCACGGGGATCGCTGCGCTGGAGTTCAACCTTCTTGACGCCCTTGCCCTTAATGGTGTCTATGTACTCACTGGCATTCCAGGAGGCCACCGGCCGATCGAGATCGCGGGCTCGGAGCTCATCAGCAGACTGGTGCTGGGCAACCGAGTGATGGTGGGCAGCGTAAATGCCAGCCGGGACCATTACCAGATGGCCGTGGCCGACCTCATGGCAGCCCACCTGCAATGGGGCGACCATCTGGACCGTCTGATCACGAATCGTTATCCACACACCGATTTTCTGGCGGCTCTTGGACGCCACGATGAGAATGAAATCAAGGTTGTACTGGAATGGGGAATATGACCATATCTCACACAGCTGGTACGGGTCAGCAAGCCAATTCGAGCCGATTCGTCTACATCGCCGCAGCGATCTCAGCGCTCGGCGGCATGCTCTTCGGCTACGACACCGGCGTCATCTCAGGCGCCATCCTCTTTATTCAGCAGGACTTCGCGCTCTCGCCGACTCTTATCGAGGTCGTTGTCAGCTCCGTGGTGCTGGGAGCAATGATTGGAGCATTTGCGGGTGGAGCATTGACCGACCGCTTCGGACGTCGCATCGTACTCATAGTGACAGCGGCCCTCTTTGCCCTGGGCGCTGTCGGCACGGCCCTGGCGCCCACGATCACCTGGCTGATCATCGGCCGGGTCATCGTCGGCATCGCCATCGGCGTGGCCTCCTTCACAACGCCGCTCTACATTTCAGAAATATCTCCCGTCACCCTGCGCGGCCGGTTCGTCTCGTTCAACCAGATCGCGCTCACCAGCGGGATCGTGATCGCGTACCTCGTGGACTATGCCTTGTCCGGCACACGGGGGTGGCGCTGGATGTTTGGTCTGGCCGCGGTTCCGTCAGCCTTGCTGGGCATAGGCATGGTGTGCATGCCCGAGAGTCCGCGCTGGCTCGTGAGCCACGGGCTTGTAGACAAGGGGCGCTCCGTGCTTCAGCGTATCCGCGGAACAGCAGCTGTTGACGATGAAGTTCAGGACATCCGGCAAAGCTCCGCACAGCAGAGCGGCAACTGGTCTGAGCTGTCAAGCCCCTCACTCAGGCCGGCAATGATCGTCGGCATCGGCTTGGCCTTGTTCCAGCAGGTGACGGGCATCAACACAGTCATCTACTATGCGCCTACCATATTTCAATCCGCGGGGTTCGCATCCGCATCAATCGCCATCCTGGCAACAACGGGCGTTGGTGTGATCAACGTATTGATGACCGTGGTGGCATTGCTGCTCCTGGACCGCGTGGGAAGACGGCCGTTGCTGCTGATCGGCATGGCCGGCATGGTCGTCAGTCTGGGAGTCCTCGGCACGGCCTTTCTGTTTCCTCACCTGACTGTCCTGAGATGGGTTGCCGCCGGAAGCCTGATGCTCTATGTTGGTTCCTTTGCCGTGGGCCTGGGACCGGTCTTCTGGCTGCTGATATCGGAGATCTATCCCGTGAAGATCCGGGGCCTGGCCATGAGCATCGCCACCGTTGCCAACTGGGGCGCGAACCTGCTCGTTGCCCTCACCTTTCTTACCCTTATTCAGTTCATGGGGCGGCCGGGAACGTTCTGGTTGTACGGCCTCGTCGGCATCGGGGCCTGGATATTCGCTTATGTCTTGGTGCCTGAAACAAAGGGACGGAGCCTTGAAGACATCGAGGCGCACTGGCGGGCCGCTAAACATCCCCGCGAGATGGGCAGATGATATTTCACTTAACCGCATAAGATTCGGAGGTGCGCTATGTTCGGAAAACGTATTACGCTGTTTAAGCTCCTGGGATTCGAGGTGCGTATGGATATGAGCTGGCTGGTCCTTGGGTTTCTTATCACCTGGTCTCTCGCCAAAGGCATTTTCCCCGGTCATTATAAGGCCCTTCCGGAGGCGACCTACTGGTGGATGGGGGTTGCCGGTGCGCTCGGCCTCTTTGGCTCGATCGTGTTCCATGAGCTTTCTCACTCCCTTGTCGCCAAACGGTTCGGACTGCCCATGAAAGGTATCACGCTCTTCATTTTCGGCGGCGTTGCTGAAATGGAAGACGAGCCCCCGAGCGCGAAGGCCGAGTTTTTAATGGCCATTGCAGGACCGCTGTCCAGCATCCTGCTTGGGCTCATATTGTTCGCAGTCTTCACCCGGTTCGTAGACTTACCGGTACCGGTTTCCGGGGTCATCGGCTATCTGGCGGTCATCAACCTCATACTCGCCGGCTTCAATTTATTGCCCGCCTATCCCCTTGACGGGGGGCGGGTATTGCGATCAATTCTCTGGAGATGGAAGAAGAATCTCCGTTGGGCAACGCGCATAGCGTCGCAGATCGGGTCGGGGTTCGGCATCGCACTCGTTTTCTTCGGCGCATTCAATGTACTTCTTGGAAATATCATCGGCGGCATCTGGCAGGTCATGATCGGATTTTTTTTACGGGGCGCCGCCCAGTCGTCCTATCAGCAAGTGTTGATCCGCAAGGCCCTCGAAGGAGAGACGGTGGAGCACTTCATGAAAAAAGACCCTGTCACGGCGCCGCCTTCTCTCTCCATAAAGGACCTCGTGGAAGAATATATCTATTCCTACCACTATAAGATGTATCCCGTTGTTCAGAACGGAAAGCTCCTTGGATGCATCACCACCCGTCAGGTAAAAGAAATTCCCCGGGGACAGTGGCAGTCCCGTATTGTTGGAGAATCTCTCACCAAGTGTTCACCCGAAAATGCCATCGGGCCCCGGGTGGATGTAATAAAGGCCCTGTCGATCATGAACAGAACGGGCAACAGCCGGCTCATGGTTGTAGATGCAGAACGGTTGGTCGGCATTATAACGCTCAAGGATATCATGGGTTTCCTTGCGATGAAATTTGACCTCGGAGAGGATTAAGAGTGGTGTTTTATGTCGGGTGAAATGTCAAAATCAGGAAAGGTTTTTCCGACATCGCCCGGACGACAGACAGCAGGAGGGAAGAGAATAGGGTGGAAGACGGCGGCATTACGACCGCACAATTGATGATACCTCAGGATATAAGCCGTATCGGTAATGTTTCCGGCGATGTTATCATGAACGCCGTCGTTCCGGCGGACTGTTAAGCTCATGAGCGAGCTGATCCTCCAATGGGTTACGCACTACGGGTACATAACGATATTCTTATTGCTTATGGTCGGGATTTTGGGGGTCCCGGTGCCCGATGAGACACTGGTAACATTTGCAGGTTATCTTTCCTTCAAAGGAGACCTAATGCTTCTTCCCGCTTTTGCCGCGGCTTTTTTCGGCACAGCGTGTGGGATCACGCTAAGCTACGGTCTGGGACGCATCGGCGGGACCTATCTGATCGGGAAATACGGCACGTACCTTCATCTCACGGAAGAAAGAATCATCAAGGTTCGTACCTGGTTTGGTCGCTTTGGGAAGTGGGTCCTGTTGTTCGGTTACTTTATCCCCGGGATTCGTCATCTTACGGCGCTGACCGCCGGAGCATCTAAGCTCGCGTTTCCCGTGTTTGCCCTTTTTGCTTTTACGGGCGGTTTTCTGTGGAGCCTTACGTTTATATCGGTAGGTTATTTTTTCGGCGAAGAATGGGGCAGGATGTCCGCTCAATTACGATACGATTTTATACTCGGATCTTCTGCAGTCGCTATCCTTGCTTCAGCATATTTCCTCGTGAAATGGATCGCGCACCGTAAGAAAACGGGAAGAAGAGATGATGCGGCATAGATTCCGCTCGGATGTCTTGTTGAGCCTAATCGCACTGCCAGGCTGCGCTCATGTTACGTCCTCCGAAGACTAAAGAGAGGCACGGAAAGAGCATATGCTGCCGGACTCGGATTTTAAAGGCGGCATCATACCATCTTAGGACTACAGGGAGAAATTGATTATGACGCCACAGGGGATTAAAGCCGCAACCCCGGCATAACAGAGACGGAGGAGAACAATGACCGAACCGATATACGCGCCCGGATGGCCGGGCAGTCCAGCCCGCTGGACTTCGAGCGCCAAGATCGGCGTGGGCACGTCGCTCTCCCCTGCGAGCCGCGTCTGGTTCACGATCAGTCACGGCATCCTGAACGAGATCTATTATCCCCGCGTGGACCAGGCGTGTACACGCGATCTGGGTCTCATCATCACCGACGGAAAGGATTTTTTTTCCGAGGAGAAGAGGCATACCGTATCCACCGTGACCTATCCCTTTGACGGCGTTCCGGCCTACCATTTTGTGAACGCTTCACGGGACGGGCGATACCGGATCGAAAAGGACGTCATCGCTGATCCCCGAAGGGATGTTGTACTCCAGCAGACACGTTTCACCGCTCTTCAGGGAAAGATGGATGATTATCACCTTTACGTCCTCCTCGCGCCGCATCTCGGGAATCACGGTGCCGGGAATACCGCGTGGGTCGGCGACTACAAGGGCGTGCCCATGCTCTTTGCGGAGCGCAACGGCAGTGCCCTGGCCCTGGCATGTTCGGCGGCGTGGATCAAGCGCTCCGTCGGCTTTGTTGGAGTATCCGATACATGGCAGGACCTTATGCGTCATAAGTTCATGTCCTGGGAATACACCCGCGCAGAGAACGGCAATGTGGCCATAGCCGGTGAAGTTGACATCGCTGCGGCAGACGGCACGTTCCTGCTCGCCCTCGGTTTCGGAAGCAATTTCAGTGAAGCAGGGAACCGTGCCCTGGCAAGCCTCTACGACGGATTCGAGTCAGCGCAGAGCCTGTACACAAGGGAGTGGCAGGCTTGGCAACAGACGTTGCCGATCATAGACAAAGGCAAGACGGACAACCATAATCTGTTCCGGGTAAGCACGTCGGTCCTCCGGACCCACGAGTCAAAACGATTTTCCGGCGGCTTGATCGCCAGCCTTGCCATTCCCTGGGGTTTTTCCAAAGGCGATGACGACCTCGGCGGATACCACCTTGCGTGGCCGCGCGACCTCGTTGAATCAGCGGGAGGGCTCCTTGCCGCAGGGGCGCGGGAAGATGTCCATCGTGTGCTTCACTATCTTCAGGTCACGCAGGAAGCGGACGGACACTGGCCACAGAACATGTGGCTCGACGGTGCACCGTACTGGAACGGCATCCAGATGGATGAGACCGCGTTCCCGATCCTGCTTGTAGACCTCGCCCGGAGGGAGAATGCGCTGGGCAAGGGCGATCTAACCACGCTCTGGCCCATGGTAAAGCGGGCGGCAAGTTTTCTCGTGCGGAACGGACCGGTGACGCAGCAGGATCGCTGGGAGGAGGATGCGGGCTACTCACCCTTTACTCTTGCCGTCGAGATCGCGGCGCTCCTGGTTGCAGCTGATCTTGCCGAGACGAATAATGAGCCCGGCGTTGCCGCATACCTCCGTGAAACCGCCGATTCCTGGAATGCGAACATCGAACGCTGGGTCTACGTGACGGGCACTGAGCTGGCAAAGCGCACGAGAGTTGAAGGCTACTACGTTCGCATCGCCCCGCCGGAAGAAGCTGATGCGGCATCTCCGGCAGCGGGGTTCGTACCGATCAAGAACCGGCCACCGGGACAGAGCGCCGAGCCTGCCGTTCACATCGTGAGCCCCGATGCCCTGGCCCTGGTCCGCTTCGGCTTGCGTGCAGCCGACGATCCGCGCATCGTAAACACCGTGCAGGTCATTGACGCCCTTTTGAAGGTGGAGACACCTCACGGCCCTGCCTGGCACCGGTATAATGACGACGGTTACGGTGAACATGCTGATGGTTCCGCTTTCGACGGCACAGGCATCGGAAGGGTCTGGCCGCTGCTCACGGGTGAACGGGCGCATTATGAGCTTGCGGCCGGACGCCAAGACCAGGCAGAGAAACTGCTCCAGACGTTCGAGGCTTTTGCCAATGAGGGGGGAATGCTGTCCGAGCAGGTCTGGGACGGCCCTGACATCCCGAACAAGGAACTCTTTTTCGGCAAGCCTTCGGGCTCTGCCATGCCCCTGGTCTGGGCCCATGCCGAGTACGTGAAACTGAGACGGTCCCTGCGCGAGGGACGCGTGTTTGATACACCGCCTCAGACCATACAGCGATACCAGGTGAAAAAGACCGGATCTCCTTATGCTATCTGGCGGTTCAATCACAAGTGCCGCACCATAGCGCCGGGCAAGACGCTGCGCCTGGAGACCCTGATGTCAGCGACGGTGCACTGGAGTGATGATGGCTGGCGCACAATGCACGACACACCGACAAAGAATACCGGGCTCGGGGTCCATTGTGCCGACCTTTTGACAAAGCATATTTCCGCTGGCGGGACTGTGGAATTTACGTTCTATTGGAACGAAGCGGGAAAATGGGAAAACACTAATTTTGCCGTCACTTTATCTGAAGCGCGACGATCTTATTACAAAGAGGTGAGAACAACTTATGCAGGTTCGTAGTGTATCTGTCCTTGATCTTATACCAATCAAGACAAAAACGTAAACACGCGGGGAAATAATGCAAACGCATCAATTCATGTTACATAAATCTCCCCCAACCCCTCTTTGCCAAAGAGGGGAATAAAGAGGATCTCCCCCTTTGAAAAAGGGGGATTAAGGGGGATTTAAAATGAATTGACTCCTCAGAACGTGTATCAATATAAATGCGTTTGCTATAGTAATGAATGGCGTCACATGCTTTCCCCGCAGTGTATTTCGGTATCTCTATCCCTGATTGACTGCTTCGTCAGACGCTTCATGCCCCTCAATATTTGAAAGGAACGCTTTATGACGATTTCCCCATCAAAGGCGGAAATAGTTTTCTGGCAGCAATCCGTTCCTGAACTCCTCAAACAGTTGAACGCGACCTCCGCAGGTCTCACGAGCAGCGAGGCGGCAGACCGGCTGAAGCAGTTCGGCCCGAATATGCTGCGGCCGCCGCAAAAGCGCGCGCTGGTTCTTCAGTTCCTCGCCAGATTCAAAAACCCCCTGGTCATCATCCTCCTCATCGCCAGCGCTGTCTCCGCCTTCACCGGCGATGTGACCAGCTTTCTGATCATCAGCGCCATTGTTGTCATGAGCGTGACCCTGGATTTTATCCAGGAGCACCGCGCAGGCAAGGCAGCCGAAGAATTGCGCCAGTCAGTGGCGCTCCGCGTTCAGGCGCTGCGTGACGGAAAGAGCAGCGATATTCCCGCGGCATCGCTGGTGCCCGGGGATATGGTGTCTCTTTCCGCAGGCGACCTGATATCCGGCGATGGACGAGTGCTTGTGGCAAAGGATTTCTTTGTGAAACAGGCGCTCCTGACCGGCGAATCCTATCCCGTTGAAAAGTTTCAGCGTGATCTGCCTGACGCGGGGCAGGATATGGCCGATGCAAAGAACTCCGTGTTCATGGGCACGTCGGTGGTCAGCGGCTCTGCCATGGTGCTCATCTGCCGCACCGGCCCGAACACCTCTTTGGGCGAGATCTCCGATACGCTCACCACAAAGGCGCCTCCCACCTCTTTTGAACAGGGCACCCAGCGCTTCGGACTCCTGATCATGCGGTTTACGATCCTGCTGGTACTCTTTGTTGTCCTGGCCAATGCCTTTTTCCACCGGCCCTGGCTCGAATCCTTCCTTTTTGCGGTGGCTCTTGCGGTGGGACTCACCCCCGAGCTCCTGCCTATGATCGTTTCCGTGACCCTGGCACGCGGCGCCATGCGCATGGCAAAGAAGAAGGTGATCGTAAAGCGGCTTGAATCCATCCACAACCTGGGGAGCATGGATGTGCTGTGTACGGACAAGACCGGCACGCTCACCGAGGCCCGTATCCATCTGGAGCGCCACGTGGACGGTCTTGGCCGGGACAGCAGTCGTGTTCTTGAACTTGCATACCTGAACAGCTTCTTTGAATCGGGGCTGCGGAGCCCGATGGATGACGCCATTCTCGAGCACAAAGAGATCGAGATAGCAGCCTGGAAGAAGATCGACGAGGTCCCGTTCGATTTTGAGCGGCGTCGGATTTCCGTGATCGTTGATAACGGGCCAAAAAGGCTCCTTGTCGTAAAAGGCGCTCCAGAGGACATCCTCCGTCTCTCGACCCATTATGAGGAAAACGGGGAAACGGATCTTAAAGAACTGGACAAAGCCGGCCTGGCCGGGATACAGAAGCTCTCGGAAACCTTTGCGCGTGACGGCTTCCGCGTGCTCGGTGTTGCCTGGAAGCGAGTAGAACAAACTGAACAACATGCCGTGATCGATGATGAGACAGCGCTGGTCTTTGCGGGGTTCGCCGCTTTTCTCGATCCGCCGAAAAAGAGCGCGCAAGCGGCATTAGCCAAACTCACGCAAGCGGGAGTGGCGGTCAAGGTCGTGACCGGCGACAATGAGCTGGTGACCCGGCATATCTGTGAGAAGCTCGGCCTGCCCATAACCGGTATATTGACCGGAGCGGAAATGCAAGGCATGGATGACCACGCACTCTCGGCCGTCGTAGAGAATGTGAATCTCTTTTGCCGGGTCAACCCCGCGCAAAAAAACCGGGTCATCCTTGCATTAAAGCAGCGGGGCAGGGTCGTCGGGTATATGGGCGACGGCATCAATGACGCGCCATCGCTCCATTCAGCGGACATCGGCATTTCCGTGGACAGCGCTGTGGACGTGGCAAAAAGCGCGGCGGAGATGATCCTTCTGGAGCAGGATCTGAATGTGCTCCACGAAGGGGTCATGGAAGGCCGGCGCACCTTCGGCAACATCATGAAATACATCATGATGGGAACGAGCTCAAATTTCGGGAACATGTTCAGCATGGCCGGGGCAACCCTCTTCCTGCCCTTTCTTCCCATGCTGCCGGTGCAGATCCTTTTGAACAATCTCCTTTATGATTTCTCGGAGATCCCTATTCCGCTCGACAGTGTCGATGAAGAATATCTCACCCAACCCCGGCATTGGAACATGGACTTCATCCGCAACTTCATGCTGTCCGTGGGGCCGGTGAGCTCGGCTTTCGACTTCCTGACCTTTTACATCATGCTGCACATGTTTCATGCCGGAGAGAAGCTTTTTCATACCGGCTGGTTTATCGAGTCAATGGCAACGCAGGTGCTCGTCATTTTCATCATCCGCACCCGCCGTAATCCGCTCAAAAGCCGTCCGAACCTCTGGCTTACGCTGTGCTCTCTTTCGGTCGTATGCCTTGCAATCGGACTTCCGTTCACACCGCTTGGCGGGTACTTCGGGTTCGTGCCCCCGCCATTATCGTTCTATGCGGTCCTGGCCGGCCTGGTGTTTTTCTATCTATTAGCGGTAGAAGGGATCAAGCAGTGGTTTTTCCGCCGTTTTGCGGAAGGTGAAGGGAAATGTGTTTCTTCTGCAATATAGAAAAGGCAGGAGAACTTGTTACTTCCTGGATCTAATTGCTCGTTGCCAATACTCTCAGCGGCGTTCTGTTCTCCTGCCGAACCACCTCCTGAGGCCCATCCCAGCATCAACAGCGGTCGTTCTTGCTCAGTTCTAAGGAGAGGATATTATCTTAACATCATTGGGTCTTCTCCTCTCAGAGTAGGTTAGTAAACCTCCTCTGAACATCGAGGATCAGCTTTCTGATCGATCATGATCGTATTTTTTTGGGCAACTCATCGTTCAGCCGTTGTGATTTATTTTTTGCACATCCCCTTCGCGTCCTGAACGGACCCCTCCGCACCTCCCCTTGTTAAGGGGAGGCTGGGTGGGGTGGGCCACGTCCGCTCGCCCGGTAATTAAGCACCCTCTCCCCTCGAGGGAGAGGGGCAGGAGTGAAGGGCATTCTTGATTCCGCGGCCTCGGACAGTGCGCGGTCGCCCCCGTGGGACGCTTCCTTAGGCCAAGACGGGTGCCCAATAATTTCGTAGGGCCGCTCCGG
>CAYILT010000004.1:0-42515 GCA_964364055.1 uncultured Nitrospiraceae bacterium | reverse complement strand
CGTCCTTGATGATCAGCTCGTAATAAACGTTCTCCGCCGGGATGTACATGAGGGCGAAGTCGAAGGTCCCCTCGTCCGGCAGGATGTATTTTCCCGCGATGGCGTCGATGTGCTTCTTCACGTCGGCCAGGAATTTCCGCTTTGCCGCCCGTTGCTCCTCTTCCGATGATACCTCGATCACCCGTTTGAAGTTCTCAAGGGGGAATTTTGCGTCCACGGGCACAAGGTGGTGGCCGAGCCGGATGACGGCGTCCACGACCTCGCCGCTCTTATACCGATGCTGCAGGGTAAAGTGGGCGGGCGGGAGAATTTGGGCCAGGAGGTCGCCCAGGAACAGCTCGCCCAGGCCGCCGCGCAGCTTGGGCGAGCGAAGGATCTCCTGCAGGCTCGCGATGTCCTTGCCCACCTCGAAGACCTTCTTCGTTGCCTCACCCAGGCTGCCGAGCCCTTTGCTTACGTCCGATACGACCCGGGCCGCGTTGTCCAATCGGGAGTTAAGGTCTCCGGTGGATTTTTGCAGCTGCTGGGTGACCTGACCGAGTTGGGTGTTCACCTGGCTGGTGATGGAGGCCAGCTGCTGGTTCACGTTCTCCTGGTTCCGCAGCATGGCGTCCGAGAGCTGGCCGCGCAGGGACTGCACCTCCTGCTGGAGGAGGGGGATGGTCGGGTCGGATGTCTTCTTCTGGGACTGAAGGACAAGCCAGACGAGGATCAGGACCGTTAATGCTAATAGTATGAGAATTGCTGTTTGCATGAATCGAAACCCTTATGATTTAAGCATGCCACTAAGTCACGAAGGCACTAAGAAAAGCAATATCTCATCTTCGTGTCTTGGTGTCTTCGTGGCAAAATAGTTTTACTGGATTTCCAGCATCCTGTCCAGCGCCCGCTTGGCCGGAATGCGGATGTTCTCGGGAACTTTTATCACGTACTGCATCTTTTCCATGGCAGCAAGGACGCTGTCGAGTTTGGTGCGCTTCATGTTCGGACAGACCATCTCTTTGGACAGGATGAAGAACTGCTTGCCCGGATTTTCCTTGCGGAGGCGGTGGAGGATTCCCTCCTCGGTCCCGATAATGAATTCTTTATGGCTTGATTCCTTGCAATACCTGAGCATGCCCGAGGTGCTGGTGATGTGGTCGGCCAGGTCCTGTATCTCCGGCGGGCACTCGGGGTGGATGACGAGCAGGGCATTGGGATGCTCTGTCTTTGCCCTTTTCACGTCCTCGATGTCGAGATGGGCGTGGTGCACGTTGCAGAACCCATCCCAGGAGATGATCTTCTTCTTTGTCCGCTTTGCCGCATAGGCCGAGAGGTTCCGGTCGGGGATGCAGATGATGGTGTCCTCTTTCAGGGACTCCACTACTTTTACGACGTTCGACGAGGTGCAGCAGATGTCGCTTTCGGCCTTGACTGCGGCAGAGGTGTTCACATAGGCGACAACAGGAACGCCGGGATATTTTTGTTTCATGTCCCTCAGCGTGAAGGTGTCGGAGAACTCGAAGTGGATGCCGAGCTTGTCCGTGAACAGCTCACGGCGGGTCTTTCGCGGGCCTTCCACGGTCACCATGTCGGCCATGGGACAGCCCGCGGTGATCTCGGGCAGCAGTACCGTCTTGTCGGGAGAGAGGATCGAAGCGCTTTCGGCCATGAAGTGGACGCCGCAGAACACAATGACCTTGAAGTCCGTCCGCGCAGCGGCGCGGGAGAGTTCAAGGGAGTCGCCGGTTATATCGGCGATGTCCTGGACCTCCGGTCGCTGGTAATTATGGGCCAGGATGATGGCATTCAGGTCCTTCTTGAGCTTGAGGATTCGCTCGCGGATGATGGTCTGGTCGGTCATAAGTAGGTTGATAATACCGATAACGTCGGGAGATTGTCAATTGATATTTGACCAAAGAGAACTGCAATTATTGCCACGGAGGCACGGAGACACGGAGGAACCCTAAATCAATTCTTTCCATCCGCAGATTACACAGATTTTCGCAGATTAAATCTACCGGTCGCCTGCTGCCATGGAATCCATGGATACTGTTTTGTTTGTACTGTGTCGCCGGGAGGCGCCTCCTTTTGGTCATCCGTGGTTGATAAGGTCTTCGTTCCATGCCTCTGTGTCTTTGTGGTGGATGCTTTTCCTTGCGCAGAAAGCCGATTTCGGGTATTCTACCGCCATGAACGACGCGAAGAACTTCAAATCAGGTTTCATCGCCATCATCGGCAGGCCGAACGTGGGCAAATCAACGCTCATGAACTGTCTCCTGGGCGAGAAGATATCGATCATCTCCGACAAACCGCAGACCACCCGGAACCGGATCCGGGGGATCCTCACGCTGCCTGACGCACAGCTGGTGTTCCTCGACACACCGGGTATCCACAAGCCGCTTCACAAGATGAACGAGATCATGGTGAAAACCGCCCTCGGGACCTACGGCGAGGTCGATGTGATCATGCTGCTGGTGGAGGCGACAGAGCGACCCGGCGCGGGCGACAAGTTCATCATCGATACGCTTGCCAAAATAAAGACCCCGGTATTCCTGGTCATCAACAAGGTGGATCTCATCGCGAAGGAACGGCTTCTGCCGCTCATGCAGGAGCTTAGCGGCCTCTACCCCTTTGCCGAGATCATCCCTGTCTCCGCCCTGAAACAGGATCTCGGGGGCCTGCTGGACGCGCTCCTGAAGCGGCTGCCCAAGGGGCCGAAATATTTTCCCGATGACCAGCTTACCGATCAGCCCGAGCGCTTCGTCGTTACCGAGATCATCCGCGAAAAGATCTTTGAACTTACCAAAGAGGAGATCCCTTACTCCACTGCGGTGGTGATAGAGCAGATGAAGGAAGAGCCGAACCTCACGACCATCCATGCCATGATCTACGTCGACCGGGATTCGCAGAAGGGCATCGTCATCGGAAAGAACGGTGCGCTGTTGAAGGAGATCGGCACCCGGGCGCGACTGGACGCGGAGAAACTTCTCGGCGTGAAGGTCTTCCTCCAGCTCTGGGTGAAGGTGAAAAAGGGCTGGCGCGACGACGACCATATGCTCAGGGACGTCGGGATCATCGAGGAAAAATAATCTCAATTGCGGATTGCGGAATGCGGAATGGAAAAGACCGCAAGACGTAAAACGTAATGAATTGCACCTCTGGGACACGGACAATACTGAGACCCATTTTTCGCCACGGATTGACACGGATAAAGCAAGCCATTATTCGTAGATCCCATGGCCGCAGGCCACAACCTGATTTAATCTGTGTTAATCTGCGAAATCTGCGGACAGAAAGAATTGTTTTAGGGTTCCTTCGAGCCTCCGTGGTAAATCAGATATCAAGAAGGGAACAAGACCAATGCATGCACTGATCGACTGGCTGTTGAACACGATCGGCGCCCTGGGCTATCCGGGCATCTTTCTGCTCATGGCCATGGAAAGCTCGGTCATCCCCGTGCCGAGCGAACTCGTCATGCCGCCTGCCGGTTATCTGGCCGCACAGGGCAAGATGAATATCTGGATCGCGATCTTTATGGGCACTGCGGGAAGCCTCGTAGGCGCCTATGCGAACTACTATGCCGCTCACTATCTCGGCAGGCCGCTGCTGCTAAAATATGGCAAATACGTCTGGATCACCGAGGAAAAGTTCGCCAAGGTGGAACGGTATTTCAAGGACCACGGCGAGATATCGACCTTCATCGGCAGGCTCCTGCCCGTCGTCCGGCACCTCATCTCGCTCCCGGCCGGGCTTGCCGGCATGAACCATGTCAAGTTCACGCTGTACACGCTTGCCGGAGCGGGCATCTGGGTCACGATCCTGACCTGGATCGGCTACTTCATCGGCGCGAATCAGGAACTGATCATGCAGTATTCCCACCAGGCGGTGATCGGTGTGATCATTGTGAGCGCGGTCATCATTGTCCTGTATGTCCGTAATCACAGGAAGAAAAAGCCAGGAGTTGTCTCTGATAGCTCGGGGAAATGACAAGGAGGGACGATATGAACAGGCTGTGTATCTCGCTTATAGTCTTCAGCATGATCCTGGCATCCTCTGCGCATGGCCAGGAACAATTCCAATCGGACATCATCAAGACCTCCTCGGGCGACCTCACGATCACCTTCATCGGCCACGGTTCGCTGATGTTCTCCTTCGGCGGCAAGGTCATCCACGTCGATCCCTTCAGCAAGCTTGCGGACTATTCAAAACTTTCCAAGGCCGATATCGTGCTGATAACCCATGAACATCGCGACCATCTTGACGCGCCTGCTCTGGAGAAGATACGTACGGATAGTACCAAGGTGGTCCTGACCGAAACCTGTGCGGCACAGGTCAGCGGCGGGACTGTCATGAAGAACGGGGACAAGAAGACCATCGACGGACTGACGATCGAGGCTGTCCCGGCATATAATATAGTAGGCAAGCGCGAGAACGGGCAGCCCTATCATCCCAAAGGCTCTGGGAACGGCTACCTCATCACCTTTGGCGACAAGCGAGTCTATGTGGCAGGCGACACGGAGAACATCCCCGAGATGAAGGAATTCAAGAATATCGACATCGCATTCCTGCCGATGAACCTTCCGTACACCATGACGCCGGAGATGGTCGCCGACGCCGCGGCCATGATCCAGCCCAAGGTCCTCTATCCTTATCACACAGGCGACACGGACATTGCGAAGTTGACTGCGTTGATGAATGACCGGAAGGGGATCGAGGTAAGGATACGGAAGATGCAGTAGAGTTTGTCTGGGAAAATGATAGACGGTAATGCACACCCACCCTGAGGTGTTCTGAAGCACGGGGTTCTCATGGGTAACCAGACTGTCGAAAAACGATTTGTTCCGCAATTTTCATCATTACCGCCCCTGCTTACGTCATGCTGTGGCAGGCTCCGGCGGGAATCCAGGGTTTTCAGAATGTTACTGGATCCCCGATTCCACGGGGATGACGAATTAACCTGCAATGTAAGCCTTATTCAACAAGCTGAAACGAAGCAACCCCCGGCCATCGATTTTATTAATGCTGACATTTTGTTGTTCAAGATCCGTAGAAACCCTTGACAAAGGTTAACATGTAGGTTAACATGACGACAGTCAAATTCTTCAGAACTACTGACGGGAAATGCCCGATCCAGGAGTTTCTAGATTCGCTTCCTGCCAAGTCGGCGCAGAAAATAACCTGGGTGTTGAAGCTTCTGGAGGACCTGGATCGTGTTCCCGCATCCTATTTCAAGAAGCTGGTCAACACGGAGGAAATATGGGAATGCAGGGTGCAGTTCGGCTCCAATTCCTATCGCCTGCTTTGCTTTTTTGTCGATAATTTCGTCGTGGTGCTGACCCACGGATTTTCGAAGAAGAGCCAAAAGACTCCGAAGCAGGAAATAGAACGGGCAGAAGCGTATCGAAGAGAGTATTTGAAAAGGAGATAGACCATGAGCGACCTCAAACAGTATGTTAGCAACAGAAAGAATAAAGATAAAAAATTCGCCAAAGACTATGATCAGGGATATGAGCAGTTCAAGGTCGGCGTGCTCCTCCGTGAGGCGCGCGAGTCAGCGGGGATGACACAGGAAGAGCTCGCCCGGAGGCTCAAAACCAAGAAGACCGCGATATCACGGATAGAAAACCACGCCGAGGACATCAAGCTGTCGACGTTGGAGCGCGTTGCCGGGGCGTTGGGGAAGCGGTTGCATGTCAGTATTGCATGAGGATGTGAACGGTGCTCTGATCCCTGACCCCCGTGTCCCCGTGTCCGCTTCACCTGCCCCTGACCCCTGCCCGGTTTGATGAGGGAGGGCTGGTCAAAGCGACCAGCTCTCTACTCTACCTGAGGGGGTCCCCGGCATTATGCACTCAACGCTCTGACTCTCTGCGTTCGACGCCGCATAGTTACAGTCTGAAGTGTATTCGAGCCACCGCGCATACCCTAAAAATACCCTGCTTTTTCTCTTTATCTTACCGTCTGATTTCACTATGCTTTTGGTTACTTGTGCGCTGTATTGCACTCATTCTCATGAAAATTCTATGCCTTGCGGTTTCCATCGTCGTCTGTATTCTTTCTGGCTCTATCCTGACTCAGGCAGGAGAACGGCCTTTGCCGGCCGAATGCACTTATGAGATGCAGGTCTGGAACGTGAACCTGAGAAGCAGCGCGCAGGCAAAGAAGGTTCGACATCCGTACGATGACCTAAGTCCTGCCGAGACGGATAACGCGACCGGCTGCACGGTCTGCAGCGAAGATCAGATTCTCGTGGACATCCCGCCGCTTCAGCCTTTTTCCGTCTGCCACCGGCTGGCATCACGGGTGCGCACTGTTGTCCATGACCTTCTGCGGTCCGGTACTCCGCTGCACACCGTCATAGGCTACCGCGTGATCAAGTCCCGCGGCCCGGTGGACGCGCAGGGAAACCGGACAGGATTCAGCAACCATTCCTTCGGCACGGCGATCGACATCAACCCGGAGCAGAACGGGCTTTATGACAACTGCATCGAATTCGGTCCGCAGTGCCGTCTGAATCGCGGTGGAGAGTGGCATCCCGGCACGCCGGGTACGCTCGAAAGGAACGGTGAAATCGTATCACTGTTCAAGCGGGCGGGCTTCCGGTGGGGCGGGGAGATCGCCGGGAAACAGAAGGACTTCATGCACTTTTCGTTGACGGGGTACTAGGCATCTATTCAAGCCACGGGGAGGTTGAGAGTGAAAATCATCGGCGCATTGTTCAAGGGAGTGCTCGGCATCTTTTCAAAGCTTTTCGGGTCGTTTTCCTGGTCGCCTCCGCCGTGGTTCGATTTTCTCAGGAACTTTTCATCACACATCAAGGCCAAGAATAAGATTGTCAAGGAAGCGATTCGAGCGTACATCGAGCAGCGTCGCTTGCAGACTAAACCATCCGGCCAAAAGCCTGGCATCAACTTCATGCGGCTCGTCAAAGTTCTCGCTGTCATATTTGTCATCTTCGCACTGCTCATGTGGTATGCAGCACACCGTCGCGGGATGATCAGGGTCTCCGGCACGACGCCGGAACTGACGAAGCTCGAGGACGTCCTGAAACCCGACCCGGTCCGCGTTCAGTTCAGCGGTTCCGCGGCCCGTCTCGACCTGATAGGCAAGTCCCTCACCCAGGGCATCTCGATAGCACCCGCCATCGAGGGCGACTGGACGTGGAGCAGCGACAAGGCCCTCGTCTTCCGGCCGAAAACGGACTGGCTGCCCGGCACGGAATACACGGTTCGCATGGACAAGTCGCTGTTTCCGGACCATGTCAAGCTTTCCACGCATTCCTACTCCTTTCAGACGCCCCGCTTCGCGGCCGAGCTGACAAACGCCGAGTTCTACCAGGACCCCGAGGACCCGAAGATAAAGAAGGTCATCGCCACGATCACGTTCACCCATCCCGTGGACCCTGTCGACTTCGAGAAGCGGGTCAAGCTGGAGCGGGCCGACCAGAAGACGGGAATATTGGGCATAGGCGGCAAAGGCTATCCCTTCACGGTGTCCTACGACAAGTACAAGGGAGCGGCCTCTATCCAGTCCAAGCCCCTTGACATACCCGAGAAAGACACGACAATGACCCTCGCGATCGATTCAGGGGTGCGCGCCGAGCGCGGAGGACCGTCGACGGGCACGAAGATCGAGCGGGACATCGCGATCCCGGGAAAATATACATTACTTAAGGTCGCTTCGGCCGAACTTTCCCTCGTGCGGAACGAGCGGTACGAGCCCGAGCAGGTGCTGGTGGTGAACACCACAGCGGGAGTGCAGGAGGCGGAAATGGTGAAAAACCTTTCCGTCTTCGTCCTGCCGAAGGACCTGCCGCCGATCCAGAAGCAGGAGGGGAAGAAGGACTACAAGTGGTCTGAATGGTCCGACCCTTCCAGGATCGGACCTGAGATCCTGAAGCTGTCTTCGCCGGTGAAGCTCAAACCGCTGCCCCGGGACCGGGAGTATGCCGAGCTCCACAGCTTCAAGTACTCGGCGCCTCCGGGAAAATATCTTTATATAAAAGTGAACAAAGGGATCAAGTCCTTCGGTGGCTATCTTCTTGCCAGGGAGTTCGATACGATCCAGCGCGTGCCCGATCTTCCGCAGGAACTGGGCCTCATGGCCGGCGGGTCGATCCTGAGCCTGCGCGGGGAAAAACGGATCTCCGTGTTCGCGAGGGACATCGATGCGGTCCGGTTCGAGCTCGGCCGCGTCGTCCCCGATGACATCAATCATCTCGTGACCCAGACCCGGGGCGACATCAAGAGCCCGGAATTCCTGAACTACGAGTTCAACGAGGAGAACATCTCCGAGCGCTTCACCGAGGTCCGTGAGTTCGGTCAGAAGGAGCTCGGCAAGGCCCAATACACGACCTTCGACTTCTCCCGGTACCTCAAGACCGAGAAAGAGACGAACCGGGGCATGTTCTTCCTGAAGGTGGAAAGCTGGGACCCGAAGAACAAGAAAACAACCGGGAAGAGAGATAAACGACTGATCCTGATCACGGACCTGGGCGTGCTGGTGAAAGACAACGCCGACCAGACCCATGACGTCTTTGTCCAGTCCATCCAGACCGGGCACCCTGTGTCCGGGGCCCGGGTCGATATCCTGGGCAAGAACGGCGTGTCCGTGTTCGGGACGAGCACTGATGCGGAGGGCCGGGCGCAGTTCCCGAAGCTGACCGATTTCGACCATGAAAAAGCTCCCACGGTCTACCTTGTGCGAAAGGGAAGCGATATTTCCTTCCTGCCCTATGAACGGAGCGAACGAAAGCTCAACTTCTCGCGTTTTGACATCGGCGGCGTGGTGACCGAAGGCGCTGCGGACCGGCTGGACGCCTACCTCTTCTCGGACAGGGGCATCTACCGGCCTGGAGACGAGTTCCCTATCGGCATCATCGTCAAGTCCGCGAACTGGACGCGGGCGCTGGCAGGGATCCCTCTCGAAGCATCGGTCATGGACTCCCGCGGGCTGGAGGTGAAGCGCCGGAAGATCAGCCTCACGTCCTCGGGATTCGAGGAGATCAAATACCAGACCGAGGACACGTCGCCTACGGGCAAGTACACGACGAACCTCTACATCGTGAAGGACAACAAGCGGGGCTCACTCCTGGGAACGGCATCGGTGCGCGTGGAGGAGTTTCTTCCCGACCGCTTGAAAATAACTACGAAGCTTTCTCAAGAACGCAGAGAAGGCTGGGTCGCGCCCGCGGGCCTCAAGGGATTAGTGAATCTCATGAATCTTTACGGTACGCCGGCGGTCAATCACCGCATTGCAGCCGAGGTGACGCTCGAGCCGGCCTCGCCGTCCTTCAAACAGTACCATGACTACATCTTCTTCGATCCGGCGAAATCGGAAAAAAGCTTTGTGGAGTCGCTTCCCGACGCGGTCACGAACGAAAAAGGCGACGCGGAGCTCGACCTCAACCTGGGCCGTTACGACAAGGCCACCTACCGTCTCACCTTCGCGGCAGAAGGCTATGAACTCGAAGGGGGCCGAAGCGTCGGCTCGACGAGCACGGTCCTTGTCTCGCCGCTCTCCTATCTCGTGGGCTACAAGGCAGACGGGGACCTCACGTACATCCACAAGGGCAGCAGCAGGACCGTGGACCTGATCGCGATCGACCCGTCGCTCAAGAAGATCGGGGTCAAGGGACTTAAAGCCCAGATCATCGAAGAACGCTATGTCTCGGTCCTGACCAAACAGTCGAGCGGTGTTTACAAGTATCAATCCATCAAGAGGGAAATCCCGGTCAGTACGGCGGACCTGTCTCTTTCCGAGCAGGGCACGAAGTTACGTCTGCCGACAAATAACCCGGGAGATTTTCTCCTGATCGTACGGGATGACAAAAAAACAGAGCTCAGCCGCGCGGCCTTCAGCGTTGCCGGCATGGGTAACCTTACCCGAAGCCTGGAGAAGAACGCCGAGCTATTGATCAAGCTGAACAAATCGGACTACACGCCCGGCGAGGAGATCGAGCTCCAGATCCGCGCTCCCTACACCGGGGCGGGGCTCATCACTATCGAGCGGGACCGGGTATATGCGACAAAGTGGTTTAAAACGACTGCAACGAACTCCGTCCAGAAGATACGCGTTCCCGCCACCTTCGAGGGGAACGGATACGTGAACGTCTCCTTTGTCCGCGGCCTCGACTCCAAGGAAATATTCATGAGCCCCTTGAGCTACGGCGTGATGCCGTTCTCGGTGAGCCGCGAGAAAAGGACCATCAAGATCGATATCGACACACCCGAGCTCGCACGGCCCGGAGAACCGTTCAAGATACGCTACAAGGGAAACAAAACCGGAAAAGCCGTGGTCTATGCCGTGGATGAGGGTATCCTCCAGGTAGCCCGTTACACGACGCCCGATCCCCTGTCGCACTTCTTCAGGAAGCGCGCCCTGGAAGTGAAGACGGCGCAGATACTCGATCTCATCATGCCCGAGAACTCGATCGTCCGCATGCTCTCGGCCGCAGGCGGGGACGAAGGGGGCAGGGGCCTCGGCCAAAACCTGAACCCGTTCAAGCGCAAGCGCGATAAGCCCGTGGTCTACTGGTCGGGCATTGTGAACATCGATACAGCGATGCGGGAGCTGGTTTACCAGGTGCCCGATTACTTCAACGGCACGATACGAGTCATGGCAGTAGCGGTGGCCCCCGACGCGATAGGCGCGAACCAGAAGAGATCAGCCGTGCGCGGCTATTTCGTCCTGAGCCCGAACGTGCCGACCTTTGTCGCGCCGGGTGATGAATTCACGGTGACTGTCTCCGTTGCCAACAATGTTGAAGGTTCAGGCAAGGACGCGGCAGTGAACCTCGATCTTTCAACATCGGAGCACCTGGAAGTTCTGGATAAGGGACAGCGTTCCCTGAAGATAGCCGAAGGCAGGGAGGAGAGCGCGTCCTTTAAGGTCAAAGCGAAAGATATCCTGGGATCCGGCCGCTTCACCTTTACGGCGTCGCTCGGCGGGAAGAAGACCTCCTATTCCATCGAGGCAAGCGTCAGGCCACCGATTCCGTACATGACAGACGTAAAGAGCGGGTTCTTCAAATCCGGGAAAACGGACGTGGAGGTGAAACGGACCATGCATCCCGAGTTCCGGACCCTGGACGCCTCCGCATCGCCCATACCGCTCGGTTTGGCCCATGGCCTGGTCGCATATCTCGAGAAGTTCCCTTATTTGTGCACGGAGCAGCTCGTAAGCCAGGCTTTCCCGGCCATTGTGCTCAAGAACAGACCGGAATTCGGCTTCACGCACAAGAAGGCGGGGGAAAACCTGGAAAAGACGATCAGTGTGCTGCGCGCCCGCCAGAATGCCGACGGCGCCTTCGGGTTCTGGGCGGCCAACTCCCACGTCTCGGACTATGCGAGCATCTATACCATGCACTTCCTGACCGAGGCCAAGGAGCGGGGCTTTGCGGTGCCGCAGGAACTCATGGAGCGCGGGATCGGGTATCTCAAGACCCTGGCCGGAGGGGGGAGCGAAACGCTCGCGAAAGCACGTTCCCGAGCCTATGCGATCTATGTCATGACGAGAAATGGCGCAGTTACGACGGACTACGTGGATGCCATGCGCGAGCAGCTTGACAAGACCAAAGAGACGAAGAAGTGGAAGAAGGACCTCACCGCCTCCTATCTTGCGGCGACCTATAAGCTGCTCAAGCTTGATTCAAAGGCCGATGACCTCATCTCGGGCATGAAGATGGGCCAGCGCGTTGAAGCTGATTATGACAATTACTATGACAGCCTGGCCCAGGACTCGCAGCATCTCTATATCCTGGGGAAACACTTCCCCGAGCGGTTCAAGAAGTTCTCCGAAGGGGACATAGTGTGCATGCAGTGCATCGTGAGCGGAATATCGGACAACAGCTTCAACACCATCACGTCAGCCTATGCGATCCTGGCCATGGACGCCTATGCAGAGGCAGTGGGCGAGAAGGCGGTTGCTGAGATCAACTTCAAGGAAATCCTTGAAAAGGCGGTAAAGGACCTTGTAAAACCAAAGGGGCTTTTCCCCAAGGTCGCTTTTTCGGGTGAAGCAAAGAAAGTGCGGATCGAAAGTACAAGCGGATACCCCACGTTCTACCAGATTACCATGGCGGGATTTGACAAGTCGCTTCCGCAAAAGGAGATCAAGGACGGGATCGAGGTCCAGCGCGAGTATCGGGACCTCAAAGGCAAGGTGATCACGTCAACAGCTCTCGGTTCGGAGATAGAGGTGCACTTCAAGATGCGGTCTGTCAAGTCCGGGTATCACAGCAACGTGGCGATAGTCGATCTTCTGCCCGGCGGGTTCGACGTGGTGATCGAAAAATCGCGGCCCGCGTCAAAGCCTTCACAGGCGCAGGAGCAGAGGGGCGAGGAAGGGGACGGAGAAGGAGAACGTGGAGAAGAACGGTCCGGTGAAAGCCGGTCCGGGAAAAAATGGGATTCTCCCATCGGCACAGCCGCCTCCACTTGGCAGCCGGACTTCGTGGACATCCGGGAAGACCGGGTGGTGCTCTTCGGGAGTGTGGGCGACTCTGCACAGGAGTTCGTGTACCGAATCAAGGCTACGAACAAAGGTAAGTACGTGATCCCGCCGGCCTTCGCCGAGTCCATGTATAACCGGGCAGTACGGGCGAGGACGTTGCCGGGGACGATGGTGGTGGAAGAAAAGAAGAAGGAAGAGAAGAATGAACCGAAAGGCAAGTGAACTCCACTTCGCCCTCTCCCCATTGTGGGAGAGGGCTGGGGTGAGGGGTTCGAGTCGCCCAAAAGGCGTTTTATCTTGCCTTTTCACTGTACTTGTAATAATCTGAAGTTATGGTGGAACCTCCGATGACGTCAAGGGAAAAGAAACGACCCACTTTGTTTTCGGAGAATGCGACATCGTTCGAGGAGGCTTTTTATGCGTCAGAGCGACGTAATGTCCGCGCTTAAGGAAAATTTGCCGGTTCTGCAATCTCGCTATGGGGTCAGGAACTTGTCGGTATTC
Organism: uncultured Nitrospiraceae bacterium; assembly: GCA_964364055.1. GTDB lineage: Bacteria > Nitrospirota > UBA9217 > UBA9217 > UBA9217 > JAAXXJ01. The sequence continues at coordinate 29,576 of CAYILT010000004.1, read as the reverse complement.
GGTTCGGTGGCCCGCGGCGATGAGAGACCGGGCAGCGACGTGGATATCCTTGTGGAATTCGAGCAGACGCCGAATTTCGACCAGTTCATGGACCTGAAGTTTCATCTTGAGGAACTTCTGCGGAAAAAAGTGGATCTCGTCACTCGTCATGCTCTGAAACCTCGCATGCGACCCATCATCGAGAAAGAGGCACTCCTTGTCGCGTGATTGGGAATTGTATATCGAGGACATCCTGGATGCCTGCGGGAAGATCGTTCTTTACACGGAGGGGATGTCTTTCGAGCAATTCACAACGGATACGAAAACCTATGACGCAGTCGTGCGGAATTTGGAGATAATTGGAGAAGCTTCCAAAAACATTCCTGATACGGCGCGCGTCACGATGCCGGAAATAGAATGGCGCAAGGCCGCGGGCCTACGGGACATCATAGCCCATGCTTATTTCGGCATAGACGATCAGATACTATGGGACATCGTTAAACGCAAGGTCCCTGAAATGTTGCACGCTGTCAAAACACTGCACGGGAAAATCCGGCGAAAAGGCAAATAGGTTTGATGATTGTGGTAGCAGAGCTTAGGGTGGATGGTCATGTACGATCTCGTTGAAGCAAAATATATCGACGGTTACCTGTTGGAGTTGGTATTTGAAAATGGCAGGAAAGGCACGTTTAATTTTTCGAGTTATGTGAAGAAGGGCGGTGTGTTCGGGCGGTTTTCCGATCTGTCTTATTTCAAACGTTTCTCTATCAACAAGGAATTAGGCGTTTTGTGCCGGCCTGATGGTTTGGATATAGCGCCGGAAACGCTTTATCATAAAGCAACAGGGGAACCGCTCCCCGCATGGATGACTGAGGATAGGCAGGCGTTAGTGAAAGGATAATGTTTTAGAGGTCAAGCGCAGGGTATGACGCGTCAGCGCACACATCAGCACGAAGCCGGTTGGAAATGAAGGAATTCATCTTTGACCGGCTTTTTGTTTTTCGATGAGGGTCTTCCTTTGCGCGCATTCTCCGTCCTGCAACCTATGCCATTTGAAACGGAGCGGGGGCGACTTTGCGGTGAAAGTTTATTCTGTGAGGAGGGAATGTGACGAAACTGTGGAAAATACTCAAGGTGGTCATTTTCAGCATTGGCGCGCTTACACTCTCATTGATCATGTATGGGCTGATCGTCTCGTTCGTTGTGCCGTTATTCAAGGGTCACGGTCACGAGCAACGGGCATCGAAGGAGAAAATAGAGGAAGTGGTATTCGAGAAGAAGGAGGGAGGATACCGGCTCCTGGTGAAGCGAAAGGAAACGGAAGGGCCTGACGAATACCTCGTCACGCTGAGCAGGGACGGCAAACCGGTCGTTCAGAACTACCGCCTGCCGACGCAGAAGTACCATCTCGAGTACCTTAATATCTATGATGCCTCGTTCGTGCCGCTCCGGGGGAACGATCAGGGCATCGTCCTATACAGCGCTTACGCGGACGATGAGGGCGCCTCGGACAGTCATGTATGGTTCCTCAAAGCGTCGGATACAATGAGCGTGCGTGAGGTCATCTCGCTGTCCAATGTAAACCGGTCAGCGGCAGGGGGTCTCACTATCCTCGGAAACAGGCGTATCGGCCTGCCATACCAGGAAGGCTTTCGTTCGGAACCGTTCATAGTGCCGGTCGTAGTGCGGGTAGGCGACACCATCGCCATCTCGCCGCTCCTGAATCGGGAAGGATCGGACGTGCTGTTCTCAATGCTCAAACAGGAGATCAAGGCCCGTGAAGATAAAATGCCGAAGGAGAAAGACAATGAACTGACTGAGGGATACCGGAAGGCCGGTAAAGAGATGAGCGAGGCGTTGGTTGAGCGAACGATTCCTTATTGACGTTGCGGCAATCCCTCTTAATTAATGTAACGTTATCCTTGACAAAGATAAATAATGAACGTATTTGAAAAGTAGATGATCCAATGAGGCGGAAGTCGTGGTAGGTCGATGCAAAGCGAGGGGAAGGCGAGTCAAAGATGCTGTATGCCTAGGACGCAACTGGTGAAGCAATATGAACACCTATGGAGTGAAACCAGAAGGGTACAGGACCATTCAGAAGAGAGTTCTTCTCGGTGGCTGCATTTCCCTTGCCATCGTCCTTCTGAGCGTTGGGTTTCTCGTGAAACCGGCGAGCGGAAGGGATTACGTGGCCTTTGGTCTTATAGCAGTTACAGTTATTATTATTGGGGTTGTCGTCTTTTCCCGGAGCCTCCGGAGGTTCCGGGAGGTCTGGTCTACGTATATATTGACCATCGGCGAAGATTACCTACTCAAACAGCAGTCGCATTATCCGGACATCAGGATCAACAGGGACGAGATAAAGGTCATACAGAAATCTTTTACCGGTGATATCGTGGTAAAGGCGAGGGACTGGAGAAAGTTCATCATGATACCGCTCAGCCTCAATGGCCTGGAGGAGGTGGAGCGTCTGCTGGGCACATGGAAACCGGTCACGCCGTATTCAAGGCAGAAAATGGTTCTTACGATGTCTGCCGCTCTAGTCCTTTCAATCGGCTGTCTCGGCGTCGGTGCGCATTTTCTGTCAGGACAGAAGCCCACCATAACGATGATCTATGGCGGCCTCATGGTCATCATGGTCCTTGCCCTTGTCGGCATGCGGGAGCTGCGGCGCATACCGAACCTCGACGACCGGGCCAAGCCGAAACGCTGGCAATTTGTACTTTTGGTCGCCAACATTATATTAATGTTGATCAGTATGGCTGTTTTTCATCTTCTGAAAAGTCATTAAGAGCGCTTTCTGCTCATAGCCGAGACGCCGGCAAGGCCGGAGGAGATTAAAAAGGCCGAGGTCGTTGTGGAGCGGATTCGGACATAGGGGAGATGGGGTTAGCTTAAGCTCGTTGCGTATCAACGTCCCCAAAAAGGATTCCCCAAAAAGGATTCTCCCATCGGCGCGGCCGCCTCCACCTGGCAGCCCGACTTTTTCGACATTCGGGAAGACCGGGTGGTGCTCTTCGGGAGTGTGGGCGACTCCGCACTGGAGTTCGTATACCGAATCAAAGCGACGAACAAGGGCAAGTACGTGATCCCGCCGGCGTTCGCCGAGTCCATGTACAACCGGGCAGTACGGGCAAGGACCCTGCCGGGGACGATGGTGGTGGAGGAGAAGAAAGAGGAGAAACAGCAGGATAAAGGAAAGTGATCTGATATGCTGGACGTCCCCAAAATGGCATTTTACCTTGCCTTTTTAGGGTATATGTAATATTCTGATTTTGGAGGTAAATGCTCATGACTACAGCAGTCAAGGAAATCCGGCATCCCTATATCAGCGCAAATAAAAAAATACGGGATGGAGAGCCGGTCATTTCGTCCACCGGTATACGGGTCCTGGATATTGCCGTCCGATATGAAATAATGGGAATGGCGCCCGAGGACATAATCATTGCGTTCCCTCACCTCACTCTTCCCCAGGTCCACGACGCGCTTTCATATTATTACGAGCATAAGCACGAGATGGACAAAACGTGGAAAGACGCTCTGAAAAAAGTAGAAACGCTCAAGAGACTTCATCCCTCCGTTCTGGAGAAGAAGATTGGCAAGATTAAAGATCTACACCGATGAAAACGTCGATGTTCGAGTAGCGGAGGGGCTGAAGAGGCGCGGCGTTCACGCGTTCTCTGCTCTGGAAAAGAAGATGACAGGCGCTACGGACAGAGATCAGTTTCATTATGCTGTGGACAGCCAGGCGGTCTTCTTTACTCACGACCATCACTTTCTAGAAATCGCGACTGCGTTGACAGCGGAAGGAAAGGAGCATTGGGGCGTCATTTTCGTGGAAATGAACAAGCTGAGCATCGGCGAGTGCATCAAGCGATTGGCTCTTTACGCGGAACTATTGACGGCTGAAGAAATGAAGAATGTTGTTGAGTTTCTGTAGCAGAATCGGGAGCGCAGCGCCCAGAGTCGCCTCTCATCAAGAACATCAGTACGAAGCCGGTTGAAAATGAAGGAATTCATCTTTGGCCGGCTTTTTCTTTCTCGGTGATGGTTTTCTTTGCGCGCTTTGCGGCTTTGCGCGAGACGGACCTGAGTAGTTACGTCTGAGATATCTGGAGGTTATTGATGGAAACAAAAGATTGCCGCCACTGCAAGCAGCCCATACACAAGGACGCCCGGCGCTGCCAGCATTGCCAGGGGATGCAGGGATGGATCTCGGACCAGAAAGACCCGCGGATGTGGGTGGTGGTCTTTGTGCCGCTCCTGATCTTTCTTGCCGGAATGTTTTGGATGTCAAGGGCTGTGACCAAGCCCTTGGAACGGAGCGAAATAAGCAAATCTTCGTTGTCGATAGCGAATGTATCGTACCGGTTCGGGAACACTCCCAAGGGTGATCGCATCTTCGTGTACGGCGAGGTGTCGAACGCATCCGCCGCTGAAACCGGGCAAACCTGCCTCCGGGTGAATCTCCTTGGTCAGGACAACAAGATCATCGACAGCTTTGTGCAAAGCATGGACAGCTCCGGGATGCCGGGCCGTGAGACAAAACGGTTCCGGATCGTGGCCGAGACACCGGCAAGGCCTGATGAGATCAAGAAGGCCGAGGTCTTGGTGGAGAGGGTAAGGGCGAAGGGGAGATGGGATTAGCAGATGCCCATGGAAAATCGAAAGAAACTGCTTGCGGCATTCATAGTTGTTCCCCTGCTTGTGCTTTCCTCCTGCGGAGGCGAGTCGAGCCAGAACTACTTTTATAGCGTCGATGTGGTCAACTCTACCGACGCTTCGATCACCGTCAGGTACGACTGGGACTACATTTGGTGGACTTCTGAATGGTTGGGAAAAGTTACGATCCAGAAAGGTGATAGCCAGATCATCGAATGGAGCACCGACAACGAATTTAGCGAGCATATAGAGGTGGAGTACCTGGGAATAAAAAAGCTCTATACTGTTTCGCAAATGGGCACGGTCACTGTTATTGTCCAGGATTTTCAGAATTGAGCATTGTTCAGGGATCAAAGAATACCTGCCCCTCTTTGGCGCTAAGACACAAACAGGCGAGATACTGAGGACCAGGTCTGTACCGTTGGACTTTGTCTGTTACCCTTGGAGTCAGCTAGTGCATTCCTGACCGCGGAAGTCGATTGAAAATCTTCTTTCAGCTCCGATCAGGGCTGAATGTCCGGAGGTATTCATGAGAAAAATATCCACATTATTAGTTATCCTTGCCGGCTTATTCCTCACCGCCTCACGGCCTTCCTTACAGAGCGGCGATTACCGGGTCTACGTCGATAAGAGCGATAAGAACGTCGCTTACAAAGCCAATGACTTCTACTCCGTCTATTATGTCTATATGAACGTGATACGGGCCCTGGACGTCAACGACCGGCTGGGTGAAGGCGACATTGAAAAAGTGATCTTCATGATCATCGATAATCTGAAGAAGAGAAACGTTGTCCAGCTCCAGGTAGACAAATATAAAGGATCAGGGGGGACCCTGAGGGTCACATTACGTTCGGATATCACTCCAAAAGAGGGAAAGCCCAGCCTGTGGATCATTTCAAACTACAATGCCCAGACCAAACAGGTCGTGTCGGGCGACGACGAGAAAGACGCCTATGCGACGTTTTTCTATTTCGCCGAGAACAAGCTTGTGAAAAAACAATACGTCCATGAGCCAAAAAGCGACGCTGATCTGAAAAAGATGTCGGTGAACAACCTGGCGGATTATTACCTTCTTGACGGGGATCCTGGAAACGACGAGCTCGGAAGGGACCTCTTGATAAAGGAGATCGAGAAACCGGGAGATATGCCTGACCGGGCCGTGTTATACATGACCTTGTCGGAGTACCACCTGCTTTCCGGAAAAGTCGAGAGCGCGAAGCAAAGCCTTGATAAGGCCCGCGCCATTATAGGGTCCCTCAAAGACGAAAAAAGAAGGTCAAAACTTTCGAACGTTCTGAAATATGCAGATGACCTGTATAAATATTACGTGAAATATACGGGCCGATCATAAAGGAGGGAATATGCGAATTATCGGGCCGGCGCTTGCTGCATTCATGATCATGTTTCCGCTCTTCGCTTCTTCCGCTGAGGAGGCAAAGGACACCAGGAAGATAACCGTCTCCGGGAAGGCCGAGAACATGATCGAGGCGCAGAGGGCGGAGGTCAGCTTGTCGGTCAAGATCGTAAAGAAGGAGATGAGCCAGAGTCATGCAGCTCTGACGGGAGAACTCTCCAGACTGGCCAAAGAACTGATTGCGATCGGCCTTTCGGACAAAGACATCAAAAGGTCCCTGGTCCTGCAGGGCGCGGAATACAACTGGGAGAAGGAGTCGCGCGTCCTGAAGGGATACTATGCGGAATGCTACGTGGACGTGAGCGTGAACGACATCACGAAAATGGCCGACGTGTATCGGACGCTGGCGGGGCACAAGAACATCACCATTCAGAGCACGGATTTCAAGCGTAACGACGAGTTCGATCTGAGAAAAACGGAGTTCGAGAAAGCGCTCCTTACTGCGAAGAAAAAGGCCGAATTCATGGCCCAGGCGCTCGGCGCCAAGATCGGAAAGGTCCACTCAATCCAGGAAGTGGGCACGGAGAACTGGTTTGAGACCAAGGCGTATGCGGCGAATGTCATGGAAAAAGGCGAATTAAGCGACTTAAGCGGTGGCCAGACGAACTACGGGACCATAAAGATCACCGCCAGGGTGATGGTCGAGTTCGAGTTGGAATAGAGATGCTGCGCTCCCTTGAGTTAAAGAGCAGGCAGGCGGCAGCACTTTATAACGTTGTGTTCTAGATGGAAATATAGTCATTGTGCGAAAGTGAAGGCAACGCTACCCTTATGACACATGGGACACCGCGTCCCTAACTGGCGATTAACTGCTTGAACTGAATAGTGAAATATGATAGTTTAAAAACATCGGTTATTGGATGAAATCACATGGGCAAATACGAAAAGCTGCTTGAGCAGATACTGCTGGGAAATTCCGATGCCAACATCGATTTTGACGAATTGTGCCAGCTACTGATTCGGCTGGGCTTCCAAACGCGCGTGCGAGGCAGTCATCATATTTTCAGAAAACAGGGTGTGGAGGAAAGGATCAACCTCCAAAGGGACGGCAGCAAAGCAAAGGCGTATCAAGCCCGCCAAGTGCGGACGGTGATCCTTCGGTACAAATTAAGAGGTGAAGCAAATGGATAAATATGAAATCATCCTTTACTGGAGCGAGGAAGACAAGGTCTTCATCGCCGAGGTGCCTGAATTGCCTGGGTGTATGGCCCATGGCGATACGCAGGAATCGGCTCTTGCCAACGCCAAGGAGGCGATTCGTCTCTGGATCGATACGGCGCGCGAATTCGGCGATCCCGTTCCGGAGCCGAAAGGACAGCGCTTAATGTATGCCTGACTGCAGGGAAAGTACCGTAAGTATCAGCAAGAAGCCGGTTGGAAATGAAGGAATTCATCTTTGACCGGCTTTTTTATTTATCGGCGAGGGCTTCCCTTGGCGTCCTTGGCGACTTCGCGGGAAATGATATCCTAAGCGATCTCTGAGGTATTCGGAGGTAAAATGGAAACGAAAGAATGCCGCCACTGCAAGCAGCCCATTCACAAGGACGCCCGGCGCTGTCAGCATTGTCAGGGGATGCAGGGGTGGATCTCGGACCAGAAAGACCCGCGCATGCTGGCGGTGGTATTCATACCGCTTATTATTATCCTCGGCGTAGTCCTCACGATGACCCGCACCATTACCAAACCGTTGGAACGGAATGATCTAGCGCCGTCGTCTTTCTCAATCAGGGGCATCCCGGGGACGTTGTGTCCCGAGTGTCCTTTCTCTTGATAAATGGTGCGCTATTTGCTATGGGACCTTTAGGATGAATCTTATATACAAATACATAACTCGATTACACTACGGGTCAAGTTATGGCTGGTGGGTAAGACTTCGGTTCGCAAAAATTCAAAAGGCGTTTAGCGATACTGCCTACGGTTCAAAATCTAAGGCACTCAAAGCAGAGTTAAAATTTAGAGATGCCTGCTTACGTGACCTTGCCAAAAAGGGCGAGCCAATCGGTAGAAAGCCAAAAGGACATCACAAAAATCCGTCCAAGAGAAATCGTACCGGCATGGTTGGAGTCCATTATGTGATAAGGGGGAAATAGCGGGTCAGGCTTGAAAATTGCCATTCCAAAGATGACGAAAGGGGTCGCTTCTTTACCCATGATATGATTGACAATTCCATAAAAGCATTGTTGAAACGTGTAGCACGAATAGCAGTCCCGCTCTTAATCATCTTCCTCCTTTTCCGCCTCCTCTCTCCCTCTCTCAAATCCGACGTCAGCTTCTCCCAGGCAATCTATGATCGAAGCGGGAAACTCATTCGCTTAACTCTATCGCGGGATGATAAGTACCGCTTGTGGCTTCCGCTGAAGGCGATATCTCCGGTCTTCGTCAACGCAACGCTCCTGCACGAGGACAAGTGGTTCCGGTTCCATCCGGGTGTGAGCCCGACGTCTCTGGTCCGGGCGATCTGGCATACTTATATCAAGAAGGACCGGAAGATCGGCGGGTCTACGATCACGATGCAGCTTGCTCGCATCAAGTACGATATCAATTCGCGTACGATCGCCGGCAAAACAACACAGATCCTGGCTGCTGTCTGGCTTGAGCTTCGGTATTCCAAGAATGATATACTCGAAGGCTATCTCAACCTCGTACCCTACGGTCTGAACATCGAGGGCGCCGGCGCTGCGAGCCTCATCTATTTCCATAAGAACGCAGACAACCTCACGCTCACAGACGCGCTCACCTTGAGCGTGATACCGCAAAGCCCGGCGAAGCGAATGGGATCGCGGACTGATGAGGGATTAACCGCTCACCCGAATCTCGAACAGGCGCGCAAGGTTCTCTTCGCCAAATGGTTCGGGAAGTATCCGAAGGACAGGGAACAGAAGTCCTTCGTGGACCTGCCTATCATACTTAAGCGTACTTCCGACCTGCCGTTCCTGGCCCCGCATTTCGCGAATGAAGTGCGTGAGCTTGACCCCTTTGATCCGGTGCTTCATACGACGCTCGATCTCAGGCTCCAGAAACTCATCGAGCGGCATGTGAAAAGCTATGTCGAAGCGAACCGGCAGAAGGGGATCAATAATGCCGTGGTCCTCCTTGTGGACCATCGGACACTTGAAGTGAAATCGCTGATCGGTTCCGCGGATTTCTTTGATGCGAAGATCTATGGCCAGGTGAACGGGGCCCGGGCGAAGCGTTCTCCGGGGTCCGCGCTCAAACCATTCATCTATGGCTTGGGCATAGACCAGGGACTCATCCATCCCATGACGATGCTGAAAGACGCTCCTATGAGCTTCGGCGCCTATAATCCCGAGAATTTCGACAATGACTTCATGGGACCCGTCAAGGCGCGTGATGCGCTGGTCAAGAGCAGGAACGTCCCTGCTGTCGAGATCGCATCGCGTCTCGCTTCGCCGGGGCTGCACGGGTTTCTGCTGAAAGCCGGGATCACGCGCATGCGCGATGAGTCCTTTTACGGCATGTCCCTGGCCTTGGGTAGCGCAGAGGTTTCGATGGAGGAGCTGGCGCAGCTCTACGCCATGCTTGCGAACGGGGGCATGCTGAGATCGCTCAAGTTCCTAAAGTCCAAAAAAGAAGAAGAGGGGACGCGGCTTCTGAGCAAAGAGGCGAGTTACCTGATCCTCGATATTCTTTCAACCAATCCCAATCCGCTTCAGGGCTTTCGCGCGAACTGGATACGGGACCAACTCGCCGTTTCCTGGAAGACGGGAACCTCCTTCGGGTTCCGCGATGCATGGTCAGTGGGGATAGTTGGGCCTTATGTGCTCGCGGTCTGGATCGGGAACTTCGACGGAGAAGGCAATCCCGCGTTCATCGGGCGGGAAGCTGCCGCGCCGCTTTTCTTCGAGATCATCGACTCGCTTAAATCCCAGGACCCCGGGATCAGTGAGTTTCCCGGCAAGGGACTCGCGGACTTGAACCTGACCAAAGTCGAGGTCTGCGCTTTGTCAGGCGGGCTGCCGGGTCCTGAATGCAATCAGCGGGTATCAACCTGGTTTATTCCCGGTAAGTCACCCATAGCGAAATGCGACGTTCATCGAAGGATATTCGTCAATTCGCGCACGGGCCTGCGCGCCTGTTCTGACGGTGCAACGGGAACCAGGTCCGAAGTGCACGAGTTCTGGCCGTCCGACCTTCTCGCGATCTTCCGGCAAGCGGGCATCCCGCGTCGTGTGCCTCCGCCTTACGAACCAGGCTGCAGGATGGACGTGACGGCTTCAAGAGGAGCCGGGCCGCGAATAACATCGCCCCGGGAAGAGGTGGTCTATAGTCTTCGGATATCCGATCTTGCCGAGGAGCGTATACCGCTCACCGCTGTCACCGATGCCGACTCGCGGATAGTCCATTGGTTTGTAAATGAAGAATATCTCGGTGAATCGATGAGCGGCAAGCCCTACTTCTGGGCGCCGAAAGTGGGGAAGTTCGTGGTCCGGGCCGTGGACGACCTCGGTCGGACTTCTCACAGCAAAGTGAGGACCCAACTCGTCGAGTAGCCGATATCGGCGAAACCCGGAAAGCAAAAGAAAAGGCGCAGGTCAATGCCTGCGCCCTGAGTATTCACCAGTCCTTCGCCAGTGTCGACTTAGTAAAAAAGATGGCGGCCTGATCTTTTACGGTGAAGTTATTCGACTTTGAACGCTGCCGACTTGAGCACCGCACCCGCCTCGTCCAGGACGTCCACTTTCCAGTCGCCCTTCATGCCGCCCAGGGACTTGCTCGCCCAGGTCCTCCACCGCGCGGATTTCTTGACCTGCTGGGATACTTTGCCCATTTCATTCGCGCCGAGCGTCCAGACAAAGGTGATAGCGGCGTCCTTGGGCACGTCCTTCAACTCCACGTAGCAGAAGACCTTTTCCTGGCTCGCGGGGAACGATGCAGCGATCCCGACAGGTTGGCGGTTCTCGACGGAGCCTGCGATTTCCATGCGCGAGATCGTAAGACTTGTTGCCGGGGCCGCAGCTTTTGCGGCAGGCGCCGGAGCGGCCGGCGCTGGGGCGGCTGCGGGAGTTACGGGGGCCGTGGCCGGGGCTTTTACAGCCGGCGCTGCCGGCGCCGCGGCTGGGGGCGTTGCGGACGTCGGAGTCGGAGCAGTCGCCTGCTGAGCCAGGACGACGCCTGCTGCCAGGAACAGCATAAATACCATACAACTGATCAAAGCCTTTTTCATAAAGATAACTCCTTTCAAAGGGGATTTGGAATAACGGGGAAACTATATAAGAAATCGCTCGGAATGTAAAGGCGGACAGCAGGGTATTTTTGGGGTATGTGGATAACTGCAAGAAGAGGCTTCCCGCTTCAAACAGATTGTTGCAGGCGCGCGTTTCGCCTCTCAGAAGTTCACTCCCCGCAAAATACCCCGTTTTTTTCCTTTATCTTGGCGCATGATTTCACTATACTTATATATTATCATTCTGCGAACGATCCGCTTCGTTCTGCGTGCGAGCCGCGGGTGTCGTGCACGAATGGATGGCGTGAATGAATTATTTACATTCGCATGAGGGAGGATGTCCATGAAAGTGAATCGCCGGGCAGATCATCGAAGGTTCTGCGTTCTGGGTTCTCTGGTTCCGATTCTTCTTCTGTTGAATTTATTATGCCCGGCTTATTTGCAGGCCGCATCCTCGGCCTCGTCGATCGTTTTGAACAAATCCGATCTTCCTGCACGGGGCCGCCAGGAATCCATTCTTACGATCGCGAAATTCGGCCGTTATTCGGTTACCGTCAAGAGCGACCAGGGTACGGGGCTGCAACTCATAGACCGCATGGCGGGCCCGGGGACGATTTCCGGCGCCGCAGGTGAGCGTGATGGGAGGCTCGATCTCTTCCTGGAACGGGGCGATTACAAGGTCGTCACCCACGGTCATGGCAAGGCATCCGGGACCGCTCACCTGGAAGCGCATCCCTTTACGGAAAAGAATGGGCCGCAGCCGCCGGCGCTTATCGAAAACAAACTGACCGAGACCGAGCTCAAGGATTTCGAGCAGGTGTCCTACTGGCTTGAGATCAAGGAGCGTCGGCGCGTGGTCCTCGAAACAGCGGGACGGAGCCTGGCTGATCTCCGCTTATGGAAAGACGGCGCATGGCTTGTCGATGCGACGCCGGCAATCACAACGGCACAGCCGAAAACAGGCCAGCCTCTGCGGTTCTGCCGTCTTGTTGTCGATCTTGAGCCGGGCCTGTATCTTCTTACGGCCTACGGCGGTCTGGCTTTGCCCTGGGCCGAGGACAACGGTCATCAGCCCTTCTTCCTTCGCTCCGGCATTCCTGAGCTGGGTTCGACGACCCGGAAGCGTTTTTCGATAAGTCCCTTTGGCATAGACCGCTTTATCGTTCCCGGAGCGAGCACCTACTTCAGGATCGAGCTGCCGGAAGCGCGGGAATTGTCCCTGCAGGCCGGGTGGATCAACCGGGACGATCCCTTTGGCAACAATGGACCGGTGAAGACCATTCAGAAGAACTCCTCTCCTCCCGTGGCCGAGCTGCAGACAGAGGGGAATAAGAGCGCGAAGCACATCGTCACCATCACGGGTGAGGCCGGAATGCCCTATGTGTTCCAGCATTTCGAATCGAATTATTCCTATTCCTTCCAGGGGACCGGCGATTACTGGATATCGAGCGTTCACTCCGGCCATCCTCAGGATTCGGTGGACGCGACCGGGCTCCTGGTATCGGGCAGCGACACCTACCGGACCCGTCCCCTGTCGGAGCAGACGATCGAACTGGACCAGACAACGGGATATTCGCGCCGCGCGAATCTCCTGGATTCCCTCACGCTCTTTCTCAAGATCAACGCGAAAGGGCCTTACCAGATCGTCTCGCAGGGCGTCGAGGCACGTTTTCGCATCGAGCCGTTTCTGGTGTCAATACCCCGGGAGTACACATCGCCGAAATCGCTGCCTGCCGGATCCACGTGGGACCTCGATGCCGGCTACTACGTTCTGACCGTCTCGCCTGAGAAAAAAGGGATCATGGATCTGATCATCCGTCCCGCGTCCTGGGTGAGTTGGGTATGGGGAAAGCTGGACCTGGATAAGAGCAAGGGGAAGACCTCGCTCCCGGTCCGCGCGTCTGTCCGTTTTCCCCGTACCTCCCTGAATCGCGATCTCTGGTACACCCTGTATCTGAACCGTCAGCCGGAGGTAAGAACAGGGCTCGTGGTTCGCTCCCTGCCTCTGGACCTGATCGATCCGCTGCCCGTGACACAGCGGCCTGATGAAACCGTGACCGTTCCTTTTAACGTATCCGAAGAGGGGACCCTCCGGGCCGAAGCCGAAGACGGTTCGCTCATGGACCTGTCCGTGGACACCGGGCCCTGGCAAAAAACGTACAGCGTTGGGTCGGGCAGCCACTCCGTTTCCATCCGGTCAATGGCAAAGGACACCATTAACTACTCCCTTTCCCTGGAACCGCGCAGGCTCAGCGCCGGGACCCCGTTGCCGTCACTTTCGAAAACAGCGCTTGACAGCCTCCCGAAATTCCCGGTCCTGACGGACAGCAGACCGCTCTTTTTCGATTTGGACCGCACGTCTTCATCGACCTTTAACCTCCGGGCGGACAAATCCGCCCTCTACCAGGTTCAGTCCACGGGGCTTCTTGCCACGGAAGGCAATCTTCGCAGCAGGACAACTCCCCGGTTTGTGCGGGAATCGGAGAACGGCAAAGGCAGGAATTTCTTCATTCGCCAATACCTGCATGAGGGCGACTATCAGATCACCGTCGGGAGCAAAGGACAGTCAAAGGGACATCTCGGCTTGACCATGGAGAAGAGCGGTTTGATCCAGGGCGGCTTTCTTACGAGCCGCACGCCCGCGCGTCTTTCGCTGGCAGCGGGAACATCAGCCGTCTATCAATTCATCGTCACCAAACCCGGCGAATACCGGGTTCGGACCTTCGGTCTCGGAAGGACGCTCAAGTGCCGGCTTGAAGACAAGGATGGATGGCCGGTCATTGCTCCCAACAGCAAGGCGGATATCACCCGCGCTTTCGATAAGGGCAAGTACCGGTTGATCATCCTGCCGGAAAACACGGACGCCAGGATCGTGACATTGATCGAACCGGTGCAGCGGCCGCGCCGTTTCAAGGGACACGGACCCCACGGGTTGCCCTTGGCCGTTGCCGTTGATCATACCTGGAGGGAGCCTGAATCGGGAAAGGAGCGCAGGCCCGACCAGTGGAATTTCGAACTCCCGGCTGACGGCGATGTCTCGATAGAATTGACCGGAGAGATGCAGGCCGACCTTATACGGATGAATCCCGACGGAACGCAAAAACGCGTTGCCTTCATACCGCCTACGCGGGGATGGCAGGGGAGGCTGCAGGCTGGCCACTATCGCATCGATGCTGTCTCCCTGCGGGTCAACAACCAGGCCGCTTATCGCGTGGCTGTCCGGCCGCTCCCTCTTATGGCCGGGCTGAGCCGCGAGGTCGGCATGCCGTCGGTAGTGCCTGTCTCCATCGGGCAAGCGGGTTTGGTGGAATTGTCGTCCTTCGGGGGCGTTGATGTGAAGGCCCGGTTAACGTCCGAAGACGGGACCTTGATCGCTGAAAACGACGACCGGCCCGATGACTGGAATTTCCACATCGCCCCCTTTCTGAAACCGGGCAATTATCGATTGTATGTCGACCCGGTCGGAACGGGACAGGGGGCCTGTACTGTTTCGGTGAGAGCGCCGAAGGAAGAGGAGAAAAAAGCGCTTCTCCTGCCGACAAACGCGAAGATAACGCTCACCGATACGGTCCAGCTTTACCCGCTCACCCTGCCTCCCAAGGGCGAACTCCTGATGCTGTCCGCGCGGGCGCCGGAAAACGTCGGAATGTCGGTTGAAGTATCGGACTCGGGAGGATGGAAAACCGTCGGATCGACATCGGGACGTAATGCGTATCTCGAAGTGCCTCTTCGTGAGCCTCTTGCACAACCACCCAGCGCCCGCTATCGCCTGCGCCTCTGGTCCATGGACCGGCGCGATACGGCTGTCGAGCTCTCAGCGCTGTTTGTCTCGCCGCGCCAATTCAACGAAGGGGACCTGAAGAAGGGCATCGACCTGTCCCTCGATGATGGGGCCAGGATGACCGTCGCGGCCGCAGTGGTGCGGATCGAACGCGGCGGTTTGCTGCGCATTCCGGAAGAATTCCGAGGCCTTCGTTGGTCGGCAGGCGTGCTTCGTTCATGCGCGCAGCCGGAAAATTATCTTCCCGTTCAACCGGGCTTCGTCTGGATCACGGGAGAAGCTGCAACTCGCGGCTCGGCGCCCGTTGCCCGGGCGGAGCGCACGGACCTGGGATCAGGCGAGGACAAGGCCATCCAAACCAGGATACGTGGCAGGGAAAAGGTGCTGTGCGATCTTGCCGCCGACGGCCGAGGTCCTGTTCTGCTTATTGCTTCGTCGCGTGTCGGGCGGCCCGCTGTGGAACTCGTCGAACAAAACAGGAACGAACCGGTGAATACCGACCGGCTTGTGGTGGGAGAGCACGGTTCTCTCAGCCTGTCGCTCCATCCGAAAAATCCCGTTGCACGGCTCTGGGCCGCTTCTCCTGGCGAGGGACCTTTTGAAGTCCGGCTTCTGCAGATAGGTTTTCCGGCGCCTGGATCCGCTTCCGGCAAGGACGGTTTGCAGGGATCGATCGAGGGGAAAAAGGCGCGGATGTATGAACTCCCGAAAGGCAAAAAACGAATACGGCTGTCTCTGGGAGAAGCCCTCGCTGTGGCGCTGTCGAAAGACGATGTCATCGCGAGCGTTCATTGGGCTGAAGGGAACGCCTTCACGGAAACCGTCGAAACGGATGCCGACCGCCTGCTTCTGCTTCATACGCGGGAAGGGGAGGACCATTTCTCGATCGAACATGCTCCCTTGCCGAATGCGCTGTTCACTTCTCCTCTCGCGATCGGACAGCCCTTTGAGCGAGTCATGCTGAACTCCGGAAGGATGCGGCTGTCCATTGCCGCGGGAAAAACACCCGTTGACAGCCGCAGGACCGTGCATATCAGGGGCGCTAAGAGCGCGGTCTTTACGGACAAGACCGGCACTGTCGTTGCAGGTAATAACCTGGAGATCGGCGAACAGGGCGGCACGCTGGTCGTCGAGCACGGACCCGGGCCGTTGCTGTCCTGGCTGGATAGGCCGGGTGAGGAATCTACTGATCTCTGGGCTACAAGCGAGAAGCCCGACAGGACATCCGTGCCATTGCCAGCTCTGTTGCCCCTGGACGGCAGACTGCATGCTTACCGGATCGACGCGTCAAAATCCATCATGCTTCATGTACGCAGCGCCGAATCACTGGCAACGTACCTGGATCGCGGTGAAAAAACGCCCGACGTCGAGGTCCATTCCCAGGGAGTCGCGCTCGATGCCTATCTTCCCAAGGGTTCGGCAGAGCTTCGGCTACGCGCCTTCGCCGGCGGCAGCATGTCGGGACAGGTCGCTCTTTCCGGTTCTCCCGTCATTCCCACCGATGAAGGCCTGGGCCCCGAGGTTCTGCTTGCACCCGGCGCAGCCAGGCTGTTTTCATTCACCGTCCGGCAGGAAGGCATGATCGGCGCGGGCGTGAAGGCCGATTCCGACAGTGTCGATATGGAGATCCTGAACAGCGCGGGCGCGGTCCTCGGCAAGGGCGTGGCCCAGATGATCCGATTGAAGCCGGGCACCTATCTGATGAAGCTCCGCGCTCCAGACGCTGCAGCGCCCGTAAAAGTGCGGCCCGCGCTCGTGGGGCTCAAGGCCCCCGATACCGGACCGCCGCCGGAGGAGATCAGAAAATATCTATTCCCGGAAACGGAAATGCCGTCCGCCTATTCAAGCAGCAGGAGCGGCGCATCGCAGGACAGGGCCTACGAAAGACCGAGCGGGCATGCCTATGCCCGCCCGGCGCCGGCCCCGGCGCCTGCACCTGCGCCGGAGTACAGCGATGGCGAGAACGAGGGAACCGAACCGATGGACAACCAGGAAAGCGGTGAAGGAGAGGAACAGCGATGAAACCCATGGGTTCTGCTTCAGAGAACACACGGATTGTCATCGGTTAGCCAAAAACCGGAATTATGAATTCAATGTTACTGTTTGCGACGAAGACTTCGGCGAGTTCAGTCGAGTCGTCGCCTGTGGTTCGAAGCCATTCTTAATAGAACAGCTATTCCAAGGAGAGCGATCATGCAAACCGGTCCTTCAAGAATTCTTCTAGCCCTATTGATCCTTGCCGCGCCCGTTGCGGCCCGCGGCGAGGCCCGGCAGGCAACGAACATCCGGCCAGAGTTTGTTACGGAAACCACGGTCATCCCCGGACATTTCATAAGGCGCTGGGACCCGGTCACGATCTTCTTTACCCAGGACCGGGGGCCGAAGGAGGGCGGTCCCGAGGACCATCCGGAGAAATTCGTTGCCGTGGATACGGACCACCCGGGAGCCTATCGGTGGCTCGACAGCAGGACGCTTCAGTTCCAGCCGTCCGAACCATGGCCGTCGCTGTCGCGCTTTATCTGGACCGTGGACAAAAAGAGCACGGCGCTCTTCACCCTGATGGAAGCGCCGGTCTCCACGGACCCTGCAGACCGGGCAGAAGGGCTGGAGCAGGTGAAGACCATTACGCTGACCTTTGCTGAGCCGCTCGACCCCAGGGCCCTTGCAGGCATGCTGTCGCTCGAATTGCGGCCCTTGCCCGGGGTGGGGTCCGATAAGTCTCGATGGCTCACGAAGAACGACTTTACCGTCAAGGTTGTAGAGCGGCGGTCCCGATCGGACAAAGCCTCGTACGTGCTGACGCTCAAAGAGACGATCCCGCCCGGCATCAGGATCATCGTGCACATGCGTCTGTCGCTTGACGACAAAGAAACGGAATCGTTCCGCGAGTTCTCTTTTTCCACAGCCGAACCCTTCCGGATCGTGGCAATGGGAACCAGGGCGAGTGGATACCCCGTCACCCCCGAGGGTTCGCATTATACGCGGGAACAGGCAATTCGCGGCGAGACGTCGGACCGGAGCATCGTGGTCGAGTTCTCGTCGCCCCCGGCCCTTGATGCGGACGCTTTGACCGTAACGGCTAGGAATCTTGTCCGGCTTACTCCTGCCGCGCCAAAACTGTCCTACCGGCTCGAAGGAAACAGGATGGTCGTTACCGGTGACTTCAGCCGCGATACGTTGTACAAAGTGTCGCTGGCACCCACAGCGGTCAGGGACCAGAGCGGGAAACCTCTTGAGATGAAGGGCGCGAGCGAGGTGTATGTTTACTTTCCGCGTGAGCAAAGCTATGTCCGGTTGAGAGCCGGGCAGGGCATCGTCGAACGGTACGGAAAGCAGATGATCCCTGTTGAAGGCAGGGGGGAGGAGCGCGTGGACCTGCGCATCTATCCCGTGCCGCCCCTCGACCGGTCCTTCTGGCCTTTTACCGGCCAGCCGCTCGAAACGGATGATGGTCGGCGTCCGCCCGGACCGGGTGAAGAGCCTGATCCTTTCACCGCGCCTGACCAATCACCCGGAGCGGGCGAGCTGATGCGCCAGATTTCCAACCTGGGTTCTCCGCCTGTTTCGGCCCTCGTTACCCTGCCGCTCAGGAAGGAAGGCGGTTCGGCTTCGTTCGGGCTTGACCTTACGCCGTATCTGGCAAAGCTTTCGGGAAAGGAACGGTCAGGCTCCTATTTGATCGGCCTGCGCGACGTTGCCGCGGGAAGCAGGCGGACCTGGATGCGGCTGCAGGTGTCGGACCTGTCCTTGACCACGATCGAAGAGCCCGATGCGGTAAAATATGTCGTCACGTCGCTCCAAACGACCCAGCCGGTTTCCAGTGCCCGAGTTCGGCTCGAAGGGACTTTGTACGATCACGGCAAAACAACGTGGGTGACCCTTGCAGAGGGGACCACTGACGGGGACGGCATATTCCGCTGGCGCGCTCCTGGCCGCGATGCGTCGCGGGAGCAGAGGACGGTGCGTCGGATCACGGTGGAGAAAGACAAAGACCTGCTCGTGCTCGATCCCGCGAATCCGCCTGATGTCTATTATGACAACCAATGGTCTGTCGACCGGTCGCCTTGGCTTCAGTGGACACATGAATCGCTCGCAGGCAGGGGGCCGCAACCCCAGATGGTGAGCCATGTCTTCACGGAACGGCCCGTGTACCGGCCGGAAGAGGAAGTGCATATCAAAGGGTATCTGCGCAAACGGGAAAAAGGACGTCTTCAACCGGTCAAGACCACTGGCTGGCTGATCGTCGAAGGCCCGGGCGACGTTTCCTGGAAATATCCCGTTACCCTGACCGACTTGGGTAGTTTCTATCACGCCTTTTCGGAAAAAGACCTTCCCACGGGGACCTATTCGGCTCATCTCGAAAACCAGAACCGCACGGAAACCTACGGACGGGTCACCTTCCAGATGGAGGCCTATCGGCTTCCGCTCTTCGAGGTGAACCTGCATGCGCCTGACCATGTGTCTCTGGACAAGGAATTCGAGGTAAAACTCACGGCCTCTTATTACGCGGGCGGCAAAGTCGGGGGGCAGCCCGTGGAGTGGCGCGTTACGCAGTATCCCCTGGCATGGACGCCGATGAAACGGGAGGGTTTTCTCTACTCATCGGACGGACGTTTTTCGCGGACCGAGCGGTTCCAGGCATCGCCCCGTCTCGAAAAGCAGGACACTACCGACGAGAACGGGTCTGCTTCTCTCATGCTTAATCCCGCACTAGAACTGACCGCGCAGCCCAGAACCTACATGGTCGAGGCCACGGTCACGGGAGCGGACGATCAGACGGTGACGGCTTCAAAATCAATCCAGGCCCTGCCCGCTTTTGTGCTCGGCTTGAAGGTCTCGCGGTATATCGAACGGGCAAAGGAGATCGCGCCGGAAATCATCGTTGTGGGGCCTGACGATGCGTTGCTCGCGGGCAAGGAAGTAACGGTGCGGCTTCTGCGGCGGGAGTGGCACTCTGCGCTCAAGGCCAGCGATTTTTCCGACGGCGTGGCCCGCTACGTGACCGACGTCGTGGACGAAAAGGTTTCCGAAAGAACGATTACCAGCGGGGCGGAGCCGGTGAAGGTCGCTTTCCCGGTCCCTCGCGCTGGCGTGTACATTGTCGAACTGGAAGCGCGCGACAAGCTGGATCGGGCCCAGGTTGTGCGCGTTGATCTCTATGCGGGCGGGGACGAGCGCGTGGCCTGGCCCAAGCCGATTACGCGCGTGTTCACCGTGACGTCGGACAAGGCAAAATACGATCCCGGCATGACAGCGAAGGTCGTTCTGCAGAGTCCCTTTCAGAAGGCACGGGCCCTTGCGATAGTTGAAACACCTGACGGCAACAAATACCACTGGCTCGACGTGGAGGGAGGCGCGGCTGTCTTCACGCTCCCGATCGAAGGCAATTACGCGCCGCGCCTGCCGGTCCACTTCATTCTAATGCGCGGCCGCTTGCCCGGCACCGGGCCTGCTGCGACCGGCGGCATGGACACGGGCAAGCCGGAAACCATGGCGGCCACGGCCTGGCTAGATGTCAATCCCGTCGCGCACCAGATGAAGGTGAATCTCGAATATCCTCCTGTGGCCCGTCCGGGAGAGAAGATCAAAGTTGCCATTTCGCTCAAAGACCCGTCTGGCAAGCCGTTATCGGGCGAGGTAACGCTCTGGCTCGTTGACCAGGCTGTGCTGTCCCTGGGCAAGGAGCAGCGTCTCGATCCGGTGCCTGATTTCATCAGGCAGGTCCATTCCTTCCTCAAGGTCCATGATTCACGCAACCTGGCCTTCGGCAACCTGCCCTTCGCGGAGAATCCCGGCGGCGACGAGGGCGCGGAGGAGTCGCTGCTCGACAAAGTCACGGTGCGGAAGAACTTCAAGACCGTGCCGTACTACAATCCGCTCATCACCGTCGGTGCCGACGGAAAGGCGACCGTGGAGATCATGCTTTCCGACGACCTGACGAACTTCAAGCTGCGCGCCAAGGCCGCGTCCGGAACTGAGCGTTTCGGCTTTGCCGTTGGACACCTTGCGGTGAGGCTGCCGTTAATAGTCCAGCCTGCTCTGCCGCGGTTCGTGCGGCCCGGTGACGTGTTCACCGCAGCGGCGATCAGCAGGATCGTGGAAGGAAAAGACGGGCCGGGAGATGCGGAGTATAAGGCGCAGGGAGCGAAGATTGCCGGTCCTGCGAAACAGCAGGTGCAGTGGACCGGGAACAAACCGCTTCGCATAGAATTCCCCGTGGAAGTCGCTTCCCCGGCTTATACCGCGGAAGGCAAATCGGCGATCCAGAACGTGATCTTCACGGTCGGCGTGCGCAGAAAGTCGGATGATGCAAAGGACGCCTTCGAGGTCAAGCTGCCGCTCCGCGAGGACCGGGGCAGGGTATCGAAACGGACGCTCGCGGAGCTCAAGCCTTCGGAGCCCTTCATCATCGAAGCGCTGAAGGAACCGGCGCGGCCGGGCACGCTCACGCGTTCGGTGCTCCTTTCGGACCAGCCGGGCCTTATCAAGATGGCCGCCGGGCTCGATTTCTTCATGAACTATCCCTACGGGTGCACGGAACAGCAGATGAGCCGCGCGCGCGTATACATGGCACTGCGAAAGTTCCGGACCCTTCTGAAGCAAGAGGGATCGGACAAGGAGATGAAGCGGGCTGTGGGCGAGGTCCTGACCTTGATCCCCACGGTGATCGACGGGAACGGCCAGGTCGCGTTCTGGCCGGGGTCCCGCGGATATGTCACCATGACGGCCTGGACCGTGCAGTTCCTGGTTGAGGCGAAAGAGGCGGGCTTCACGGTCGACGAGAAGATCCTCGGCCAGCTTACGAACTCCCTCGAGCGGGCCCTGCGGTCGGATTACAGCCAGTTCATTGACGGTGAGTCGTTCGCCGAACGGGTGTGGGCGCTCCTTGCCCTTACCCGGGCGGGCAAATATAACTCAGCCTATGCCGCCGAGTTGGCGAGAAAGGCTCAGTTCCTGAACCTCGAAAGCATTGCCGCGATCCTCTATTCCTTCGCTTTAGCGGAGCAGAACTCGTCTACGGCGGCCCAGCTCGAAAAGGCGCTCTGGGACGGCATTGTAGTGCGCCTGTACCAGGGCCGGGAAATGTACGGAGGCTTGCAGGAAAAAAACCTGATGCGGAATAACCTGATCCTCCCGAACGAAACGCGCACGATTGCGCAGATGACCAAGGCGGTCGCGCGTTACGATGGGAAGAACCAGCGGCTGCCGCTGCTCGTCGATTCCCTCGTAACGCTGGGGAAGGACGACGGCTGGGGGACCACGAACGCGAATGCCGAGGCGCTTCTTGCCCTGTCGGAAATACTGAAGCCGCCCTATGCTGGAACAAAAGCGGCCCAGGTTCGCGTTACCCTTGACGGAAAAGAGCAGATGGTCAAGCTCGGACCGGACCTTCCGATGGGATTTGTTTCTGGAATGGGCGCCGGGGCAGGGGAAGTGCTCTTGCAAAGCAAGGCTGGTCCGCGGCCGGTCGCCGTGCGCATAGACACGTCGTACGTGCCTGCCGAGGACGGCAGTAAAGTAGCGGCGCAGAGCAATGGTTTCGTGGTGACCAGGGAACTACTTCTGATCAAGCAAGACGGGCCTCCGGTGAAGATACCCTTGACCGAAGCAGGCACGACGCAGACCTTCGCCGTCGGGGACGTTGTTGAAGAGCACGTGCAGATCGTGAATCCCAAGGAGCGCCATTACGTCGCCGTGACCGCGCCGCTCGCGGCCGGCATGGAACCGCTGAACCCGAAGCTCCAGACCGCGCCGCCCGAGGCAGCGCCTTCTGGAAAGACGACGCTCAATCCGACCTATGAAGCTTATCAGGACGATCAGGCCGCGTTCTATTACAATGTGCTGCCTGCGGGGACCTATGACTTCTATTTTAGGACACGGGCAACGGTTAGCGGGTCATTTATTCAGCCTTCAGCTAAAGCGGAGATGATGTATGACGCGGCGGTTGTCGGGATGTCGAACGGGGCTAAGATTGTTGTGAAGGGAAAGACAGGGGAGTAAGTAGGATTTTCTCCCCTTCAAGGGGAGGATTAAGGTGGGGATGGGCAAATGGAACCTGCAACAAACCCATCCTCACCCCGTCCCTCTCCCTGAGGGTGAAAGAATTTGGTTGCAGCTGGAGTCCGCGCTCTGAATAAGTGTCGCAGACGCTTTGAACGTTACGGGAAAGAGCGAGCAGATGAACATCAAAACTAAATTGGTCATGTTCTTTGTCGCAGGTATATTCGCATCAGTCTTATTTTACATTAAATTCGCTCAAAACATCAATAACAACGGCTTGCTGAGCTTCATCGGTACCGAAACGATCATAGTTGTCGTCATATGTCATGGCATAGCTTTTCTGATCCGATCATCGCTGGTGAGACGTAACTGTCGCTCTTTGGGGATTTACCAGGGCGATCAAACCTGGGTGCCTGATGTATCGATCGCAGATAAGCCGCTCTTTTCAAAAACACAAAAGAGCTACAATAAAGTCGCGGCTCTGTTTTTCTTATTAGCGGTGGTGTTGACCGGAATTGCGCTTAGTTTGTTTTTCAGAATAAAAGACTTTTTGAACGAAGCATTTGAGCCATATTTGATGCAATATTGGACATCACTAGCCTCTATTGTGTTGGCCATGATAATGTTATTCTTTACCATTCACTTCCTTCTCATGTCGTTTCTTCTGGAATACAAGAGCAAGGTGAAAGCCATATTTGTCTCCCTTTTATCGTTCATTGTTGTTTTTCTTCTGTCTACGGCGAACTTTTGATAAGGCCTCATGCACAGGGTTTCTTAGAGAAGTCGTCGCAATGGACGTTCGGTCTAGCAGTGTTTCCTGGTCTACGTATTGCGCTAAGCGCCGAGGCAGTTTCAGCATGTTCACTCAATTGATACAATTCGGAAAACGGCATATCCGGTCGCTCTCCATCGCGGGAAGCATTTTTCTCGCCTTGCTGCTCCTGCTTACCGGTATTGCCTACAACCGCGCCCAATTGTCTTCACCCGATCCCACCTATTTCCTGCGCGACCGCCACGGCATGTTCCTGGGAGAGGTCGGCGCGCCGTCTGAGGGTGAGTACGGCTATTGGCTGCTGGAGGCCGTGCCACAGCGGATCGCAGCGGCAACGCTCGCTGTGGAAGACCGCAGGTTCTGGAGCCATCCAGGCGTCGATGCCCTCGCCATCGCCAGGGCAATGTATCAAAACGCTACTCGTCTGAAACGTTCATCCGGCGCTTCCACAATCGCTATGCAGATCGCGCGCATGCAGAACCCGGGCGTCCGAAGCTATCTGCGGAAGGCCGCGGAGGCGATGACAGCCTTCTTTATGACAGGGCGGTACAGCCGAGAAGAGATCCTGAAACACTATCTGCGCATTGTTCCCTATGGCAACCGGATCCACGGCATTGCCTATGCCAGCCGCCGCTATTTCGACAAGCCTATCGACGATTTGAGTTGGGCTGAAACCGCCTTTCTGACCGCGATCCCCCAGGCCCCCAAACACATGAATCCTTTCACCGGGGAAGGGAAGAAGCGCGCGGCCCTCCGGGGAAAACGCATCCTGGACCTTCTCTACCGCGACAAGGCAATGAGCCGCGAGGAGTACGAACTGGCCTGTCTCCAGATCCATGATCTCGCTGTTCCGCGGCCGGGCATCAGGCCTGAACAGGCCATGCACGCCCTGCTCCGGATGGAGCGCATGCTGAAGGACAAGTCGGTGCAGCTTCTGCCGCGAGGAGGATGCCTTGTCACGACCACACTCGATCTGGATTTGCAGAACGCAATGAGCCGCCTGGTGTACAAGACCGTGCGGCCATGGGATGCCTCGGGCGCCCGGAATTCGGCAGCAATCATCGTGGACCGTGAAAGCAATGAGATCCTGTCCTGGATCGGGTCCACGGATTATTTCGACGAAAGCCATTCCGGAGCAATCGATTATGCAGACGTCCCGCGGTCGCCGGGCAGTGCGTTAAAGCCGTTTTTCTACGCGCTTGCTTTGGAAAAGCGCGATATAACGGCTTCAACTATTTTGAACGACCTGCAGCGCGGTCCTGGCGGGATCGTGAACGCCGACGCCCTGTTCATGGGACCCGTACTGCCCCGGGTCGCCCTTGCCAATTCCCGAAATGTTCCTGCGGCGGCGCTCCTTGATACAATCGGTATTGAGAAGAGCTATGGCTTTCTCCGCACCCTGGGCCTGCACAACGGCGTGGAACCTGCGAGCCGGTACGGCGTGGGCATGTCGATCGGCAATCTACCGGTCACGCTCGAAAAACTCGTGAGGGCTTATTCGGTGCTCTCCCGGGAAGGCCGTCTTGGTGATCTGGTCTGGTTCGAAGGGCAGGTGAACGCTGATTCGCGCCGTGTTCTTTCCGAAGATACGACAAGGCAGATCGCACTGTTTCTGTCCAACCCGCTTGGCCGCATGCCGGGATTCTCGCGCATGGGTGCGCTCGAATATCCTTTTGCCGTTGCGATCAAGACCGGCACGTCATCGCGGTTTCGCGACGCCTGGGCAATGGCGTTCTCGGTCCGCTATCTCGTGGGCGCATGGGTGGGAGACCCGGATTTTCAGCCCATGAACCACCTGACCGGTTCGACCTCCGCTGCGGAACTGGTAAAAAAGATATTGATTACTCTTCACGCCGATCAGCGGGCCGGGCTGAACGACCTGTCCTTCCCGCCGCCCAGGGGTTTCAAGGCAGCGCGTATCTGCGCCCTGACCGGTGACCTGGCTGTGGACGCTTGCGACCGAGTGTCCCTCGAATGGTTCAGGCCCACCGAATATCCGGTCAATCACTGCCGTGCCCATGTCCGGATGGCCGTGGATAGCCGGACGGGTGGATCGGCAACATCTCTGACGCCCCGCGAGTTCATGACCGTGAAGACCTTTGTTGATCTGCCGCCCCGGTATGCCGAGTGGGCCGCAGCAACCGGGCTCAGCGCGCCTCCCCGGAGACCAGATGATCTGGCTCTTTTTACGCAGAGATCAGAGGAAACGGTGTTATCGCTGCGCGAGAAAAAGATCTTTATCAGCATCGTCTCCCCTGAAGACGGTCTGCGCCTGATTCGCGATCCTGAAACGCCCAAAGATCAGGCTACGCTGGCCTTGCGGGCCGTTGCCGATCCCATCGTTCCACAATTGCTCTGGTATGTAGACGGTAAGCCGTTCCAGGTAGCAGACTATCCCTACACGGCGCGCCTTACGCTCACTCCTGGAGAACACACGATACAGGCAAAACTGCCCGATGCGCCGTTTGCTTCAAAACGGGTGCGAATTATCGTGCAGTAGAACATGGTGATTAGAATCCTGAACCCGCTAGAGTCAGGAAAGACGAACAAATATCCTATAAGGAGGATACTATGAAAAAGATATTGATCGCGTTTGTGGTAGCATGCGCTCTGGTGACCGCAGCCGGAACGGTCTTCGCCGGCGACTGGAACCTCGCGGCGAACGTAAAGCGGCTGGAACGGGTGTCTCCGGACTACAAGGATGACAAGGAAGTGGACAAGAAGTTCCTCGACGTGCTCGATCTTACCGAAAAGACCCGGAAGGACGCCGAGATCTACGACGAGGCGAAGCGGATCGCGGCCATGACGGCGCTTGCGCAGAGCAAGTACATGGATTCGTTCCTCTACTACCTGTACGTGCGGTCGCTCGCGCTCTCGAAGACGGGGAGCGCCGAGCCCGCCTCCTGGCTCCAATTACTCAAGGCCCATGACAAGAGCCCGCACCTGCTGGCCGCACAGCTCATTCACCTGAGGCTCCTGCCGAAGAATTCGCCGGACATCCGCCGTGAGGCGCAGCTTACGGTGGAGTGGATCAAGGCCCAAAAGACCGACAGGAAGGTCCGGCCGCCGGAATATACCGGGAACATCCTGCTGGGCTACAAGCCCCGCGTCAATTTCGCCGAGGGCGACCCCCTGAAGCTCTACACGCTGTCCTACTATAAGGAAACGGTAACGCCGCCCGCGGGATTCCTCGAGGATGACCTGTATATTTCCCTCCTATCCAGAATCAAGGAAGGTCGCGAGGACATCATGACAGAGATGGCCGGCATCTACCGCAAGATGGGCAAGCGCAAGGAGGCGTCCGGCGTGCTGTACGAGCTCGCCATGCTCAAGGCGGCGGGCAAGGACTTCTCGCAGGCGAAGACCTTGCTCGACGACGCAGTGCGGCTCAACCCGGAGAACGAGGCGGCGAAGAAGGAACGCGACCGGATCAAGCTCGAGCTCACCTATCAGTCGCTTGCGCCAGCGGCCCCTGCCGCGCCGGCGCCGGCCAGGCAGGAGGAGACCCCGTTCATCCCGGAGCATCTGACCAAGGTCGAGGGGTATCTTGTTGCACCTGACCGCGTCCTGAGTGAAGCGGAGCTGCAGGGGCGGAGCAAGGCGGAGCTCCGGGTGATGCGGAACGAGATATTCGCACGCCACGGCAGGATCTTCCAGACCGCCGACCTGAACGCCTATTATAGCGCGAAGCCCTGGTACAAGCAGGACCCGAACTATGCGGACTCCATGCTCTCCGAGGTGGACAAACAGAACGTGAAGATCCTCCAGGAGCGTGAGGACAAGATGAAATAGTACAAATCGGACCGTGAGCGTCGCATACATGGCCCGGACCGGGAGAAGGTCCGGGCCATGTATGCTCTCGTGAGGAGGAGTGATCCGGTTGTCGAAGCTTCATACCATCGTCATCGCAGCGGCCGGAGCAGCGGTCGCCGCCGGGATCATCACCGCTGCCGCGGCGGTTTCGTTCTCTCGCGCCGTGCATTTCGACCCCGCCGCGCTGTCGAATCAGGCATCGGCAGGCAGGGGGACCGTGTTCCTGGACCGCAACGGCCGGGAGCTGCGGTTCCTTCCTGACGGCCGGGGCGAACGGGCGCGTTGGGTGGCGCTCGCCGAGGTCCCCCCTACGGTCCGGAACGCCTTTATCGCGGCCGAGGACGAACGCTTCTACCGGCATCACGGATTCGACGGCATCGCCATCCTGCGGGCGCTCTGGTCCAACGTGACGAAAGGGCGGGTAGTCTCCGGGGCCTCGACCATATCGCAACAGGTGGTGCGGCTGATATACAACGATTGCGGAATGCGGAATGCGGAATGCGGAAATGAAAACAGAGACGACGATAACGTCGAGATTCGAAGACGAAAAAGGACTTATCGTGACAAACTGATCGAGCTCGTCCGGAGTGTCAAGATGGAGCGGGCGCTCTCCAAAGACGCCATTCTCGAACAGTATCTGAACCGCGTGCCAATGGGGAACAACCTGGTCGGCGTGGATACCGCCGCACAGGCCTACTTCGGGACACCGGTCAGGAACCTCTCGATGACCGAGGCTGCGCTGCTCGCGTCCCTGCCCAAGGCGCCCGGCCTGCTGAATCCCTACGGGAGCCAGCGGGAGAGGCTGCGGGAGCGCAGGAACTGGGTGCTGTCGCGGATGACGGCCGTGGGCGCTTGTTCACCCGAAGCGGCCCGCGCGGCCGCGCAGGAGGAGACCCGCCTGCGTAAGCTTGCCTTCGGCTCGGCAGCGCCCCATGTCGTCGACATGCTCCTGAAGCGGGGCGTTGCCGGCGGCGCCCTGCGGACCACCCTTGATCTCGACCTCCAGAAACGCGTCCAGGAGATCCTTGCGTCCCATGCGGAACGGCTCCGCTACCGGGGCGCGAGCCAGGCTGCCGCGATCGTGATCCACAATCCCACGATGCAGGTGCTTGCCGCGGCCGGTTCCCTGGAATATTCGGAGCGGGCAGGCGGCTTCAACAACGGCGTGCTGGCGCAGCGCTCCGCGGGTTCAACCCTCAAACCGTTCCTCTACGCCCTGGCCATGGAGGAGGGTGAGACCGTCACCACGCTGCTCGAGGACACCGTGCGCATCTACCGGTCGCGCGAGGGGCAGTACGCGCCGCTCAACTTCGACCGCAGGGAATACGGGCCGGTCACGATGCGGGCGGCGCTCGGAAGCTCGCTGAACCTTTCCGCCGTCCGGATGCTGGACCGGCTGGGCGAAGAGCGGTTCTATGACCTGCTTACGCGCATGCGGCTGATCAATCATCCCGAGCGCGGTCCGGAGCATTACGGCCTGGGCATGGCGATCGGCAATCCCGAGGTAAATCTCGAGCAGCTTGGAGAGGCCTATGCCGCGCTGGCGAATCACGGGATATACCGGCGGGCAACCTATCTGATGCCGGGTGCGCGGGCAGAAGGACACCGGAACGGAAAGGGACGACAGCAGGAAAGGACATATCTCTTTCTGCCTCAGACCGCCGCCATCATCACGGACATCCTCTCCGATCCGACGGCGCGCATGTTCACGTTCAGCAGGAACCGGAATATGATGGATGCGCCGTTCCCGATCGCCATCAAGACCGGCACGAGCACCTTCTTTCGCGACCTCTGGGCGGCAGGCTTCACCCGGGACCATACCGTCGTGGTCTGGGCGGGCAACTTTGACGGCTCGCCGACCAGGAACCTGAGTGGATCCACGGCTGCCATGCCGATCTTCTCGGATATCATTTGAGCGTGGCTAATCTGAGTTGATCCTTCTTTCACATAAAAACAATCAGTTGGA
>CAYILT010000003.1:0-45008 GCA_964364055.1 uncultured Nitrospiraceae bacterium | reverse complement strand
CCTGGGTGGGCAAACGCCCGCTCTCGCACGTCACCGCATTCCCGGCACAGCATGTGGAAACGTTCTCACCAGAAAAATCCCCCGCCGCATTCGCGTCACCCCCTTTGACAAAGGGGGTCGGCGAAGCCGGGGGGATTTGGAAGGATTGGCCGTCAGCCTATCCCAAAGGCGGCCTCCTGTTCCACGGCGACAACAAGGAAGTCCTCGCCCATCTCCTCGCCAACGGTTTTCGCGGCAAGGTGAATCTCATCTACATCGATCCGCCTTTCGACTCCGGCGCGGACTACGTGCGCAAGGTTTCTCTGCGCGGCCCGAAAGGCACGGCCAAGCTCGACGGCGAGACTTACACCCTCGGTGAGCAGATTCAGTACACAGATATCTGGGCGAATGATAATTATCTTCAGTTTATGTACGAGCGGTTGATGCTGATGAAGGAGCTACTGACGGAGGATGGGAGTATCTATCTTCATTGTGATTGGCATAGAAATCATCAGCTTCGCTGTCTCATGGATGAAGTATTCGGCACTGAAAGACTGGTAAATGAGATTGTATGGCAACGGACAGCATCACACAATGATCCTGGTCGGTACGGCGTTGTGCATGATATCATTCTTTTTTATACGAAGGGCGAAGTGTATAAATGGAACGATCCAAAAGTTCCACAGTCGAAAGAATATATTGAACAGTTCTTTGTATATGCCGAATCTCCAACTGGGGAGATAAAACGTATACAACGGGGAGAAGATTTCCCATTGGGTTGGAGAAGATTCAGGTTAGGAAATTTTGCAAGTCCTAACTATCGTCCGAACCTGATATACGACTACAAGGGATACAAACCACCTGCCAATGGGTGGAAGGTATCCTTGGATCGTATGAAAGAGTTAGATAGTCTGGGCCGCCTGTATTTTCCAGCAGACAAGGGTCAGCGTATTCAGACTAAATCATATCTTGAGGAAGTCGAGGATGGGAAGCCTGCACCAGATCTTTGGAATGATATGTTGGCAATCCAGGCTCAGTCTGATGAGCGTGAAGACTATCCTACACAGAAGCCTGAAGCACTCATTCGGCGGATTGTAAATGCATCGTCAAATCCGGGCGACATTGTTCTTGACTGCTTCCTCGGCTCCGGTACTACCGCGGCAGTCGCACAAAAGCTTGGCCGCCGCTGGATAGGATGTGACATTAATAACGGCGCTATTCAGACGACCTCTAAGCGGTTGCAGACGATTATCAATGAGCAGATAGAAGAGGCGAAGAACAGGCCCCTCACCCTGCCGCTGACACATGATGAAAATCCCCCTCAATCCCCCTTTTCCAAAGGGGGAAGTAGTAATAATAATGCCGAAAATAATATCCCCCCTCAGTTAACAAAGGGGGGCGAGGGGGGATTTGAACCCGCCCAACAATCCTTCTCACTCTGGCGCGTGAACGATTACGACCTTGCGATCCAGCACAACGAAGCCGTAAACCTCGCGTGCGAGCACATAGGCATCGAACGCATGCGCACGGACGCCTACTTCGACGGCACCTACCGGAAGTCTCTCGTCAAGATCATTCCGTTCGGCCATCCACTCACCCCGCTGGACCTTGAAGAACTTCGGCGCGAGCTGGAAGCCCGGCCTGAAGAAGACCGGCCGATGACCGTCGTTTGCCTCGGGATGGAGCTTGCCGCCAGGGCATGGATTGAGGACTGGAACCGGCTTCGCAAGGGTAAAGGTGCTGTCAACAAGATCGAAGCCATTGAGCTTCGCACTGATCCTAAGTACGGCAAGTTCATGAAGCACGAGCCTGCGAAGGCAAAGGTCAAGATATCCCGCAAAAAGGATACAATTTCCATTGAGATAGAGGACTTCATTTCTCCGACCATCATCGAACGCCTGTCGCAGCAAGCGGGCCTCCTGAAGCCGAAGATCGACGACTGGCGGGCCATGGTGGACTGCGTGATGATCGATACCGCCTATGACGGCAGGGTCTTTAATGTCGTTCTTTCCGATGTGCCGGAGAAAAAGACGGATTATGTGCGGGGCAGCTATCAGTTGCCTGCTTCGAGCGGAGATACGACGGTTGCCGTCAAGATCATCGACATGCTGGGGGAAGAGGTTTTTGTTACGAAGAGCATATAAGTGTGACGCAGAACGGAGATGGCTGTGTATAGACTGGATAAAGGGCAGATTGAGGTAGTTGATGATGCAGTCGCCGCTATAATTAAAACTAAATCCGGCCCGGAACGGCTGAGCATGGTCTGGGATGCCTGGGTCTTTTTTGAGAAGCGGATTACCGCTCATTTGAAAAGCATGCATCCCGAGTGGTCGGAGGAGCAGATCCAAAAGGAGATCGTCAGGCGGGTGGCCTATGGAACAAAGTAAACTGATGCGATTGGTTATCCACGCGCTGGAAACTCTGGGGATACCATACATGATCACCGGTTCGCAGGCGTCGGCTTATTACGGCGAACCACGCTTTACAAGGGACATCGATATCGTGGCCGATATCAAGCCCGGGCAGGTTGATGACTTTGCCGCATTTTTCCCACTGAATGAATTTTATTGCGACAAGGACATGATCAACAAAGAAATAAAGACGCGAGGTCAATTCAATATCATTCATGCAGGCTCGGGTTTGAAAGTTGACATAATTCTGACAAAACAGACGGAATTTTCTCGATCGGAATTTCCCCGCAGGAGGAGAAGCGCGGTGTTTCCTGATCAGGAGGGGGCGTTCGCCTCGCCGGAGGACGTTATTATCAAGAAAATGGAATTCTACAAGGAAGGCGGATCAGAAAAACACCTTCGGGATATCACTGGCATACTAAAGATTAGCGGTGAAGAATTGGATATGAAATATATTGAGGAATGGGCGGAGCGTCTCGATCTAATGGAAATCTGGGAGGCGGTGAAGAGCAGGCTTGGCGGAAAGGGATAGGGCGGATAATGGAGCTATCAAGAAAAACACTGCGATTTCTACGCACTGTCCTGACCGAGGCGGAGGTTCGCGTCTCGCAAGACTCGAGGGGAAAGAAAACGCCTCTTCTCGTCCTGGCTAAATCCCTTGCCGAGCATAAAATCGACGTGTTCCTGAAAAAGAGATTACCTCCCTGGGCTGCCGCCCAGGTGCGGTTGTCGCACAAGTTTCGGGGGGCCTCGGTCACGATTTATGAACACCGCGCGCCGTGGAGGGAAGACGATACGGAGTGGACCACCATGTCTGTTGCGCGGCTCAGATATGAGGCAAAGCCCGGGAAATGGACGTTGTATTGCGCTGACCGGAATTCCCGGTGGCACGAATACACGAAGGTATCACCGACGAAGAATATTGATGCATTGCTGGCCGAAATCGACCGCGACCCGACGTGCATATTCTGGGGGTAGCGGAGCGATGCGATAAAGGAGATAATATGACGAAAGCAACCGCGGAGGTAAAGAAACAAGCGCGAATCGAGGAGGTCGCCGCTCTTCTTGATGCTTTTTCCCAGGCCCAGCTCACGCCGGAACTCGGCGTCTATGTGCGGAAACTTTGGGAGCGGATCGGACGGAAGCGGAACTACGTCGTCACGGGCGGCGCAAAAGAAGTGTGGGCCGCGGCGGTGGTGTACGTCGTCGCCCGGCTGAATTTTCTTTTTGACTCCAAGAGCCCGCATTATCTTTCGGCGGACATGATAAGCGCTTTCTTCGGAACGAAAAAGACGACCGTGTCGGCGCGCGCCGCTGATATTGAGAAGGCCTGCCGGATACGCATGGGGCAGGAAGGATTGTGTAATCCGGACATCGCCGACGCGCTTACGTTCGTCAAACTTCCCAACGGCATGGTTATTCCGAAGAAGATGGCGAAAGAAGCGGGTTTGATTTGATCGAAAGCGATGACCATGTGTGATGGTCTCGTAAGAAGTCATATTTTCACACGAAGGCACAAAGGCACGAAGAAAGGCACTTTGAAAACATAGAGGTTTTTCTTTGTGTCCTCCGTGATCTTTGTGTGAGCACGACTTTTTACGAAGTTGTCATGTGTTATGAGCATTAATCGCAACGATCTGGTCATTCAAATGCAGGAAGCATCCGCGATGCTGCTGGATGAGAAGGGCTACGTCAGCTTTGTGGATGTCCTCATGCGCATGGGGAAATTAACCAAGGACAATCACGACGCGTGGAGGTTCGGCAGAGCGTCTTGTCCTGAGCGCGTCATCACGGTGAATCTGGCGAAGATCAGCCATTTGCTTCGGGCATTTCAGCGGCACGCGCGC
This sequence comes from uncultured Nitrospiraceae bacterium, assembly GCA_964364055.1. Classification (GTDB taxonomy): domain Bacteria; phylum Nitrospirota; class UBA9217; order UBA9217; family UBA9217; genus JAAXXJ01. The sequence goes on along the minus strand of CAYILT010000003.1, from coordinate 40,771 downwards.
ACCGGCAATCTGCGCCCGAGTAAAACAGCGTACCTGTTGTGGGGCAAGGGGCCGAAAAGACAGCTCCGCTTTTCAAAATCGGGAACGCCGAATATCGAGGAGGCCTATGCCACGCACTTTCTGAAGCCGAGAGGGGGCGAGTGAAGAGCTTGGTAAAAAGGAAGGCGTCCGTCGAACAAGGAGTGTATGAGCCGAGATGATCGGGGGCGAAGGAATGATCAAGAGTGTCGTGGGAGTAAAAATATATTCCGTCTGGACGGACATGCTGAAGCGGCTTGTGCCGGGAGGGCGGACGCATCGGCTGTCCGTTGTCGCCGGAGGAATGCTGCAAGTTGCCTTTGAAATCGCGCGCGAAAAGGAAAAGAAGGACGCCAAGGCTAAGAAACAGGTCCTGATCTTCGAGCAGGCCTGCGAATGCGAGGACGATTCCGGGCTGCACCCGCTTATCGGTGAAACGGAAGCGCTGTTCAAGGCCGCCGGGGTGGGCTTCGGCCGGGCCAGTCGCAAGGGCGCCGGTTACAGCATAGCGGAAGAAGCGGTCCAGCAGTTCCAGCACTGGGACGAAATGCCCTGGGAGTGATTGGATGAAGAAAAAATATGACCGGGTATATCAGTTTAAGATCACGCTTAAAGGGATCAAGCCTCCAGTCTGGCGGCGGATACAGGTTCCTGAAGTCTACTCATTCTGGGATCTGCACGTTGCGATACAGGACAGCATGCGGTGGATGGATTGTCATCTTCATGAATTTGAAATAATTGATCCCTCGACAGGCGAAAAGGAGCATATCGGCCTTCCCTTGGACGATTATTTCGATGATGAGCCGGAAATTCTCCCCGGCTGGAAGATAAAAATCAGGGATTACTTCACGGCCGACCGGACCAGGGCGAAGTACCGGTACGATTTCGGCGATGACTGGAGGCACGAGGTCGTTCTTGAGAAAATAGAACCGAGGGCGGAGGGCGTCTCCTATCCGGTCTGCGTGGCCGGCGAACGCGCATGCCCGCCCGAAGACTGCGGCGGGCCGCACGGGTATAAGGAGTTTCTGGAGATCATCATGGACCCCGCCCATAAACAGTATGAAGAAATGCTGAACTGGGCCGGAGGCGAATTCGATCCGGAACACTTTGATCCCCAAAAGATCCGGTTCGACGATCCCGCGAAGCGGCTGAAGCTGGCCATGGAATAGAATAATCAGCGGACCGAGCAAGCTCGGTCAGGCATTATTTCAGGTCGAAAGGACGCGGCATGGACAGAGAATTCATCGAGAAGCTGAACTCGATCAGCGAATGGGAAAAACAGGACGACAAAAGCGAACTGGCCGACAATACCATATCCTTTCACGAGGAAGAAGGTGGCCTTGTCCGCATCAGCGGACCGAAAGGAGCGGTTGAGTACCGGCTGAAGCCGCTTGCGGAGCTGTTTTCCTCCAACGGCGCGGACCCTGCGGTGATGAAATGGGAGGACCCGCTCTACCTCTTTTTGCTCTATGCGATCGAAGGCGAGATCAAACGCGCCTATGTATCTAATCCCGAACTGACGGACTCATCGGTCATGCTCGCACTGGATCAGCTCGCGATAAAGCCGGAAGCGGCATCGAACGACGCGGTTGTCAGGGCGATCACCCGTAGGCTCAGATTGACGCTCAGCATGGACGATTATTCCCGCGACGAGGTGAGAAAGGCGGCGCGGAAGATCCTGGCCTCGGTGAAACGGCACAAAGCGGCGGCCGGGATACGGGGGTATCTTGATTTTATCATGGAACACGTACCGTGATCGATGACGCGATGATGCGAAACAGCGGGTCGATTCCGGTGGAGTATTTCTCACCACAATGTTGAGGCGCTTATGGCGAATAAAAAGGACATGAATAAACGGCGCAACAAGTCGGCGCGGAGGAAACAGGAGAAACGCAAAGGAAAGGCCGCGAGCTCACGCGGGCAGACGGAACCTCTGGTGCGCTATCGCCCCGGCATCACGGAAATGGGCGCGCCGGAGGGGTTCCGGGCCATCGGCATGGCCCAGGGGATCATGGAATACGGCAAGCCGCTCAATGAATATCTGGGCCGGGAGCCGCGGGAAAAGGATGATCTGAACAAGCTCATGCAGGCGTCCATGCTGCTCTGGAACCACGCGCTGGAGGAGGAACGGGGAGAATCGGAAGGACCGGGAAAGGCGGAGGTCGTCAATGTCCTTTCAAAGACGTTTAGACTCAAAGGGGATGAGGCCGAAGCGCTTCGCGCCAGAATGGTCGCGCGGCGGAGCTGGCTTTTCCCGCTGGACAAACAACCGGCGGAGCGCACATCATCTTTTATGATCATGCGAAAGGAGACCCTGGCCGAGATCAAACCCTTTGCTTATGACAGGCTGAGGCATACTGAGGACAGCATCCCTTCCGGTCCGGAGGATCGCGCCCTTATTGAAAAAATCTCGAAGCTGGACCGGTTTATGGAGAACGAGGCGGATTACGGGGAGTACGAAAAACTGCTGACGGAAACGAAGGATGAAGCTGAAAGGCGCTATAAACAGTGGCTGTCCGATCGCGGGCTCCCTTCGGAATTCCATCAACTGTCCGGGTGTCTCTATAATTATTTTGATTTTGTCTACGGCTACATGCATGATGATATCGTCACCTTAAAAACCGTAACGCTCAGCTACCTGACGGAGTATTTCGAGGACTTCCTGATCCGGAAAGTGTACGGCCCGCCCCAGGAGTACGTGGAGTGGCCGCCGGCAATCAAGCTGTTCTATCTGTTCCTCAAGGACAAGGGGTATATGGAAGACGTCGCTTCGGTCACGTCGATGATCAACGCACTTGAGCTGCGATTTATGGATATCCTCAAGAAACAGTTCTCCTGATGTTTTCTTGCCGGATATGCTTAGCATAGACAAAATGACTTCGTATGAAATCCGGCGCCTGCGGATCAGTAACTTCGCAAGGTAGGTTCTGAAGTATGAAAACCATCACCTCCGTCTCCGACATGCAGTCCCTCGCCGATTCCCTCCGTATGCAGGGGAAGACAATCGGCTTTGTGCCCACCATGGGCTTTCTCCATAAAGGGCACCTGTCGCTTATGCACGCGTCAGAAAAAGAGTGCGACGTAACAGTCGTGAGTATTTTCGTGAATCCCGCGCAGTTCGGACCGAAGGAGGACCTGGACCGCTATCCGCGCGACGCAGAAGGGGACCGGGCAAAGTGCAAGTCGGCGGGCGTGGACATTCTATTCATGCCTTCCGCCGCGGAGATGTATCCCGAAAAGCCATCGGTGTTCGTGACCGTCGAGGGGATATCGGACATCCTCGAGGGCGCCATCCGGCCTGGCCACTTCCGCGGCGTTGCGACGGTGGTGGCCAAGCTCTTTAATATCGTGAAGCCCCACAAGGCATACTTCGGCCAGAAGGACTTTCAGCAGTGCGCGGTCATCAAGCAGATGGTCATCGGGTTGAACCTCGACGTCGAGGTCATCGTCCTGCCCACGGTGCGGGAGGCCGACGGCCTTGCGATGAGCTCACGGAACTCTTATCTCGATCCGGAACAGCGGCAAAAGGCCACCTGTCTCTTTCGGGCGCTCGCGGCAGGCGAGGAACTGATAAAAAACGGGGTCCGGGAGCCGGAAACAATAAAGCAGAAAATGCGAGCGATCCTGGTCCATGAGAAGGGTGTCGAGATCGACTATGTTGAAGTTGCCGATCCGGACCGTCTCGCGCCGCTCGAACGGGTAGGGGGCGGAATGGCGCTGCTTATTGCAGTACGGCTCGGAGGCATCAGGTTAATTGACAACCTGCTGATCCTGTGATAGGGTTACTTAATCATTTTCTGGTCGCATGGCTTTTGAAGGGAAAGACCGGAAGGAGCATTCATGGGGATCTTGAAGATGAACACCCGCCTGAGCGACATCCTCGGCACTGCGAGGACCGTCGTTTCCCAGCTGGACCTCGATAAGGCCCTTGCCACGGTCCTCAAGAAATCCATTGAAGTGACGAAAACGGGGGCCGGAAGCATTGCCCTTTATAACCCGGAAACCAACACGCTTCGCATCCACGCCCACCGGGGGTTCTCCAGGCATTTCATCGCCAACCGTGAATGGCCGTTACGGCGCGGGGGGCTGACCGACCGGATCATCAGACATAAAGGCATCACGGTCATTTCCAATACTGCGAACAAATCTTTCTTCTCCAATCCCATTGCCCGGGACGAGGGGATCAAGTCCCTCGTCTGCGTCCCGCTCATCCACCAGCGGGAGACTGTGGGAATCCTCTACGTGGACGATTTCACCCCCCGCACATTCTCCCAAGCGGACCTCCAGGAGCTCGAGATCCTCGCCTCCTTTGCCTCGATCGCCATCCAGCACGCGCGGACCCACACCTGCGTCAAGCAGCAGGCAATTACCGACAGTCTCACCGGATTGTTCAACCGCCGGTGTTTCGAGGACCTGCTGAACAGGGAGCTCCAGCGGGCCGAGCGTCACGGCCGGGAGTTCTCGCTGGCGCTCGTTGATGTCGATGATTTCAAGAAGTTCAACGACCGGTACGGCCATCAGGCGGGGGATGAAGCGCTGGCGATGCTCGGGGAGGCGATCCGGAAGGCCATCCGGGCCACAGACCTTGCTTCCCGGTATGGCGGCGACGAGATCGTCATCATCCTGCCGGAAACGAGGCTGGAAAAGGCCTATGATCTTTTCGTCACCAGGATCAAACGGGAGATAGAAACGAGGTTCAGTCAGTTGTCCGGTGACCGGTTCCGCCTCACGGTCACCATCGGGATCGCGTCCTATCCCCAGGACGGGAAGGGCGCCCATGACCTGGTCCTTGCCGCTGACCGGGCGCTCCTGGACGCCAAAAAGTACAAACACACCCACATGATCGGCTGCTCACGTCCCGTGCGTTCCCTGCCGGCCGTTGCTATACCATAACGACCTCGAACTGCTCCTGATGCATGTTCGGGTCCGCCTTGATCACGATCTTCTTTCCGAAGTCCTTTTCGATCTCTTCCACGCCTGTCCGTTCCTCATCATAGAGCATGTCCGCCACCGCCGGGTGCACGCTGACCAGGGCTTTTTTCTCCTCGGAACCGGCGAAAGATTTCTGCAGCTCCCGGAACACCTCGTAGCACACCGTGCGGCATGACTTGATGTAGCCGCGGCCGTCGCAGTAGGGACAGGTGTCGCAGAGTGTACGTCCCAGGCTCTCGCGGATACGCTTCCGCGTCATCTCGATGAGGCCCAGGGGGGAGATGTGGGAGATGGTGGTCTTTGCCCGGTCGTGGGACAGGGCCTCCTGCAGGGCATTGTAGACCTTCCGGCGGTTGTCCTCCCGCTCCATGTCGATGAAGTCCAGGATGATAATGCCGCCGATGTTCCGGAGCCGGAGCTGGTAGCCGATCTCGCGGACGGCCTCAAGGTTCGTCTTCAGGATGGTGTCCTCGAGGGACCTCTTGCCCACGTACCGTCCGGTGTTCACGTCGATGGTGGTGAGGGCCTCGGTCTGGTCGATGACGACATACCCACCCGACTTGAGCCATACCTTCCGGCCGAGTGCGCGGGATATCTCGATCTCGACGCCGTAGTGCTCGAAGATGGGGTCGTCGCCGTCGTAATGTTTTACGCGCCGGGCAAGGGACGCCGTATAGGACTCCACGTACTCCCGGGTGCGCTGGTACTCGTCCGCGGAATCGATCACCATGCGGTCCACATCCGACGTAAATGCGTCTCGGAAGACGCGGAACACCAGGTCCAGCTCGTTATGCAGGAGGGCCGGCGCCGCGACCTTCTCGCGCTTCCGCTGGATATTTTCCCATAATTTACCCAGGAACTCGATGTCCGACCGGAGCTCTTCTTCGCTCCGTCCCTCGCTCGCGGTCCGGATGATATAGCCCATGTTCGGTTTCCGCAGCGACTGGACGATCTCGCGGAGCCGCTTCCGTTCCTCGCCGTGTTCGATGCGGCGGGAGACACCGATGTGATTCACGCCGGGCATGACGACGAGGTACCGGCCCGGGATGCTGACATAGGTGGTGCAGCGGGCCCCCTTGGTGCTGATGGGCTCCTTGGAGACCTGGACCACGATGTCCTGGCCTTCCTGCAGGAGGTCCTCGATCTGCGTGGCATGGGAGCGTTTCCGTTTGGTCTCCACCTCAAGCTCAAGCCCCTCGTCCTCCATCATGGGCGCGTACTCCGAGGCGCTGTCGAACACGTCCCCCACGTAGAGGAAGGCCGACTTGTCCAGACCGACGTCCACGAATGCGGCCTGCATGCCGGGAAGCACCTTCATGACGCGGCCTTTGTAGATGTTCCCCGCGACGCCCCTGTCCTTGCGCCGGTCGATGTAGATCTCCGTCACGAGACCGTTCTCGAGCAGGGCGACCCTCGTCTCCTCCCTGCCGGCGTTCACGATGATCTCTGATGCCATGGGAACTCCTTTTGCTTTAAAAAAAGATGACAGACCCCGGCATCCACCGATGCGGGGAGTGATCGTTCGTTACGATGACGTTCATTGTATAACAGATCATGCATCATGACAAGGAGGAATCTTGCAGGAGGAATATTGCCGGAGCGGAGCGCAACCGCGATGAACAGGGGAGAACCGGCCGGTGGCCCTCCTCCGGCAGAAATCGGCTGGCGACGGCGGCGCCGACTATTACAAACGCACTTACTATTGTGTCATTGCGAGGAGTGTAACGACGAAGCAATCTTTTACTTTACAACGAGATTGCCACGCTCCCTTCGGTCGCTCGCAAAGACAACGTAACAAAACTTTATGCGTTTGTATTAAGCGGCAGACGCGCCGTGAACCGTGCGGCAGGGACGGGATTGATACGTTCACCCCGCTAGAGAAAGCCGCCGGCTCCCGTCGGCGGCACCTATCATTTTTCAGATTGTGGTTTAAAGCCACAATCCTGTATCGTTAGAGAACGATGTTCTCTAACGGGGTTCACTCGGGCAGCAGTTCCAGGTTCTTCATCTTCGTCCTGAGCTGCTTCCGGGTGATCCCCAGGACCTCGGCGGCCTTGCTCTGGTTCCAGGATGTCTGGTTCAGCGCCTTGACGATCAGCCGTTTTTCCGTCTCGATCAGGTTCATCTGGTCGAACACTCCCCGCTCGTCCTGCGCCGGGAGCGCGAGCTTCGCCGGCAGGTATTTCTGGCCGATCGTGACCGTGGGGCAAAGAATATACGCCCGCTCGATGGTGTTCTCCAGTTCCCGCACGTTTCCCGGCCACTCATAGCGGAGGAACGCGTTCACCACGGCATCATCGATTCCCTGGATGTGTTTTCCTTCGATCCGGTTCATCTTCTCGAGAAAATGCTGGGCCAGGAGAGGGATGTCGTCCTTGCGCTCCCGCAGGGGAGGCATCTTGATCGTCACGACGTTCAGCCGGTAGAACAGGTCCTCGCGGAACTGCTTCGCCCCGACCTCCTGCTCCAGGTCCTTGTTCGTCGCGGCCACAATGCGCACGTTGAGCTTGATCCTGCCGCTCCCGCCCACCCGCAGGATCTCCCGTTCCTGAAGGAAGCGGAGCAATTTCTTCTGGAGGTTCAGGTCGAGCTCGCCGATCTCGTCGAGGAAGACCGTGCCGCCGTTCGCGCGCTCCAGGAGTCCCAGCTTCTTTTCATGGGCCCCGGTGAACGAGCCCTTCTCGTGGCCGAAGAGCTCGCTCTCCATGATCTCCGCGGGAATGGCCGCGCAGTCGATGGTGACGAACGGTCCGCCTGCCCGATCGGAGCCGTAGTGAACGGCCCGGGCGACCAGTTCCTTGCCCGTGCCGCTCTCGCCGGCGACAAGGATGTTCGACTGGGTCCTGGCGACCATGCTGATGGTATGAAAGACCTCCTGCATGAGAGCGCACTTCCCGATGATGTTGCTGAAGGTGTATTTCTCCTTCAGCTCCGACTTGAGGGCGATGTTCTCCCGCTTCAGCTCGTACTTTTCCAGGGCCTCTTTGACGACGGAGAGCAGTTCGTCGGCATTGACGGGCTTGGTCAGGTAGTTGAAGGCGCCCTTTTTCATCGCTTCGACGGCGTTTTCAATGGAGCCGAACGCCGTGACGACGACGACCGGGACATCGGCATCCCTGGATTTGATATATCCCAGCAGCTCGATCCCCGTCTTGCCCGGCAGCTTCAGGTCCGTGATGACGAGATGGTAATCGCCCCGCCCGAACTTTTCGATCGCCTCCTCCGAGGACTGGGCGGTCTCGACCCCGTAGCCTTCTTTTTTCAAAGTGGCTGAAACGATCTTCAGGATGTTCTTTTCGTCATCCACGACGAGAATATTATATTCCTGCATGTTCGTATGCCGGAAGCATTATGGTAAGTTTTGTCCCTTTACCCACAGCGCTCTCCACGGCGATCTCTCCCTTGTGTTCCTTCACGATGCGGTCGACGATGGCGAGGCCGAGGCCCGATCCGCGTGTTTTGGTAGTATAGAAGGGTTTGAAGATATTTTCAAGGTCTTCCGGCGGGATCCCCCGCCCCGAATCCTGGACGGACAGGTTCAACCAAGCGCCCGCGGCCTCGGTGGTGATGATAATGGTGTCGCCCGCGGTCGACGCATCGATGGCGTTCAGCAAGAGGTTCAGGATCGCCTGTTTCATCCGTGAAAAGTCGCACGGGACCGGAGGTACGTGCTCGTCCGTCAGGATGATGACCTCGATGTTCCTGTCCGTCGCCTCCTGCCGGACAAGCTCCACCGTGGATTTCACGATGGCGTTGATATCGGTCGTTTTCATCCTGAGCGGAGCGGGCTTCGAGAACCCGAGGAAGTCGGACGTGATCTCGTTCAGCCGCATGACCTCTTCTTCAATGATCGAGAGGAACTCGCTCAGGATCTCGCCCTGGAAGTTCTTTTTCAGGTAGGACGCCGCCAGGCGGATGGAGTTGAGCGGGTTCCTTGTCTCGTGGGCGACCGTCGTCGCCATCTCGCCCAGGGCGGACAGCCGCTCCATCCTCGATTTTTCCGTATTCACCTTCTCCAGTTCCTTCAGGTTGTGCTTAAGGTCCTTCACCATCTGGTTGAACACTTCCACGAGCTCCTGGATCTCGTCACCGCAGGATTCCTTATACACAACGCAGTTCCGGCAGTCCCCGATCTTCTGCGCAAAGGCGCCCTGGACCGCTCCATGGCAGAAGGTCCCGGCGGTCGCCCAGCACCGCACCTTTCCGTATGAGGGGCATTCCTTCTTGTCGCAACCCAGCCGCTCCCAGCACTTTACGATGCGGGGATTTTCAACCTCGACGTTGAGGTTGCCGGTCTGGACATCGATCATCCTGTCCTTCAGCCTCCGGAGAGGTTTCGTAAGGAAATTGGAGACCAGGAAAGCGCCGGCAATGCCGCCGAGGAGCATGATCCCGGTGATCAAATAGATGTACGCCCTGAGATTCTTGATCCGGGTTTCGATCGCGGCATCAATTGCGTTCAACGAATAGCCGATCGTCGCAAGTCCGAGCACCTTGCTGCCGATCTTGATGGGAACGGAGAACTCTTTGACCGGCATGTTCTCGTGCTGGTACTCTCTCGCCAGCTCCCTGCCATCCACCAGAGCATCGGCGAGTCCCGGATAATTCAGCGGTCCCAGAAGTGAGCCGAGGGAGGACCGTTTCGTATGCGCCGCGATCACACCGCCGCTGTCGGCGATCAGGGCGTAGGCCGTGGCTGCAACGCCGGGGACCGTGTTTACCAGCTCATCGAGCCGAAGCGGGTCGAACACCAGCAGCGCGCCGGCCGCGTCATGAGCGAGGTTCCTCGTCATGTCGAGATTGCTCTCCGCTGTGTTCTGCCGCAGCGACTCTTTCTGGAAGTTGATGATCAGCGACGCCACGCCGAACATGGTGAACCCGATAAGCGCCGTCACGGCCATCGAGAACTTAAGCCCGAGCGTAAGCCTAGTGGTTTTCATGTTGCCGTATCCGTTTCCGCAGAGCGTCAAAATCCCCGTCGCCGGCGGCCTTGAATCCCTTGATCCCGGCCGCGGTCAGGACCCGACGGTCGGTGAGGTCCAGAAGATATTGCTTGACCAGCTCGGCCATTTTCCCGTTGGTCCTCTTGCCCGCCGCGAACGGCCAGTTCGCGATATAGGGTGTCGCGGCAATGGTCCTGATCTCACTCAGGTCGATCTCCTCCTTCAGGACCTCCAACGCCGATTCCCGGACGAACCCGGCATCCACCTTTTTGCGGTACACGTTCAGGATGACCTCTTCCTGCCGCTTTCCCTCGGAAAGCTTGAGGTCTTTGAACACATCGATCAGGTTTTCGTTCAAAAGCAATTTCTGCGCCAGAAATCCGCCCGCCGACTTATACGAGACGACCATGACGCGCTTGCCTTTGAGGTCCTCGATGGTCCTGATCGCGCTGTCCCGGTGCGTGATGATGATGCCGCGGAAAATATCGCCGGAGGCCTCTATGACCGTATTGGCGAAGGCCGTCAGATAGCCCTTGTCGGCGAGCTGAATATAGATGTAGGGATTGGAATAGGAAAAATCCGCCTCGCCGCGCGCGACGGTCTCGAAAAAAGCCTCGAAGTCCCTGGGGATCACGAGCCTGAACTCCCGGCCCGTCTTCCCGGTGAGATACCGCATGAGCGGATCGAACCGTTCAAAGAGCGTGATCGCCGAGTAGAGCGGAAGAATGGCGACCTTGATCACGTTCTTCGGATAGGAAAGGTAGTTCTTCCCCGTGAGGTTCTTGATCATCACCCGCACGACATCGAACTCCCGGTCTTCCACCGGCGCGAAACCGTCAATGTCCTTCATGGCCGCGATCAGGGCCGGATAGCGGTCCTTTCCGACGGACAACAATGCCCTGCGGATGCTCTTCTGAAGGGCCGCCGGCAGTCCCGCGGCGGCGCTGAGCGTATACTGGGGGATCGGTTCGGATACATTGATGATCGACAGGCCGTCACCGAGGTACTTTCGCGCAACGCGCTCGCTCATGCCGCCGATGTCATGGCGTTTTGCCAGGACCGAGAGCGCGATCCGGTCCTCCTGCTCGAGGTAATCGACGGCCGAGAACGCCGAGAGGCTGATCCCGACTTCCTTGAACATGACGGCAGGGATAAGATAGGACGAGGACGAGCTGTTGTTGCCGAAGGCGACCCGCTTTTCTTTGGCCTCAATGATCTTGCGGATCCCGGAATCGCTCCGCGCAACGATCACGCTGCGATAGGTCGGAGATCCGTTCCGTATCGTTTTGACCAGCGGGACGACCCGGTGCAGAAAGCGCGCCTCGCAGTAGGCTGAAGGATCGAGGTAGGCAAGCTGGGCTTCGCCGGTACCGATTTCGTGGATTGCTTCCTGGTAATCCCGGGCTATCCGGAGAATGATCGTGCGGGAGATCGCTTTCTCAAGGTAGTCCTTGAGTGGCAGGAACTTCTCATATACGACGCGCGTATTTTCGACGGGCAATATGATGAATACAAGAGGGGTGGCGGCATCCGACGTCAGGTGCGAAGAGAGCCTCGCTTTCTCCGGGGAAGCATCCGCTGCTGCGGAGCAGAAAAAGAATGCTGCGGTCAGAACGAGGAGGAGCAGCCGTTGCATGGGTCATTATACACAGGAAGGTACAAAGAATGCAATATTTTAGGACCGCTGGAGCAATCGGGACAACGCTCACCACGCTGATGTCCTGTTTGGAACATGTCCGCAAGCCGTGAAAAAAGCGATATTCAAGTTTATCGGCTGGTTATGGCTTTGGCACCGCCCTTGCTATAGTTACTACTGAAAGGCTACTGGTGGATCGGCAGAACAGGTTGACCGCGCACGGGCAGGGTTTGGTCATGGTAAATGCGGATAAGACCCTTGATATTAAAGGTTTGGTGCAGCCCCGGCCGGCGATCGTGATCGAGACGACCATGGCCAAGCTCGACCATGGCCAGATCCTCTCAGTCATCACGAACGACGCGGGCGCCAAGGAAAGTATCCCGGCGCTCTGCTCGCATCGGGGATATACCCTTCTCGAAACGACTGAACAGGGCGGAACGCTCTATTTCACAATTCAAAAATGATTTTGATAACGACACTCTCCCCCTTCCCTGTCCGGGATCGTCCGGCATCCTCCGGGATGCCGGACCTTTTTTTTCTGGTGCACCGGAAGAGGACCGCGGCATGTGATCTGCCGGGCACGGAGGGAACAGGCTCGGGGAAACACCTGAGGGGAAGAAGTCAGCGAGGACAACATGGTTAAAAAGATCGCGGTATTGGTTCGAGACCGGCAGGAGGAGGCACTGAGGATGGCCGTAGGGGCCACTCTCAAGGACGACGTGATCGACGTGTATACGTGTTGGACCGCACGGTGGATGCGACCGAAGGAAACACCCTGAACATCGAGACCTTACGAGAGCTCGACATGCGGATAGGGACTAATTTTCCGGAAAACGCGGACCTGGAGTTCTGTTCGACGGAAGAGCTCGCGAATCGGCTTCCCGGCTATGACCATATCCTGGCTTATTGACAACGAAGCAAAGGAGATGCGCAAGCCATGAACATTCGCTGTCTCATGAAGAAGGACCCTGACGCAACCATCAGATGCATTCTGGATATGCAGAAGCGGGAACATGCGGTCACCGTGGTGGATATCAGAAAGGACAAGAACTACGACAAGATCGTCGAGCTGATATTCTCAAGCAACAGCGTCATTTCCTGGCAGCAGCGACCGTTCGGAAGCATCATACCACATCACGTTCAGAGGGACCGGCTGACATGAAACTGGGAATACTCGTCAATACGGACGACCACCCCGATGCTGTGCTCGGGATCACCAATGCCGCACTTTCCAAAGGGCACGAGGTGAGCATTTTCATCATGGACGCGGGAACGCGCCTGTTGAGCCAGCCATCGATAAAGGAGCTGTCGGCGCGCCAGAAGATCGTCATGAGCTTCTGTGAGCACAGCGCACAGGGGCTTGGCGTTCCCTTCGATGCGATCCCGAAGCGATCGTGCGCGGCAGCCAGTATGACAATGCGACGATGCTCCAGGAGGCGGACAAGGTCATCATCCTGTGACCGGTGAATAGGCTGAACAAAACCGATGCAACACTGCTCATCGCGTTCGCGGCGCTCCTCACGGTCCCCCTGCTGTCCATAGGCCGTTTTCTCGATACGAACGCGCTCACGAACTGGAACTGGATCTTCCCCGGTGCGGCCATCGGGCAGGTCACCCTGTTCATCGCGCTCGGCATTGTCGTTTCCTGGTATCTCTCCCGCAGTACCCTCCTCGATCGTGCTCCCGGCGTGGTCCTGCCGATCCTCGCGTTCCTCGCTGTTCTTCCGCTGTGGAGGGGACCGGAGGTCATCATCGATGCTTCCCGGTACTTTCTCCAGGCCAAGCATCTGGAGCTTTACGGGATCTTCTCCTTTTTCCGGGAATGGGGGCGGGCGATCGGGGCATGGACGGACCTTCCTGTTGTGCCTTTCCTCTATGGGCTCATCTTCCGGTACCTCGGCGAATCCCGGATATTCATACAGGTATTTGCGACCCTGCTCTTTTCCTTGACCGTGCTGCTCACGTACCATATCGGCAGGACGCTCTGGAACCGGGAGACCGGGGTGACCGCCGGCCTGCTGCTCCTGGGGATCCCGTACCTCCTTACGCAGGCATCGCTCATGCTTGCCGATGTCCCGACCATGTTCTTCATCACGCTCGCTATTTTCACCTATCTGGGCGCCATCGAACGGGGAGGACTGTTCCGGATATGCTGTGCCTGTCTTGCGTTGTTTTTGAGCGTCTTCTCGAAGTATTCCGCTGGTATCATGTTGTTTCCCCTCCTGATCATCCTCCTCGTCCCGGCAAGGAGCGACCGGCGCGTGGTCCTCGGACGCGCTGCAGCGGTCCTGGCAGGAGCAGGCGCGCTTTCCCTCATCGTTTTCCTTTCGCAGTATGATGTCATCAGGGGCCAGGTGGACCTGCTTCGTACTTATCAATGGGAGGGGCTCAAACGATGGCAGGAGGGCCTTCTGTCAACCTTCCTTTTTCAGACCCATCCATTCCTGACCGTTGCCGCCGGCGTCGGCATCGTGGCAGGGACCAGAAGGAGAGATGCGCGTTTTCTGGTTCCCGCGTGGTTCGCGGTCTTCGTGATCTTCCTGCACCATGAACGAATGCGGTACCTTCTTCCCCTTGCCCCGCTCTTCACCCTTATGGCTTCCTACGGGCTCCAGGAAGTAAAGAACCGCGAGGTGCGGCTGTTCATTGTCTGGTGCGCGGTAACCACATCGCTGGTGATCGCCCTCGGCGCCTATGCGCCGTTTCTGGAGAGGACGAGCCTCGTCAACCTCCGGGATGCCGGCATCTATCTTGATACCCTTGACGGCAACAGTGTGGAGGTCTACGCCCTTCCGCAACCGCGGTCCGCGGGCAATACGGAAATGGCGGTCCCGCTCCTGGACCTCTACATGGGGAAAAGGATCATCTATCGCGACGGGCTTGTTGCTCAACCTGAGAAGAGATCCATCACGCAGTCCCCGCTCAGGTTCACCTGGGAGATCCGGCGGCCGGCTTACTATGATGGACGGGAGCAGGACGCCTGCGCGCCCGTCGCCATCCTTTCCGGCGAACCTCTCATGGCTGCCCCGCCCGGGATCGACCAGCAACAGGGCAGCCTGGACCTGGTAAAGCGATTCGAGTCTTCCACCGGCGTGTTTAAGTATAAAATTTTTGTCACCCTCTTCAGCAGAAACTGTCTGGCCGAAACAGCACAGTAGTCATTTTATCGCTGTCCTGTTCTGGACAGGTCTTGTTCCTTGGATCAAATAATCGTTGATTTATTCAACCATTGAACATGGCAACATCCTTGCAATTAGAGTTGTACATCGCTAACAAAGGGTATCCGGACGGGAACACAAGAAATCATCAGGCAGGAGGTAACGAGGTGGAAATGAACGAGGCGACAATTACGGAAACAAAGAACCAACGCTGGGCGCTGGGCATCGTCGGGTTCCTGATCATGGTCAGCGTTTTCAGTTTTGCTGTCCATGAGTACTACATCTACATTTCGGCCTATTTATGGTTCGGCTTTGTCTACGGTATGTGCCTGCAGTACGGACGGTTCTGTTTCGCGTCAGCGTTCCGGGACCTCTTTGCGGTGGGAGTCCCTCGCATGGTCGTCGGCATCATGATCGCCACGGTCCTGTTCAGCTTCGTTTCCGCCTTTGTGACCGCAACGGGCATGAGCACGTTCCATGCCGCTCCGACCAGCATCGCCGCGACCATCGCGGGGCTCATCTTCGGCGTCGGGATGGTTTTCGCCGGCGGCTGCGCATCGGGCTCCCTGTACAAGACCGGCGAGGGCAACGGGGTCTCCCTGCTCGTGGTGCTGTCGATCAGCGTTACCCAGGCAACATTCGTGGACCTCGGGGGTTGGTTCAACAAACTCGTGCCCCAGTCCTGGCACGAGTCGGCCCTGGCAAAAAAACTGCCCGCGGCCATCAACGCCGGCGACGGATGGGTCGACCAGTATCTCGCCGGCTACTTATGGAACCAGCCGATAGTGAAGTTCTCCGAGCTGCTCGGATTCAAGGACGCGTCGTTTGCGGGCGCATTTATCGGCGACTTTCTGGTCGGCGTCGTGCTCCCGGCAACGTTGCTGCTCGTGGTCGTCTATGGTTTCTGGGTCAGAAAAAACTATTTAAAAAAGGTCACTCAGGCCGGGAAAAGCGCAACATTCCGGGACGAGCTTGCCGGTTACTGGGGCATGATAGCGTCGTCGAAACGAACGGCCCTCGCTGGCCTCTTTCTGGGCATTGCCTGCGGGCTCCAGATGCTCGTGATCGAAGGGCTGCGGATCAAATTCGGGGTCAGGAACGCGGGAACGCTCCTCTCGAGACTGGGGCACGATTTCGGTTTGTCGGTGAACGGCACGGTCTTCGACCCCGGCTACTGGTACGTCACCACCCAGGAGGCCCAGTGGGTCGGCTGGGTGTTCAACAAGCTCGGCTGGAACAATATGGACAATATCTATTTCGGACTGAACAACGGCATACCCAATCCCGCCGTAAACCCGGCCGACTGGATGTCGCTTGCACTTATCGGCGGCGCAGCGGTGATGGCGCTGCTCAGCAATGAGTTCAAGTTCAAGAAGCCCACAAAAGAACTCGCGGTCTGGGCGATCATCGGCGGCCTCCTGATGGGGATCGGGTCCCGCCTCGGCCTCGGGTGCAATGTGGGGGCCTTCTTCGCCCGCGTTGCCCTGGGCGATGCGTCGGGCTGGCTGTTCGGCATCGGGATGATCGGCGGCGCCTATATCGGGGTCAAGTTCTTCAACTGGTGGACCGAGCGAAAGATGGCCAAGGAGATGGCCGCGTTCGATCTTTAACAACTAGCTCAGGGAGGGTACGACCATGGCAATGAAGTTTGAGAAGAAAAGTGAAGGTCTCTATATACTGGATGTAACGGGATATGTTTGCCCCCATCCTCAGATCTACACAAAAAAGGCGCTCGAAAAAATGAAACCGGGAGATGTCATCGAGCTGGTCTTCGACAATCCGTCGTCGGGAGAGTCGATCTCCGCGATGTGCGAGACCCTCGGAAACGACATCATTGAAAAGAGCATGGCCAGCGGCAAATATGCATGGAAGATCAAGAAGGCATAAGCGGCTGAATAATTTCGCGCCAGGGAGGGGTTGTGATGAAGAGTTCGTTCTGGATCGTGGTGGTTATCGTGATGGGGTTCATTGGATTCCTCATCGGCTACAGTCTGCCGCCGTTCGTTGAGGCCGGCATCATCGGTGGCGGGCCGAACAAGGTCAAGGCAGGCGCACAGCTGGACAAGAAGACGCAGGACTACTACAAGAACCTGCTGAAGGAAGAGTAGGCCAGTGAGCATGAATAACGGGGAGGCATGGGCATGAAAACAAAAATTTGGATTCTCCTTGCGGCCGTCATCTGGACCCTCGGAGCCGCTGCGGGCTACGCGGTGTCCGTGAAAAGCGGTGTGCAGGTCGGTTATTTCGAGTCCGCGGAATCCGGCGGCTACGGCAGTACCGGCGATTCCGTAGAAGGCATTGACACGAAGACACAGGACTATTATAAGGACCTGTACAAGGATGAGAAATAAGGCCTTACCATTATTTTCCAAGGAGTCGAAATGAAAACAGTTCTCATTGCCGTTGATGACAGCAAGGGCTCACAGACGACCATCGATACCTTCGCTGGACTTTTTTCCTGCACGCGGCCGGACACGGTCGTGCTGCTGTACGTCGAGAAGATCGAGGGCAAGTCCCTGATGGACGAGATGCTGGGCATGGCCGAGCTGTCGACGCTGAAGGAGCAGCTGCAGGGAACGGCATACCAGGACGCGCTCGACAAGAAGGCCCAGGCCGTCCTGGAGCACTACAAGCAGGCGCTGAACAAGAAGGGCGTCACCGGCATCAAGACGGTCGTGAAGCAGGGGCATCCCTCCGATGAGGTCCTCCAGACGGCCAAGGATGTAGGCGCGGAGATGATCATCGTCGGATCGAGGGGCAAGAGGCTCCACACGCTCATGATGGGCAGCGTGAGCAGGGAGATCGCCAACCGGGCGGAGATCCCGGTGCTGATCGCGCGGTAGCGCTCGCGGATCGCTTGCCTCCACGACAGTCACGATCCCGGCCAGGGTCCTCTTCCCCCCGCGTGTTCTCCGGTAAACCACGTCCGCAGCGCCAAAGGCCGACATCGCCATGGATATCCGATCAGATCAAACCATGATCCTGGGCGCGGGGCTCGCGGGCCTTGCCGCAGGCTGCGTTCTCACGAGAGCGGGCAGGAGCGTCACGGTCGTAGAGGGGGGCTCAGCGGTAGGGGGCCTGTCACGGACGATCGATCACGACGGCTTCCGCTTTGATCTGGGCGGTCACCGGTTCATCACGAAGGACCGGGCCATCGAAGATTTTGTCCGGGGCCTCCTCCGGGATGATTGCCTCGTGGTCCCGAGAACGAGCCAGATCCACATGCGGGGCAGGTATTTCGATTACCCCCTGACGCCGGCAAACGCGGTCTTCGGCATGGGCCTTTCGACCACGGCGCGCATCATCGCGGATTACCTCGCGCAGAACGTCAGGAACGCTCTCCGCAGGCCTTCCCTGGTCTCCCTTGAGGACTGGGTCGTGAACCGGTTCGGCCGTACGATGTTCGACCTGTACTTCCGGGAATACAGCGAAAAGGTCTGGGGGATAGGGTGCGGGGATATCAGCGAGGAATGGGTCGCCCGCCGCATCGAGGGCCTGTCCCTGTGGGCCGCGATCAAGAACGCCTTCACGAAGCGGAGCGGGAGAGATATCAACACCCTTGCCGATGCATTCCTGTACCCCGCCGGGGGGATCGGCATGATCGCCGACCGCCTGCGCGACGAGATCGAGGCCCGCAATGCCGTGCGGACGGATACGAGGGTATGCAGGGTTGACCACGATGACTTCACCATCACGAACGTGATGCTCCGGAACGGCAGCGACCTGTACAATGCCGCTGGTGCGGACTATATCTCGAGCATCCCCCTTACGACGCTGCTCTCTTCCCTTCACCCCGCCGCCCCGGAGGAGATCCGGCAGGCCGCCGCGCAGCTTGCGTATCGCGACCTTGTCGTCTCGACGGTCATGATCGATCGCGACCGGGTGACCGATCTCACCTGGATGTATCTTCCGGAGCAGGCCATCCCCTTCGGCAGGATCCATGAGCCGAAGAACTGGAGTTCCGCCATGGCCCCCGCCGGCAAGACGCATATTGTGGCCGAATATTTCTGCTTTCAGGGAGACGGTATATGGAACGCCAGCGATGAAGAGCTTACCGCCGGCACGGTGAAGCACTTGAGCCGCATGGGGTTCATCACCGAGCGGGAGGTCATCGGCTCCTGCGTGGTCCGGGTGCCCCGGGCTTACCCCCTTTTTACCGTCAACTACCGAAAATACGCGGACAAGGTCCTGGACTATCTGGGGCGCTTCCGGAACCTCCATGTCATCGGCAGGGGCGGCATGTTCCGGTATCACAACATGGACCATGCCATGGAATCGGGCATCGCGGCGGCGAACGATATCCTGCGCATTTCGCCTGCGCCGGAACCCGTGCGGGAGCCGCTGTTCGCGGGAGTGTAATCGTCATGAAATGCGCTCTCATCATACCCTCCTGGACGCCGGAAGACATTTTTCCCACCAAGACCGCGGCCGCCCAGATCAACTACTGGCAGCCCCTCGGCACGTTGTATGTCGCCTCATCGCTGATACAGGCGGGGCATACGGTGAAGTTCCTGAACGGCGCCTTCCTGTCCCACGCGGAGATCCTGAATGCCCTCTCCGTCTGGAATCCCGGCTTTGTCGGCATTTATTCCACCGCCTTCGGATGGGCCAAGGCCCGTCTTACCGCATCGGACATCAAGCTGCTCCTCTCCCACGTCTTCCTTGCCGTGGGCGGCCCCTATCCCATTGCCACGAAGCAACACTGTCTGCAGGATGCGTCATGCATCGATGCCGTCGTAACCGGAGAAGGAGAGGCGACCGTTGCCGAGATGGTGGAGCAGCTCTCCGCGGGCGCGGGCCTGGCCGGCGTCAAAGGTGTGCTCTACCGCGAGGGAACGAACATCCTTGCCAATCCTGACCGTCCCTTGAACACGGATCTCGACGCCCTGCCCTTCCCGGCGCGGGAGCTTCTGGGTGATACGGACAGCTATATCCCGCCGCCCGCAACGTATAAGAGAAAATCCGTGGCCGTCATCATCACCTCGCGGGGGTGCAACCGGAAAGGCCTCTGCTGTTTCCAGATCGACAAGGAACGGAAAAGCGGCATCCGCTACCGGAGCGTCGGGAGCGTCATGGAGGAGATCGAGCATTGCCTGAGCCAGGGCTACCGCGAGATCAAGTTCATTGACGACACCCTTGCCGCTGATTACGGCCGCGCCATGCGGATCGCCCGTGAGATCAAGGCGCGCAAGCTCGACATTACGTGGTTCGCTTCGGCCCGCGTCCACCAGGTGGACAAGCCCCTGCTTCAAGCGTTCAAGGACGCGGGGCTGCTGGGCCATCCTCTTCGGCGCCGAGAGCGGCGTGCAGAAGAACCTGAACGCCATTCGCAAGGGCATCACGCTGGATCAGACGCGCAGGGCCGTCCGCGCTGCAAAGGATGTGGGGCTGACGGTGTTCACGCCCTTCCTCTTCGGCATCCCCGGAGAGACCTTCGAGGAGGGATTGGAGACCATCAGGTTTGCCTGTGAACTCGATCCCGATGTAGCCAATTTCCACTGTCCGACGCCTTTTCCCGGCACCGAGCTCTACGACAATATCGAGCAGTACGGCACCAGGTCCAGGGACTTTGCCGACTTATACCTACCAGGGCGCGGCATTCATCCCTTATTCGATGAAACGGGACGAGATAACGCAGCTCCGCCAGATGGCGTTCAAGAAATTCTACTCGCGGCCGCGCTTTCTCGTCCGGAGGGTCCTGGGCATCAGGAGTCTTCCTGACATCAGGGCCTCGTTCACCGGCTTTAGAAGCCTGTGCTGGGTGTGGGTGAGGCAGGACCTCTTCCAACGGAAGACATAACGATGAGAATAAACCCGCTCCCAGGGGCAGGCGCTTTACCTGAACAAAGAACCGTGCGTGGAGGAGAACGTAATGGCAAAAATACTCGTGGCAGAAGACAGCGCTACCGAACTTCACATGATAAAAGACATCCTGAAAGAGGCTAGCCATGAGGTCATTATGGCTGTAGATGGCGAGGAAGCCGAGCACAAGGCGAGGACGGAGTCGGTGGATCTGGTGATTCTGGACGTCATCATGCCGAAAAAAAATGGGTTTCAGGTATGCCGGGACCTGAGGGCGGATGAAAAGCTCAAGGGCCTCCCCATCATCATGATAAGCTCAAAGAATCAGGAAAGCGATAAGGCCTGGGGGCTCAAACAGGGCGCCACCGAATACATCACGAAACCCTTCACACCCCTCGATCTGCTGATCGCCGTCAAAAAGCACGTTAAACAGAAGTAACGCGAAGGAATGCCGCAGGTTATAGAACCTGCATCGTGCTTTCGAACACCGGTCCGCAGGGAGAATAAAATACTATGAAAACCGGGCTGTCAGAATTCATTGCGGAGATCAATCGGAGCGGAAAAAGCGGACTTCTTTCCATTGCCGTGAAAGGCGCCAATACGCAGTTGAAGCTGTTCTTCCGTGAAGGACAGCTCTATCACGTCACCTGCGGCAGCGTGAAAGGAAAGGAGTGCCTGGCCCAGGCGGTTGGACAGGAATTTTCACAGTACTTTTTCATGCCTGAGGTGTTGCTGAACGTCCAGGACGGGAACCTCCCTCCACTGGCGGACATCATCCAGTTCTTCAGGGCGGCCGACAGGGCCGTGGAGGTGCCTGCCCATTCGGGCACGGGCGGCAGCCGGCCTTCCGGCGCGCAGATTGCCGGCGTTTCCGCGGCGGCGCAGGAAAATATCAAACTGGCGCTGGTCAGGCAGATCGGCCCCGCAGGCGCCAAGGTGTTCTCGCGGACCATCGAACAGAAGTGGCGCGCCTCGTCACCGGCCACAAGGGAAGACCTCATCCGCCTCACCGATATCCTGAAAGACGAAATAGAGAATCCCGACGATCGTAACGAATTCCTCAAAGAGGCAGCCAGGATCATTTCATAGTTAACAAAGGAGGGAAAACAGTATGAAGCGAGGCCTGAAATCCAAAACGATTCTTCCGGTGATAGTCATTCTGGTGGTTGTCATGAGCGGCCTGGCCGGATTCAATTACTTCTCACAGGTCTCGCTCGTCCACGACGAAGCGGAGGAAACGCTCAAAGGCGTTCTCAACACCGCTCACGGCATCCTGGACGCCCGCATGGACCTCTATCAGCAAATGGCGACCCTCGTCGCCGGCATGCCTGCCGCGGCCGACGCCTTCGGCAAAGGTGATCGGAAAAAGCTCGTTTCCGAGTTTCTTCCGGGATTTGAAATTCTGAAGAAAAAATTCGGGCTTGCCCAGTTTCAGTTCCACAAGCCGCCCGCCACGTCGTTTTTACGGGTGCATCAACCGGAAAAGTATGGAGACGACCTGTCCTCATTCAGGTTTATGGTCCTCTCCGTGAACGAGAAGCGGGTGGGAGTGCGAGGGATCGAGATCGGACGCGCCGGCATCGGGCTCCGGGGGGTGGAGCCGGTCTTCTCGAAGGGAAAGCATGTGGGGTCCGTGGAGTTCGGAGGCGACCTGGCGCCGGCCCTTGAGGACGCAAAGAAGGTGTTCAACGCCGAGGTGGTAGCGCTTATCACTAAGGAAGCCGCGACTCAGGTATGGCAGGAGTGGCAGAAGAACGTGAAGCTCATCGGGAATTACGCACCCTTCTATTCCACCAACCCCGCCCTGACACAGGGGATCATACGGCCTGAAACGCTGGCGGCGGCGAAGGCCGCGGGACGCGCCGCGTATATAGACCATGCTGCCGCCGGCGGCAAAGAGTATTATATCGCCATCTCGCCGCTCACCGACTACTCCGGCAAGGAAGTCGGGTTTCTCGGTATTCTTATGGACCGGACCGCGGTCCTGGCCAAGATCAGAAGAACGCTGATAATCAACATCGCGGTCTATACGTCAATTCTGCTGCTGATATCCGTGGTGATCAACCTCAGTCTGAGGAAGAGCGTCATCAACCCGGTGATCGCGTTGACGAACGCGGCCGATGCCGTATCCATGGGCAAGCTGGCCGATAAGATAGAGATCAAGTCGAACGACGAGCTGGAGACCCTCGCCAAGTCCCTCGACCGGATGCGGGTCAGCATGAAGAAACTCCTGGAGTAGGCGAATGCTCCGCCCGCGCGTATTTGTTTCAATGGAGCTATCTGTTTCAGGGGGAATCATGACGCCGATGACCAAGATGGGTGCAGAGAGAGAGAGACGAGCCGGACACGGACGCTCTCATCAACCGATAAGGAGGCAAAAAAAGATGAAGAGAAAGGGAATGCTCGCGCTTGCATTCGGCAGTATCGCGTTGCTCATCGCCGCCGACGGAACCATTGCTCAGCAGAAGCCTCAGGAGGTCAGCAGTTGTCTTGCGTGCCACGGCGATGCGGTAAAAATGAAGGAGATGGGATTTCCACGGCTTTCCGTAACTCAGCAGGAAGTGGAAAAACAGACAAAGATGCCCGCCTCGTGCACTGACTGTCATCTCGGTAATTCTTCAGACGCAACAAAGGAAGGCGCGCATAAAGGATTGCTCAGGCTTTATTATGTGAAGGCAAAGGGCTTTCAGGCCGTAACGAGGGACAAGCTCGAAAACTACAAACCGGAATCCCTGGAGCCGAGGGGAAAGAACCCCGTGGTCGAGCTTCTCCCCATGGTCGAAAAGGACGGCAAACTCGTCAAAGATCCGGAGGTGAACACCATCCTCTACCACGACAAGGACCCCGAGACCCTTTCCTTCAACTATGCTGTTCAGGAGAAGACCTGCGGAACATGCCACCCGAAACAGGTTGATGAATTCAGGAAGACCGCAATGGGGCACAACGCAAAGCAAAGCCAGTACAAGACCTGGACCGACAAAAAAAAGGGTCCCCATAACTGTGGTGCGTGGTTTGTTGACGGGCATGAAGAGATCGCAAAGGACGCCAAGGTCCCGTTCACGAGGGAAATGGCATCGATCAATCAAAAGGCGTGTAATACCTGCCACGCCGGATGCCTCGACTGCCATTACAGTCCTAAGAAGAAAGATCCGAATGATCCCGCCATAGGTTCTCACACATTTACAAAAAATATATCGCCCCAGACCTGTTACGGCGGCGGGAGGGGCTCTCTCTGCCATGCAGGGCCCGAGGACAGAAGGCGCGGCGGCGGCTATATAGGCGGTGACTACGCAAATCCGAAAGGCGCGGCCCCCGATGTTCACAATGCAAAGGGGCTTTCCTGTACCGAGTGCCATGACACCCCTGCAAGGGACAAAACGCTTCTCCACGGACAGGTAAAGAGACAGGCGAGCTGCTCACGATGCCATGATAACGCGGTTAAATCCACGGCAACGTCTATACACAAAAAAGTGACCTGCGAGGCATGTCACATACAGGATGTGGGCGGCTATGCCGGCACCTTCTGGGGGCCGGGAAAAGTGGCCGGAGCCGCCACGCCGTTCAAAAAATATAAGGAATACTACGGTGTCATGAAGGAGCCCATTCTAATCAAAGACCAAAAAGGGAGATGGATACCGGTGAAGCCCTATGCAATGGCCGTCATGAACCAGAAGACGGACGGCGGGCTGAAACCGGGCCTTGCCTGGAGATACCCTGCGAATCTTCCGGACATTGAGAGAACGGATGATGCATATGCCTTTGTCGGGCTTCTCAGCGGATTGCCCGGAAACGACAATGCCCTTGCGTGGATACAGATGGACAAGATGTCCCACAAGTACGGGAAATCGAGGAGCTGCGAGAGCTGCCACACCAAGGACGGGGTGCAGCGCCAGGAGGTTTCGTGGAAGTATAACGATCAAGGCGCCGAGCCCTTTGAGGGAAAACATACCGTGATAGCCGATAAAAAGGGGCTGTTCATAAAAGACATGCAGGCCAAGACGGAGATAAAGCCTAAGGAGGGCTGGAAGATCGAGGACTTTGCTCCGTGGTATTACCTGAAGGATAAGTGGCGGGTGAAAGGCGATTTCTCCATCCCGGCGAACAAGAAAAAGACCCTCTATGGAAAAGAGCGCAGCAGATATGAGAATACCCTCAAAGCGGACGGATTCTATCATACCGAGAGCGTGAAGAAGTTGCTGAGATAATTCGGAACCCGAAAAATCGGCATTAACCCGTATACCACCAATGAAATCGGAACCATAATCGGCGCGAAGGTTGATGTATAATTTTCAGGAGGATGAAAATAAAATTAGGAATACCGGTCAATACCAATAAGCGCCTCGATGACGTTCTCGGACTCACCAATGCCGCTTTTTCCAAGGGCCACGAAGCAGCGATCTTCACCATGGATGAGGGAACAAAATTGCTTGAACAACCCTTTTATTCCGGACTCTGCACGTTGCAGGGAGTCACGATGAGTTTCTGCGACCACGGCGTACAGAGACTCGGCGCTACAACCGACGGGTTGCCGAAGGAAACAACCTGCGGAAGCCAGAGCCAGTATGATATGCCGTTATGATCCATTGCAATAGGCGTATGAATAATATATAATAGGAATTATTGGAACGCCGCGAAGTCGCTGGGAACGCCAAGAATGCCTTGGATTTAAAACGGATACCGTTGCGATCCGTTCGTCCTTTGCGGCAAAAGCGGAAAGGAGCGCCCTCGTGAATCCGTTATCGCCTCTCATAGGAAAGTATCTGCGGTCAAAGGATACCGGGCTTCTTGCGATAAAAATAGAGGGTGAAAGCCACCTCCTGAAGATATGCTTCGACGGCGGAGAAATCGTTTCCCTGAACCTCGGCGCATGCAAAAACGAGGAATGCCTGAGAAAACTGGACGGCGTCGTTCCCGTCGAGCATTCCTTTCTGCCGGGCATGAAACCCACGACGCCGGCGCAGGCGCCCCTGACGGAGAAGATCATAGCGATTATCGGAACGGCCGGTTCGGAGGCGGTCGCAGAACCGGCGCCGTCGCGGCCGGGCGTCGCCGTCCAGCCCCAGACGGTCAAGGCCGTGGAAGAGGAATTCATCGAGCTGATCGGACCGATCGGGAAAATGATCTCGGATACCGTCTTCGCCGGGCTGTCGTACAGCCGCGGCAACCCCATGCCGTTCGGGGATTACTCGCGTCTGGTGGACTTGTTCGCAAAGGAATTGCCCGACCAGCACCAGGCCTCCTTCGTCGCAAAACACCGAAAGGGATAGGCGGAGAAAGACGAACTCTCCGGCATGCACAGTCAATAGAATGGGTGGAGGTGACAGGATATGCTGAAGAACATGAAGCTGAGGAAACGGTTTACCGTCATCATGCTGGTGGTGTACGTTGTTTCCCTTCCCATCATGATTGTGGGGAGCTATTACATTCTCAAGCAGAACGCGGTGAGGGAAATACTCGAAGAGTCGAACCTCATGCTGGCCGCGATGGAGGGGGCGAGGAAATATACCGGCGAGGTCCTCAGACCTACGGTGACGAAGGAGCTCCCGAAGAAGTTCATCGTCGAGGCCATGTCCGCTACCTTTGTAGCAAAGAATATAGAGAAGAGAATCAGAGAAAAGCTTCCGAATTATTCCTTCAAGGAGGCGACCCTCAATCCCCTTAACCTCGAATATATGGCGGATGATTTTGAAAAGGAGAAGATAGAAGGGTTCCGGTCGGGCAGACTGACGAAGGAATGGAGGGGTTATAAACAGACAGGCGCAGGCAGCTTCTATGTGGTCATGAGGCCTGTAGAGATAAAACCTGACTGTCTCAGATGCCACGGTGACCCTGCATTTGCGCCTCCCGAGGTGACGGAGAAATATGGGACAACCCATGGTTATGGCTGGAAGGTGGGCGAGATTCTGACTGTTGCCTCCGTCTATGTCCCTGCTGATGTCCCGATCCAGAATGCACGAAAGGCCCTCGCGCTGTTTTCCCTGATCTACAGTGGATTTTTCTTTGTGGTCATAATCGTCATCGACCGGCTCATTATCGCCAGCATCATCAAGCCCATTGAGCGGTTTGTGGAGGCGGCGAACGAAATAAGCCGCGGGAAGTTCGAGCGGGAGTTCGCGGTAAAGACCAACGACGAGATCAAGACCCTCGCGGACGCGTTCACGCGGATGAAAGTGAGCCTTGCAAAGGCAATGGACATCATCACGAAGAAAAAATAACGGCTCGGGAGGAGGTTGGTATGGCGAGGATTCTCATTGCCGAGGACAGCCTTACGGACATTCAGTACATAAAGTCCGTGCTGGCCGACACGGGGCACGACCTTTTCGTTGCGATGGATGGGGAAGAGGCCGAGAAGATGATCAGGACCGAGCCGTTCGATCTGATCATCCTCGATGTGATTATGCCGAAGAAGAACGGGTTTCAGCTCTGCAGGGATATTAAAAAAGACGAGAAATTAAGAAGTATCCCGGTAATCATCTTTACCTCAAAGGACCAACCGAGCGATAAGGCCTGGGGCGAGAAGCAGGGCGCCGATGAATACCTGACCAAGCCCTGCGAGCCCATAGATTTGCTGCTTGCCGTGAAAAAACAACTGGCCCGCTGAGCAAACAGCGGGGAAAAAACGGACGGGAAAGAAGCGGGGGGAGGGTGAAGGCATTTTCATGCTTCGTTGTGCCTCGTTGAGGCATGAACGTTTCATAAATAAATCTAAGGAGTAACGGCGGATGGAAAAGCGAGTACATTGGGCGGCGGCGCTGGGTACCATTGCAGTATTGCTGGCAAGCGGCGTGACCACCGCCCACGAGCAGAGGCATCAGGATGGAAGCGGTTGCGTCGCGTGCCATTGCGATGTCAAAAGATGAAGGAGCCGGGTTTCCTCAGCTTACCATAACCCGGGAGGAGGCGGAGACAGGGTCTCGGGGTCCTTGTGAGGGCAAGCACACAATGATAGCAGACAAAAAGGTTTTTGTTCATTAGAGATATGCGGGTTACAACGGAGATAAAGATAAAAGAAGGATGGAAGATAGAAGACTTTGCTCCCTGGTATTACCTGAAGGATAAGTGGCGGGAAAAGGGCGATTTCTCGATCCCGGCCGTCAGGAACAAGGCGATCTACGGGAAGGAACGCAAGAAGTACGAGGAGAGAACAACAACAGGCACAGCGTATCATTAATTTTCCCGATCGACAGTCACTTACTACTCATATCCGCTCCTATCCCATGTTCCGTGTTCGTCCGCATCCTCTACCGGATGTACTCCGAGAGGAAATGCACCTGGGCCTGGAGCTTCTTCACGTGCGCCCGGACCACGTCGCGGATGGAGATGAGGCCCACGATCTCGCCCTCGTCCACGATGGGCATGTGGCGGAAGTTCTTCTGGACCATGATTGCCATGACGGTGTCGTTCTGATCGTCCGCCTCGGCCACGAACAGGTTCTCGCTCTTGACCATGATGTCCGCCACGCGCAGGCCCTCGAGGTCGCAGCCGGTCTTGCCCAGGATCCGGACCACGTCCCGCTCGGTCACGATGCCGCAGAGCTTGCCGTCGTCCTCGACGAGCAGGGCGCCGATGTTTTTTTCCATCATAACGCGGGCCGTATCCGGGATGCTCGTGTCCATGTCCACGGTCAGCACCTCACTGCCCTTTTCCCTTAATATCTCCCGAATGGTCATATCTGATACCCCCTGACAAGAATCCGTGCGCGCTGGAATTTAATACAAAAAGTTCTCCGCCAGCCTGCTGAGCGCGTCCAGCGGCGGCCAGTATACGCCGAAGAGGACCGTGAGGAATGCCAGTGCCGCCAGGACCGCGTACGGCACGTACCGGAACGCGGTCATGGGCGAAAACGGCGTCCCCCGGACCTTCCGGAACAGGAACATCAGCTTTACGACCCGCGCGTAGTAGTAAAGCGAGATCACCGTGTTGATCACGGCCACCACGGCGAGCCAGTACAGCCCGCTTCCCTTCTTGAACACCGCGAGCAGGAGATAGACCTTGCCCACGAAGCCCGCAAAGGGCGGGATGCCGGCCAGGGAGAAGAGGGCCACGGTCATCACGGACGCCAGGAACGCGCCCTGGGCCCCTTTCCAACCCAGCCCTTCGTAGCCATCGAGCCGCTCCGTATAGTGCTCGTTCGCCACCATGATGGCCACGAGGAAGGCGCCTAGGTTCATGAGAAGATACACCGCCAGGTAGAAGAACAGCGCCCTGAGTCCGAACCTGCTCTGGGTCGCCACGGCCATGAGCGCGTAGCCCGCGTGGGCGATGCTGGAGTAGGCAAGCAGGCGCTTGATGTTCCGCTGCGGCAGGGCCGCCAGGTTCCCAATGGTCATGGTGAGGGCCGAGACCACGGCGATGGTGAAGGTCCAGTCGAAATTCGCCGGAGGCGGCGCCACGGAAGCTGTTCCCAGGCCGAAGACGTGATACAGGACCCGCACCAGAACGGCGAACCCCGCCGCTTTGGGGCCGACGGACAGGAACGCGCTGAAGGCCGTGGGCGCGCCCTCGTACACGTCCGGGCTCCAGAGGTGGAACGGAAACGCCGCGATCTTGAACCCCAGCCCCGTCATGATGAAGGCGATTGCGATAACGAGCATGGGCTTGGAAACCTGGTCCTCGACCAGGCGCTCCCGGATGGCCGTAAAATCCAGGGACCCGGTCAGGCCATAGAGGAGCGAGAACCCGTAGATCATGATGCCCGAGGCCACGGCGCCGTAGAGGAGGTACTTGATCGCCGCCTCGGTGGTCTTCTCATCGCGCTCCACGAACCCCGTGAGGAGGTACGAAGTGAAGCTCAGAAGCTCCATGGCCAGGTAAAGCATCAAGATGTTGTTCGAGGCCGCGAGGAGCATCATGCCCAGGGTCAGGGAGAGGGCCAGGACCACGTACTCCATCGAGTCGTGGAACCGCTTGGTGGTCTCCCGCGCGGTGAGGGAAAAGACCAGGAACAGGATGGCCGAGACGAGGCAGAGCAGCTTAAAGAGATGGGCCAGGCTGTCCATGCGAAGCAGCCCATGAAAGAGTTCCGCGGCGCCGGCGGACGCCGGCCAGGCAAAGAGCTCGAGCACGAGCGTCAGCACGAGTCCCGCGATCCCCAGGGGATAGAACAGGGACGGCCTGTTCCGGTCCTGACGCACGAAGAAGCTGCCCAGCAGGAGCAGGATGATGTAAACCGAAAGAAATCCCTCGGGGGCGAAGTATCGGAGACTTTCGAAATTGCTCATGCTGAGTCACCCAGGAACGATCAAATCCAAATTAACCTCAAAAAGGCAAAAGCACGGCGAAGACAATGCGGATTTCATAATGCAAAATGCACTAGTGCACTGTAAATATAGTTCTTGATTGTATTGCGCCCTTTATCTCGTCACCCCGGCATGACTTTAGCCGGGGTCCAGGAAGATTTTAATAGAAAAATTCACTGGATTCCGGCTTAAAACGTGCCGGAATGACGGCGTGGAACCATTGGCAAATAAGTTTACGGTGCACTATAGCAAACGCATTTAATATTGTTACGGGTTTGACTCATGCAATTTATTTAAATCCCCCTTAATCCCCCTTTTCCAAAGGGGGAGATCGCATTATCCCCTCTTTAGAAAAGAGGGGTCAGGGGAGATTTTTAACATAAATAAATGCGTTTGTATTAGTGTGGTTCGGCCATAGGCTCTGATTTTATCTTTTCTCGTTTTGACTTTCGCGCTTTGCGCTTCGCATTCACCGCGGCCCGATCTACAGCGCCGCCAGCACCAGGGCATTGATCGAACCGAGCGTGGCCTTCATGAGGTTCAGCACGGGATGCGGATAGACGCCCAGGACCACGACAAGGACGCCGAGCGGAATGAGGCTCAGGGCCTCCCGACGCTCGAGATCGGGCAACAACGAGTACTTCTCGTTCAGTTTGCCCAGGAAGACCCGCTGCAGGGTCCAGAGGCAGTAGGCCGCGGTGATGATCACGCCCGAGGCCGCGACGGCGGTGATGATCCGGAACTTTTTGAAGGCGCCCAGGAGCACCAGGGCCTCGCTGGTGAAGCTGTTCAGGCCCGGCAGGCCCAAGGCCGCGAAGAAGGCCAGGAAGGTGACGAAGGCGTAGTTCGGGACCACCGACGCGATGCCGCCGAAGCCCTCGATCTCCCGGTGGTGCGCACGGTCGTAGATCACGCCAACGAGCAGGAACAGCATTGCCGTGACCACGCCGTGGTTGAACATCTGGAGCACTGCGCCGTTCAAGCCCTCGTTCGTCATGCTTGCCATGCCGAGCATGACATAGCCCATGTGGCTTATGCTGGAGTAGGCCACGAGCTTTTTCAGGTCCTTCTGCGCCATGGCGCAGAGCGCCCCGTAGATGATGTTCACCGCGCCGATGACGGCCATGACAAGGGACATGGACAAGGTCACATCCGGCAGCAGGCTGTAGTTGATCCGGAGGATGCCGTAGGTCCCCATCTTGAGAAGGATGGCGGCAAGCACCACGCTGACGGCCGTGGGCGCTTCAACGTGGGCGTCAGGCAGCCAGGTATGGAACGGGAAGAGCGGGACCTTGATGGCGAAACCGATAAAGAGCAGCCACCACAGGATGGCGCGATAGCCGAGGATGCTGTTGTTCGCTGCCAGCTCCGTGAGGTCGAAGGTGTGCGGCATCGAGGCCAGGTAACTATAGATGATCACGAGCAGCATCAGCACGGAGCCCACCAGGGTGTAGATGAAGAACTTGATGGCGGCGTATTCCTTCCGCGGGCCGCCCCAGATGCCGATGAGGAAGTACATGGGCAGGAGCATGACCTCCCAGAAGACGAAGAACAGGAAAAAATCCAGGGACACGAACACGCCCATCATGCCCGTTTCGAGCAGCAGGAAAAGAAAATGGTAACCCTTGACGCCCCTGTCGATGCCCCAGGAGGCGAGCACGCAGAGCGGGCAGATGAGCGCGCAGAGCAGCACCATGGGCATGCTGAGACCGTCCACGCCGAGGAAGTAGTTGATGTTGAAGTCCGGAATCCACGGGTATCGCTCGACGAACTGGAGACCCGACGCCGCGCTGAACCCGGCCGCGGCGTTGTTAAAGCGCAGGTAAAGCGCTGCTGCGAACAGGAGCGGCATAATGGTAAAAGCCAGTGCGGTCCAGCGGATCGCGGCCTGCCTGTCTCGCGGCATCACGAGGATGATTACTCCCCCCAGGAGCGGAGTAAAAGTGATGAGCGATAATAGATGGTTGTTGATGAGTTCCGTCATGAGACGTCCTCCAGTAAATCATTGCGGAATTCGGAATGCGGATAGCGGAATGAGAGGCTTGCCTTCATCCGTGTTCATCCGTGGCAAAAAACTTTTCCCTATCACATCACTACGTTCACCACGATCACCAGCGCCACCATCAAAACCAGAACGAGGATATAAACCTGCACCCTGCCGGTCTGGACCTTCCGCACCCGATCCCCGAAGGAAAGCGTTGCGTCCGCCACCAGGTTCACGGCGCCGTCTATGAATCGCTCGTCGAACCAGCCGGCGATCCGGGACTGGGTCCTGAGCACGAGGCCGCTCAGGTTCACGACGAGGTCGATGGCGTATTTGTCGAAGAGGGCGAGCGCCTTCGAGGTCGCCTTGGTTCCTGAGACAAAGACAACGTCGTAGATCTCGTCAACGTAATACTTATTGTACACGAGTCTGTAGGGCCGCCTCAGTTTCTCCGCCAGCAGCGCCGGAAGCCTGGGATTTTTCACGTAGAACAGGTATGCCAGGCAGCCCCCCGCCAGTACCGCAACGATGGAGGCCAGCATGAGCGCGTACTCCACGGGATCATGCGAACCCTGGGGGCCATGATTTCCGAAAACAGCGCCGAGGTATCCGGCAAAGCGGTCCGAACCGCCCAGGGACTCGGGCACGCCCGCGAAGCCTGCAATGATCGAGAAGACGGCAAGAATCACGAGCGGCACGGTCATGGCCGCGGGGGATTCCCTGATCGCGTGGGCATCATGATGCCCACGCGTTTCGTGTTCAACAGCATGATGCCCGTCACGGACAGCCTGCCGCCTCCGGTTCTCGCCGAAAAACGTCAGGAAGAGAAGCCGCGACATGTAGAAGGCCGTGATGCCTGCGGTCAGGAACCCGATGAACCACAACGCGGGATGACCGTGCTCGCTGCTGTAGGCCTGCCACAAGATCTCGTCCTTGCTGAAAAAACCCGAGAAGGGCGGAATGCCCATGATCGCAATGGTTGCGAGACCGAAGGACGCAAAGGTCCTGGGCAGGTGTTTCCTGAGCCCGCCCATGTTGCGAATATCCTGCTCGTGGTGCATGCCGAGGATCACGCTCCCTGCCCCCAGAAACAGGCATGCTTTGAAAAAAGCGTGGGTCACAACGTGAAAGATGCCTGCTGAGAACGCGCCGACACCCATGGCCAGGAACATGTAACCGAGCTGGCTCACCGTGGAATAGGCCAGGATCTTTTTGATGTCGGTCTGGACGCAGCCTATGGTCGCGGCGAAGAGGGCCGTGACCGCGCCCGTCACGGCGATCACCGCCATGGCCGTGCCGCTCAGGGAGAACAGGAAATGGAGCCTGCCGATCATATACACGCCGGCGGTCACCATGGTGGCCGCGTGGATCAGGGCGCTCACCGGCGTGGGGCCGGCCATGGCATCCGGAAGCCAGACATGGAGCGGGATCTGGGCGGACTTGCCTGTGGCCCCCACGAACAAGCAGAGGCAGATGACGGTCGCCGCACCCGCGCCGAAGAGAGACGCGTCCTTGATCAGATGAACGTGTTCGGCGAGGAAGGGAAAGCTCAGGACCGACGCTCCTTCCGCGAGGGGGCCGGCCGCCTCGGAAAGGGACCAGTAGAGGAGGAAGAGGCCGACGATGAACCCGAGATCACCCACGCGATTGACGATGAACGCTTTGTTCGCCGCGGAGGCGTTCTCCCGTTCCTGGAACCAGAACCCGATCAGCAGGTAGGAGCAGAGGCCCACCCCCTCCCAGCCGATGAACATGAGGAGCGCGTTCTCGGCCAGCACCAGCACGAGCATGGAGAAGACGAAGAGGTTCAGGTACGCGAAGTACCGGGAAAAGCCGGGATCGCCCTTCATGTAGGCCGTGGAGTAGACGTGGATCAGAAAGCCGATGCCGGTGACGATCAGGAGCATCACCGTGCTCAAGGGGTCGAAGAGGAAGGCCGCGTCGGCTTTGAGGCTGCCTGCTTCCAGCCAGGTGTAGACCTGGCTCACCACGGCCTGGCCGTTGTTGTTCGCGACCGTCAGGAAGGCGGCCAGGGAGAGCAGGAACGAGAGCAGCACGGACCCGCAGGCAAGATAGCCGACGGCCTTTTCTCCGTACCTCGCCTGGATGCGCCGCCCGAGGAGGCCGTTCACCGCCGCCCCCAGGAGCGGGAACAGGACGATCAGGAAGCCGTATGTTTCGAAAAAATGTTTCATAATGATGAGAAGTTGAACCACGGATGAACACGGTAAAAAATACAAGAACACGGGCTGACATCAAGAGGTCTCAATTCTTAGTCTCCTTGCCTTATTGCCTCCGAGCCTCTGCATCGCTGCGCGATATGTCCAGGCTTACCATTTCAACGTCGTCAGATTGTCCGCATTAATATCCCGGTACCGTTTATAGATGGCAAGGAGCAGCGCCAGCGCAATGGCCGCCTCGGCGGCCGCGAGCACGATCACGAAGAGCGAGACCATCTGGCCTTCGAGGTTCCGCGCGGTCAGCTTGCTGAAAGCCGCGAAGTTCAGGGCCGCCGAGTTCAGGACCAGTTCGATGCCCATGAAAATGCCGATGATGTTCCGCTTCGAGACCACGGTGAGCAGCCCCGCCAGGAACAGGAGGAAGCTGATGATCAGATAGCTGGTGATCCCGGTTATTTCCATGGCGCCGCCTTTCTCGACCGTCTTTTCCGTCGTCTGTTTTACTTCACCGACCTCCGGGCAATGACCAGGCTCCCCACCAGGACCGCCAGGAGGAGGATGGACACCGCCTCGAAGGGCAGCAGGTACTTGCTCAGCAGGAGATCGCCCAGTCCCTTGATGGTCGTGGCGGGATACACGCTGTTCCCTCCCCGCGCCCAGACGGCCCCCCGGAGGGCATATCCGAAGGAACCGGCCAGCGCGAGAACGGCGGCTCCTGCCAGCGCCATCCTCCAGCCGGACATCATGTTGGTCTTCCGGATCTCGTCGATGTTCTTCGTGAGCAGGATCGCGAAGAGCAGCAGCACCGACACGCCGCCGATGTACACCACCACCTGGGCGATGGCAAGGAACTCGGCGTCCAGGAAGAAATAGAGCCCCGACGTGCCCAGGAACGTGAAGAACAGGGCAAAGGCCGAGTACAGAATGTTCCGCGAGAACACCACGATCAGACAGGGCAGCGTTGTCAACAGCGCCACACTCACAAATACGAGCTCTTTCAGGCCGATGGTCATGGTTCCTTCCTGTTTTCGATACAATCGTAAAAAGTCACCATCCGCCGCGAAGACACTGAGACACCGAAGAAAGAAATACGATACGGCCTTTTTTCCGTGTCCTCTGTAACCCTGTGGAGAAGCAGGGTTTTTGCAAGACGGTCATTTCCGGAGCCGGGCAACGGGCACGGGCGCGGCAATGTGCTCGATGCAGAGATCCCGGATGTCGTAGCTCGCGCCTTCGAACCGCCTGCTGAACACCAGGGCCTCCGACGGGCACGCTTCCACGCAGAGGCCGCAGTGCATGCACTTTGCCTGGTTCACGCCGAAGCGCGTCAGCATCCGAGTCTCTTGCGCTTTTTCGACGGCGACCCTGATGCAGTTGATGGGACAGGCCCGCATGCACTGCATGCACGCGATGCATTTTCCAGCCTCCATCTTCAGAAATCCCCGGTACCGGTCCGAAACGATATCGTCGGCGGTCTTTCCCGCGCCCAGCCGGTCGGGATATTCCACGGTGATGGCGGGCTCCTTCACCCAGTACCGGAGGGTGATCTTCATGCCCGTGAGCGTGGTTGCGACGGCGTCCCTGATATTCTTGAAATACCGCATCACGGCGCTCATATCTTCGGCATCCTCCAGAAAATCCCGTTGCCGCCGAAGACAAGCATCCAGGCCGCCGTCATCACGAGACAGACGAAGGCGATGGGGATGAAATACTTCCAGCAGAGAGACAGCATCTGGTCGATCCGCAGGCGGGGAAGGGTCCAGCGCACCCAGATGGTGACCAGGCAGAGGAAAATCGCCTTGGTAAAGAAGACGAGGACCATCAGAAGCTGGTACCCCAGCCCGCTGGCGTAGGGGTCCATGCCGATGTTGCCGCCGCCCAGGAAAACGGCGGCGCCCAGCGAGGCGATGATGAAGATGCTTGCGA
Organism: uncultured Nitrospiraceae bacterium; assembly: GCA_964364055.1. Taxonomy (GTDB): domain Bacteria; phylum Nitrospirota; class UBA9217; order UBA9217; family UBA9217; genus JAAXXJ01. Next base: position 4,953 of record CAYILT010000003.1, on the reverse strand, counting down.
ACTCGGCGGCAAAGAACAGGGCGAAACGCATGCCGGAGTACTCAACATTGTAGCCCGAGACGAGTTCGGACTCGGCCTCGGGAAAATCGAAGGGCGTCCGGTTCATCTCGGCCAGGCTCGAGACAAAGAATATAAAGAAGGCCACGAACGTGAAGGGGTTGTGAAACAGGAACCATTGCCACGGCCAGGGTCCCTGGGCCATGACGATCTCCTGCATCGAGAACGTGCCGGCGATCAGGACCACCGTCAGGAGCGACAGGGCCGTGGGGATCTCGTAGCTGATGATCTGGGCCGCCGAGCGGATGCCGCCCAGAAGCGCCCACTTGTTGTTCGACGCCCACCCGGACATGAGAAACCCCACGACCAGAAGAGAGCTCACCACGATGATAAAAATGAGCCCGATGTTCAGGTCCGCCACGATAAAAGACCCGCCGAAGGGGATCACCAGGGACGCCAGCACCGTGGAGGAGAACACAAGATAGGGCGCAAGCTTGAAGAGCTTTTTGTCCGCGGCGTCGGGGATGATGTCCTCCTTCAGGAGAAGCTTGATCCCGTCAGCCGGGAACTGGAGCAGTCCGAAGGGCCCCACGCGGTTCGGTCCCACGCGGTTCTGGATGTCCGCCGAGATCTTGCGCTCCGCGTAGGTGAGCATGCCCGCGATCGGGCCGATAATCCCGATCACCACGCCGCAGGGGATAGCGTACGCGACAAGGGTGATCACGGCCCCGGGAATGCCGATGGCGGCAAGAGAGTCATGCAGGATGCCGTATACTGTGTTCGCCGCGCTGTACATAATTTGAGACAAGCTCCAAATGACAAGCATCAAATAACAAAGGGTCTTTCGTATTTTGATTGAAAAAAGCTGAACAAACCAGAAGCCGAGAAAGGCTTAAATTCGTCCGCAGATTCCAAAAGTAGGCGCTTCTAAGCGACACAGATTACGCAGATTAAAAACGACCGTCCTGAACCCTGGTTAAAGACTAAATCTGCGTCAATGCTTCGACGTTGCTCAGCATCATGAGCCTGTCGAATGATCTGCGGAATCTGTGGATAAGTTTTTTCCGAGCCTTTGTTTCTGTGGTCATACCTTGCCTTTTCAACGTTATTACGAATGAACCATAACAAATAAATTCCCAAATCTCACAAGGCAAATTCCAAACGTTTCGAATTTGTGAATTGGCGCTTGTTATTTGGAATTTACCTATCAATCTCAGGCGCCACCACGTCTAGGCTCCCGATGATGGCCACGAGGTCCGCCACCATGACGCCCTGGCTGATCGTTTCAACGATGGTCATGGCGGAAAACGAGCCCGTCCGGATCTTCACCCGGAAGGGGCTCTTCCCGCCGTCGCTGATGAGATAGTAGCCCAGCTCTCCCCGGGGGCTCTCGGTCCTGACATAGATCTCGCCCGCCGGGACCGTAAAGGGCCTGGGCAGCACGGTCCTGATCCCGCCGTCCCCCGGCATCTGCTCCAGGGCCTGGCGGATGATCCGGCAGGACTGGGTCACTTCCAGGATCCTGACCCAGTACCGGTCGTAGCAGTCTCCCGGGACGCCGAACTTGCCCGTGCCCACGGGGATGTCGAACCGGAACCGGTCGTAGATGGAATAGGGTTCGTCCCTGCGGAGGTCGAACGGAACGCCCGAGCCCCGGAGGTTCGGACCGGTGAGGGTATACTCGTTCGCCGTCTCCGCGGAGATCACGCCCACGTTCGCCAGCCGGTTGATCAGGATCGTGTTGAAGGAGATCAGGTCGTTGAACTCCTCCAGGAACTCGTGCTCCAGATGGTCCACGAACGCGAGACACTTCTCCCGGAATCCCCGGGGGAGGTCGTGGGACACGCCGCCGATCCTGACGTAGTTGTGCGTGAGGCGCGCGCCGCAGAGCATCTCCATGAGATCGTTGAAGGTTTCCCGCTCCCGCAGTGCGTGCACGAAGGGCGTCACCGCGCCCAGGTCCAGGAGCAGGGCGCCGACGCCGATGAAGTGGCTCCCAATGCGCGAAAGCTCGGCGGCGATGACCCGCAGGTACTCGGCCTTCTCCGGCACGGCGATCCCGGCCAGCCGCTCAACGGCCGCGGCGTAGCCCAGGTTGCAGTTCACGGACGCCACGTAGTCGATGCGGTCCGTGTACGGCATGAACGCCTGCCAGGGCACGCGTTCGGCGATCTTCTCGATGCCCCGGTGCAGGAACCCGACGTCCGGCACGGCCTTCACGATCATCTCGCCGTCGGTCTGAAGCACGAAGCGCAGCACGCCATGAGTGCTGGGGTGATGCGGCCCCATGTTCAGGACCATTTCCTGGGACGAATACTTAGACATGGGCATCCCCTGCCGCGCCCGGTTCATCGAGAAGATCGGCGCGCTTTGTCTCGATGCCGTTGTACGATTCGGGATAGACGTAGTCCTTCCGGAGCGGAAACCCCTCCCAGTCCTCGGGAAGGAGCAGCCGTTTCAGATTACCGTGGCCGATGAACCGGATGCCGAGCATGTCGTAGGTCTCGCGTTCGTACCAGCTGATGCCGGGAAATACCGGTTCGAGGGTCGGGGCCTCGGGATGTTCCCGATCCAGGTATGCCTTGATCGTCACCTTCTTCCGGAGGCGCGCGGAATACAGATTGTAGATCACCGCCATGCGGTCCCGGTAATCGACGCCGAGATGGTTCATGAGAGTCGTGAACCCGAGGTCCCGGTCGTTCTTCAGGAGCTCCGCCACGGAAACGAGGCTGTCCTTATCAACCGCGACCAGAGTGTCGTCGTTCTTCATTTCCTCTACGGACAAGACCGCATCGGACAGCCTCTGCCGGAGTATTTCGCTGAGCTTAAGCCGCTCCATGCCTCACGCTTCCTTCTTCAGAAAGTACTTCTCGTTCCTGATCTTCTCCTGCACCTTCATCAGCGCCTCGGTCAGGGCCTCGGGCCGCGGCGGGCAGCCCGGCAGATACACGTCCACGGGAATGATCTTGTCCACACCCCGGAGCACTGAATAGCTCAGGTCGAACGGCCCGCCGCAGTTCGCGCAGCTTCCCATGGCGATGACGTACTTGGGCTCGGCCATCTGGTCGTAGAGACGGCGCAGCCGCGGCGCCATCTTGAGGGTCACCGTGCCGGCCACGATCATGAGGTCCGACTGGCGCGGCGTGGCCCGGAACAGGGAGCCGAAGCGGTCGACGTCCGCCCTCGGCCCGCCGGTCTGCATGAGCTCGATGGAGCAGCAGGCCAGGCCCATGAGAAGATACCAGAGGGAATTGGCCCTCGCCAGGTTCACGGCCCTGTCCACCGTCGTCAGGATCAGGTCCGGGTCGGCAGACAGCCGGCCGACGATGTTGAACCGCTCAAGCATTATCCTTCCCCTCCTCCCGCCACAGCTTCTCCAGTCGCTCCTGGACGCTGGCTCGGGCTTCGGCGAGCCGCTTCCTCCCCTGCTCGTGCGACTGCTCGGCCATCCAGTCCTTGAGCTTCGTAATGCGCCCCTCGACACGAAGCTGCTTGCGCACGCCCCGGAGCCATTCGAGGTACCCGTTCTTCCAGGCATAGACCAGCCCCAGGAACAGGACCGCCGCAAAGACGAAGATCTCGAGAAATACCGCGATGCCGCTTCCGTTGACGAGGTTGTCCCGGAACCGGACGATCACCGGAAAGACGAGCACGATCTCGATGTCGAAGATGATGAAGAGGATGGCGATCAGGTAGAAGCGGGCGTTGAAGTTCAACCACCCCGAACCGACCGGATCCTCTCCGCACTCATAGGTCTTGTTCTTTTCCGGGTTGGGCCGCCGGGGCGCAACAATGCGGACGAGGGCCATGGTCAGGAACACGAACAGGAAGCCCGCAATGAAGAACACGAAGATATTGCCGTAGATATTCAGCATGAGATCCCTCTGCTCCGGACGGCTTCGATACGGAAGCCGGAATGCATAGAGGCTTTACCGCACTTAAAAGAAATAATAGCCAGAGTTGTCTGTGTTTCCAATTCAATTTTATTTATATGAAGATAAGAGGTGCGATTTCGCGCTTCTCGCGATCCATCAGTGTATGATCTCACCACTACCAATTGTAACAGGCTGACACGAGGGGCAGGACTTCCGCAACCATCATGTAACCATTCGTAACCATCCCGTTGAGACGAACAAGGCTGTCAGGAATTTCTTCCTGACAGCCTTTCTCTCTTTGAACGCGGACGCATCAACTGCTGGACGCGGTGAGAACGCCTCGCCGGCAGCCGCTTCATGCGGGCATGATACAAATATGCGACGTCAGTATCAACATAAAGTTCCAATTTGGCAATTTCTCATCCTAAAAAATTGCAGGCGCGATCGTCCCAATTCGGACAAGCCGGAACCAAGCTTGCCACTAAGACGCAAAAAAGTCTTGAATTGCACTTTTCCCCGGTGGTATCGACCCTAAAGAGAGTAGAGACAATCCTGCGGGAAACAAGGTCATGTGCGAGGGTATCAGGATAGGGAATGCTCCGGGTAAATCTATCATAGAGCATTTACGAGAGGCGACTTCTACCCAAAAGGGCTCATAATGGCCGAGAGGAAGCAGCGCCAGACGGAACTCGCCGAATCTTTCTTTTACGGAAGTCAGAAATTCTCCATATGCGGTATCGCCCGCAAAATATACATTGCCGGAAGGGGATGTAATGACGAAGCCGCCCCAGAGCGTTTTGTTTCTATTAAACCCTCTCCCTGAACTATGCCCGGCTGGAACAAAGATGATCTTTAGATCACTCGGCAATGAATCATATTCCTGCCGCCAATCCATTTCTATCACCTCATTCATTCCCGCTGATTCCAACAAACGCTTGACACCCAGGCCGGCAAATAGTATCGGGCTATGATTTTTTGTCAGTTGCTTTAACGTGGCAATATCTAAATGATCGTAGTGATCGTGGCTAATTAGAGTCTGTATTTTAATGCGGGATTCAGATTGAACGAGCGCGTAGTGAAC
>CAYILT010000002.1:0-58026 GCA_964364055.1 uncultured Nitrospiraceae bacterium | reverse complement strand
CTGGTCCTCCTGCTGATACCAAACACCCTCATCCGTCTCTTTGGTTATCCTGAAACGCACGAGGTATGGATTCGCGTGGTCGGCATGCTGGTGCTCTTTCTCGCGTTCTATTGCTTCCAGGCGGTGCGAACGGAATGGACAGACTTTTTCAGATGGTCGGTCTATCCCCGTTCTTTGATCATCGTCTTTTTTAGTGCTTTTGTGTTTTTGGACCTGGCGCCGCCGGTCCTTATACTCTTCGGCGTCATCGACCTGCTGGCTGCTGTCTGGACCGCCCTGGCCCTGCGGGCCGCCCGCCCGGCGCGTTGATTCGAACACCCGGCACGCGGTTTAGGAAACCGCTGCTCTATTCACCTATCTCGAATTGATGGAATTTGGTCTTTAATGTTAGGCTTTGATGATTTCCGCAACTAGTCGCACCAGGAGGAAAGCATGGATCATGATCAGTTGATCAAAGGCACCAATAAAGTCGCCCTGTACGCAACAGTTGCCCTGTTCTACTGGGTCTTTATCTTTCTCATAATCACTGCGTTCGACCTGAAAATATTCAAAGAGCACATGACCGACATATTCTACCTGAGCATTCTCGGGATCTTTGCGATCCTGGGCGGCGCGATCGTTCTGAACGTCATGTCCAACCTGTCGAAGATCTCAACGGTGCTGTCGCAGGAACGGGGCAACGTCGGTTCGAGCACAAAGCCGTCAAAACTCCTGATCACTGCAATAGCCTTGTCCTTTCCCCTGATCTGCGCCGTTCTTTTTGCCGGCAACCACCTGTCTGCAGCGAACAAGAAGAATATGCTGATCTCGTCCGCGCGATCTCTTATCTCGGAAAATCAGGTGTAGCGCACCCGGTACCCTGGACACAAGATAATACTTATGCAGCTGCCTTCAGTTGAAACTCGTCGAAGGCCTGACGTGGACTTTTAAAGCCAAGTTTTTCTACGAGCCAGTACGTATTGTATCGATCCATGAAGTCCGAAATCGCGATTCTAAGTTCCCCGATGTTTTGGTAATGGCGGCCATAGATCACCTGTTCTTTGAGAGTTCGATTGAATCGCTCCACAACGCCGTTAGTCTCCGGCTCCGCCACGAACGCGAAGCTTGGCGCAATACCCCAGTACTTGATCTGATTCTGGAAGTGATCAGAAAGATACTGGGTGCCGTTATCCATCCGGAGCGCCAACCCGCGGGCAACATCGGCGTCGACCGATTCAAAGCGTGTCATCAGCGCCATAGATAGCGGCTGGAGAGCCGCAAATCGGTCTCCGGTCTTGGCCACATGCCATCCGAGGCACTCTGCGTTCCAATGTTCGACGGCGGTAAAGAGCCAGCACCATCCGTCGTCCAGGGTGAAGATCTTCGTCCCATCCGTGCCCCACAGGACATTGGGAGCAGCCGTAATGATCTTTCCCTTGTGCTCTATGGGCGGCCCTTGGACAACCCGGTGCGGAGAGAGCAGATGATGTTCGCGCATGATGCGTAAGACCCGCTTGCGGCCGATCTTGTGCCCTTTGACGAACCGCAGACGATACCAAACCTTGCGATGACCCTCTCCGACGAAGCGGGAAGTCGCCAGATCGGTACGAATGAGCGTGAGCAACTCATCATCGGAAAGCAGGGTCTTTGGTCCCCGCTTGCGTGCTACCGCGGGTTTGGCAAGCCGCTCCTTTCTTCCATAAAAGGAGGATCGGGGTTCTTCCCAGGCATCGCAGACGCGCTGGATGCCATAGAGCTTGCCGGTAGTCGTAGAGATCGCAGTGCTCATTTCTTCGATCTCTCCGGTGCCAAAGGGCGGGCTTTACTCACTTTGTACCGGAGCAGCTCGTTCTCCATGGTGATCTCGCCGAGACGGCGCATGGCGGCATCCAGCTCCGCTGCCAAAGGATCACCATCACGGGCCTTGAGTGCGGTTTCTATCCCCTGGAGGGCCTTTCGGTGCCATTTCTCCAGGCGGTAGACTTCGATGCCCAACTCCCGTGAGAGAGCATCGATTGGTTCGCCGCGCATCAACCGAAGGACGACTTCTTTCTTGCGGCTGACGGTCCAGCGGAGAACTTCAGGTGAATCGAACGGCTTAACATCTTTTCCCATTTAACGGCCTCCTTGGACATATGTTTTAACATAAAATCGTGTCCAAGAAAACCGGGGCCGCTATACTCGGAAAATCAGGCTGCCTTTGCTGTCCTTGCCGACTACCAGTTTTCGAAGGACTATGTGAAACGAACAGAGAAAACGCTGGGCGTCATCAAAAAGATAGACAAAAACCTGCCCGAGGTGATAGTGATCCACCCTGACTCGATCGAGAACAAAAAGGTATTTTTAGGCTTCGGTGGGTACTCAGGCTGGGATGAAAAAAAGCCCGTTGAGAGGTCGATGTTCATCTATTCGGCAACGCGCGAAGAGCGCATGTTCCTGGAAAAGGTGTTCTCAGGCGATGAGAAGAACTATAGATTTTCTTCAAAGAAGGGTCATTACCAGTTGTACTTTCCTGCCGTCATCAAGGGAAAGAAGATCATCTTGTACTTTTCGGATTATCAGGAATACGGGAAGGTCGGATCGTAGACTGCTGACAAGGGGACAGGCGAATCCATTGAGGCGACAGTATCCCGTGCGGATAGTTTTTGACTTTATCTACGCGGCGTGGTATAAAGCAGGCACAACTACATACCGAACACATCCAGGCGAAGGGAATCCCGTGTAAATCGGGAGCGGACCCGCCGCTGTGATCCCGGCCCTGCAGGAAGCAGGGTCAACGCATCTGCCAGCCAGTATCCACTGTCCCGAACCATCGGGATGGGAAGGACGGCAGATGAGGGAGAGCCAGAAAACCTACCCGGATGTTTCTCGCACAGTCTTCGGCGTTAAGATCATGTGTGGGTTAATGTGTCCCTTAATCCCCAGTCTTCCCGTGAAGGCTGGGGATTTTTTATTGGACCTTCTTCACCGCAGAGGATGTCAAGACCACTGTCTGGTATGGATATGATGGATACCGATCGAAAAATGCAAAGAACATTCATTATTCTTTTTTTCCTCATAGCGTTTTCTCTACGTGCATTTGCCGCTGAACCGGTCCCCGTTCCGACGCGGATCATCTCTCTTTCCCCGGCAACGACGGAGATCCTGTTCGCGCTCGGGCTCGGCGACCGGATCGCCGGGGTGACGAGCTTCTGCGACCATCCTCCTGAAGCGAAGAAAAAGGCGAAGATCGGCGGGATGTCGAACCCATCGCTCGAGGCGATCGTCGGGCTCAAGCCCGACATCGTCGTCATGACGACCGACGGGAACCCCCGGGAGGTCGATGACCGGCTCCGGGGCATGTCGCTCAAGACCTATGTCTGGACCGCACGGACGCTTGCTGAACTGCCCGCGGCGATCCGCGAACTGGCTGTTGCGATGGGAGTAAAGGAAAGCGGCGAGAAGCTGGCGAGAGAGATGGAAGAGGGAATTAATAAATACAGAAGCCAGAAGTCAGAAGACAGAAGCCAGAAAAAGGTTGTGTACATCGTCTGGCCGGAGCCGCTGCTCGTTGCGGGGCCGGGCACGGCGATCCACGACGCCATTACGCTGCTGGGCCTGGTGAATGTCGCTGGCCATGCACCGTCATCCTATCCCCGCTATTCCATCGAAGAACTCATCCGCGCGTCGCCTGACGCGCTGATCATAGGCAAGGGCGCGGGGATGGACATCCGGACCGTCTCGCAGGGCATACTCAAGAAGCTCGCGACCGTTCCGGCGGTAAAGAACGGAAAGGTCTGTTATGTGAGCGACAACTTGTACCGCCTGGCGCCGCGCATCATTCAAGGAATAGAGGAGCTGGCAGCATGCGTCCGCTAAGGATGATCCTATTCAGCGCCGTCGTGCTGGGCATTCTGCTGCTCGCCCTGTTCGCAGGACCGCGCATGATCAACCCCTTCAGCCTCACCACCATGGACCGGGAGATCCTCTATTCGATCCGCATGCCGCGGGTGGTTGTGGCAATGCTCATGGGCATGGCCCTGGGAGCTTCGGGCGCGATTTTGCAAGGTGTCCTGCGCAACCCTCTTGCCGATCCCTACATTCTCGGCATATCGAGCGGCGCTTCGCTGAGCGCCGCGCTGGGGCTGCTCTCGGGGTTCTATTTTTTCGGAAGCATGAGCGTACCGCTGACCGCGTTCATCGGCGCGTCCCTCGTCAGCGTGCTGGTCGGGGCTTTCGGGTGGAAACGGGGAGGGTTGTGGCCCGAGCGGCTGCTGCTCGCCGGGATCGGCCTGAACTTTCTGTTCAGCGCGGTGCTGATGCTGCTCATGAGCGTCTCGTCGGACGAAGGTCTCCGCCGTGCTGTGCTCTGGATGTTCGGCGATCTGTCCATGGCGGACTGGTCGCTCATTCCTTCGGCCTCGGTCTTTATCCTGCTCGGGATGGGGCTGGTCCTGTCGCGGTCCAAGGCCCTGAACGCGATGATCCTGGGAGACGAGTTCGCCCACAGCCTCGGCTTCGCGGTGCAGCGGGAACGGCTCATCCTGTTCGCCGCCATGGCGCTGATGACGTCGGCGTCCGTATCGCTGGGCGGTACGATAGGGTTCATCGGCCTGCTCATGCCGCATATCGTCCGGTTCCTGCTCGGCGGGGACAGCCGTCTGCTCGTACCGGCCTCGGCCGTCGCGGGCGGTGCGTTCCTCTGCTTCGCGGACCTTGTGGGGAGATCGATAATGCCGCCGATGGAACTGCCGTCAGGAACGGTGACCGCGGTCTTCGGAGCGCCCTATTTTCTCTATCTCCTGAGGAGGAAAGATGTCCTCAGTATTTGACGGTCCCATCCTCGAAATGGCGAACATCTCGTTCAACTACCCGGGCAACGGCCGGATCGTGCACGACCTTTCCTGTTCGGTCCATGAGCGGGAGATCATCGGCCTGCTCGGCGCGAACGGCTCGGGCAAGTCCACGATCCTCAAGATCGCGGCCGGCATGCTGCGGCCCTCTCAGGGGGAGGTCATTCTCTGGAACAAGCCGCTCAGCGGCTATCGGAACAGGGACCGGGCCAAGCTCCTGTGCTATTTTCCCCAGCATCTTGACGTGCATGTGCCGTTTACGGTCCGGGAGATCGTGGGCATGGGTCTCTATCCCTACGAGATACCGCCGACGATGACCGTGGACGATGCCATGAATATGGTCGGCGTGGCGGACAAGGCCGATGCGTTCGTAACGAACCTCAGCGGAGGGGAACGGCGGCGGGTGTTCCTTGCCATGACCCTGATCCAGGGCGCCGGCATCCTGCTTCTGGACGAGCCGCTCGCGAACCTGGACATCAAGTATCAGATCGATTTTTTGCGGCTTCTCAAACAGCTTCGGGAGAGCCGTGGGCTCTCCGTTATCATGGCGCTTCATGACATCAACCTGGCGCTTCAGTTCGAGAAGGTGATGCTGATCAAGGACGGACGGGTCCACGGGATGGGAAAGCCGGCCGACGTGTTGACCGGCGGGGCGCTGAAGGAAACCTTCGATGTGGATATCGAGGTGAAGCGAACGGTATCCGGTAATACCTATGTGAGCTTTGAGGACCACGTCTGAACGGGGAGCGGAAATCCAACAGGAAATGTCGTTTCCAAAAAAATGAGGCTGGAGGAATAAGAAAGCGGAAAGGGGTGCGAATCCCCTGCTGGATTTTTATTTTATGAACAAGACCTTGCCATTTCAGAGCTACGATGCACAGGATACAGGACCACAGTATCTCGAAGATCTCGCTACCGGGTACTGGTTCTCGGAGGTTCTCTTTACGGCCGTTGAAATGGACCTCTTTTCCCTTGTCGGGACGGAGGGGGCAACCATTGAAGAACTATCCAGAGCGCTTGATGCAAAGCTCCATGGGATCGAACGGTTTCTGCGGGCTCTTGGCGCAATGGGGCTGGTAACGAACGAGGGCCAGCGGTATTTCAACACAAAACTATCGAGCAACTATCTGGTGCGTGGCAAGGATCAGTATCAGGGTGATTCCATTCTCTGGCGGAAATACCTGTGTTCGGGCTGGAACGGTCTGAAAGACTGCCTTAAGGAAGGCGGAAGGGTGGATTACAACAGCCATGACAGCTCTTCGGAGAGAGTTAAACGTATACAAAAATATATCCGCGCCATGGATGGCATTGCAAAAATAAAGGCGCGTGAAATTGTCGCATTCTTCGGGGCTCGTTCAGAGAAGGGAGAGATACTCGATGTCGGCGCCGGCTCGGGCGCCATTGCCGCGGCCTTTCTTGAACATTTTCCTCTCACGCATGCGACCGTCATCGACCTGCCGGAAGTCCTTGAGCAAACCCGGGAGTTGTTGTCGGATCGGGGGCTCGACAGCAGGCTGCAGTACTGCCCGGCAAACATCCTGGAGCCCTGGCCGGTTAAAAAACAAGGTTTTGACCTTGTTATTCTCTCGAACATTCTTCATGCCTATTCCGAGAAAGAGCTGCCGCATATCCTTCTCTCCGCCGCTGATTGTCTCGGGAACCACGGCCTTCTGCTGATCCATGATTTTTTTTTGGAGCACTGCCCGGGAAAGGCGGCGCTGAGCGATCTGAACATGTTCATCAACACGTTCAACGGCGGAGTTTTTTCAGGGAAGTCTGTTCAGGAACAGCTGCTTCATCTGGGGCTTTCCTGTACGGACCTGGTCCGGTTGAAGACCGATACGGCTGTTCTCTTCGCCTCAAAGGATAAGGCCGCCATCGGGTCTCTGCATCTTAATACGACAGACCTTCTGGTTTCAAAAATTCATGCTCAGGGTTTTAAAAAAGTGTATCGTATAAAGACAGAGGACATCCAAATCGCGGACTGGACGGAGCTCCGATGCCGGTTTGGATGTGACAGATACGGCAACCCCCACTGTCCTCCCAACAGCCCTTCACCGAAGAAGACCAGGGAGACGGTGAAAGACTTCAAGCAGGCATTGCTCCTGGAGGGGGAACCTCCGACGAGGACTTTTCAGTTACGAGTCTTGCAGGCTGAGCGCGCGGCCTTCAAGGCGGGTTTTCATAAAGCCTTTTCTTACTGGGCGGGTCCGTGTTCCCTCTGCGAGCCCTGCGCAAAAAACGGACCATGCACGAACACCGTGAATTCCAGGCCTTCCATGGAAGGTGCGGGCATCGACGTTTTTGAGACCGCTCGGCATGCAGGAGCAACTTTGAGAACCCTGAACAATAAAGATGATTTTGTAAAATACTTTGCCTTGATACTGCTGGAGTGAACAGCATGCGGGTCCTATTCATACAGACACTTTCCGTAGAGGGGGTATCGCAAGAAAGAGTCTACCCCATTGGGATCGTCATCCTGGCCGGTTCCCTTCAGGACCGCGGCTATGAGGTCGAAATCATCGATATGAATATCGAGCCGGATCCCTTCGGCGCCGTGAAGAACAGGCTTCTTATCTTCAGACCGGATGTCGTGGGGTTATCATTGCGGAACATAGATCCCCTTGCAAACAAGACCAGTTCACTCATTCCCCCGTTCCTGGTTACCGCCAGACTTGTTGCCGCTGTCATGCCGAAATCATGGATTATCGCCGGCGGCACGGCTTTTTCTCTTTTTCCCGAACGGTTGATGCGCGAGGCGCCTGAGCTTCATTACGGCATTATAGGAGAAGCGGAAACATCCTTGCCGCTACTCATCGCTTCTCTTGAAAACCCGCCTCTCATAAAAGGGCTGTGCAGGCGCACGAGGAATGGAGTGACGATCGACGCTCCCGCTGAATGCGTTGATATGGTTCATTACGCGCGACCGAGCAGGAACCTGCTGGACCCTACCCGCTACTTAAAGATAAATAATTATGTGCCTTCCCTGGGGATCGAAACAAAGCGCGGCTGTCCTTTTCATTGCGCGTACTGCGTTTATCCCGCCTTACAGGGGAGGCAGCTACGCTGCCGGCCGCCGCGTGACGCCGTGGATGAGCTGGAGTCCTTGCATAAGGAATACGGCATTGAACGTTTTCACTTTACCGATCCGATCGTGAATTTCCCCAGTGACCACCTTGAAAATATCTGTCATGAAATCCTCCGGAGAAAACTGAAGCTCAAATGGGATGGCTTTATGAGGGAAGATCATTTTAACGAAAAAAACGCAGCCCTCTTTGAAAAAGCGGGATGTGAGTGTTTCTCATTTTCTCCTGACGGTCTGTGCCAGGAAGCCCTTGATGTGCTCGACAAAAGGCTCAATGAAAGCGATATTCTGAAAGCCGCCGAACTCGCCGCAAGAACCGACGTCATGAGCGTTTACCACTTCATGGTGAATGCTCCGGGTGAAACGGAAAAAACCTGCGATAAGGGATTTCGCTTTCTAGAGAAGATCTATGATCAGCATAGCAGGAAGAAAAATCTCGGTACCGTCGTGTTGAATAATATAAGAATTTTGCCGGGAACACGCATGGAAGCGCTGGCCAGAGCGGGTGGAATCATAGGGCCGGATACCGATCTTCTTTATCCGACCTACTATAACCCGAGACCGTTCGATGCCTTCAGGTACCGCCTGGAAGCTCTGCATCTCTCCAAAAACGTGTTCATGTGGCAGGAAGTCGGGGCAGCCACATGAAGATACTGCTACTGGAACATCCGCGCAGCGTTACTCCTGAACGGTGCAATGATATTGCGAACACCCCCCTCTCCTCATGTCTTCTGAGCGGTTATGCGGCCGGAATGCTGAAAGGAAAAGGACATGAGGTCGAGATCGTGGAAGGTTATCTGGACAGACTTTCCTATAGTGAGCTCGCGGACAGGGTGAATGCCGTGAAGCCGGATATTCTCGGAGTGCATATCGTCTACCACTGGCGGAAGGATCTCGCTCTCTTCGATTTTCTCGAAGGGGTGAAGAGAAAAGAGCAAGCCTCTTTTATAATTGCATACGGTTTTTATGCCACGATTTCTTTTGAAGATATCCTGACAAGCTGCCACGCCATCAATTCGGTCATTATCGGAGAGCCTGAAGGGCCGTTTGCAGACCTTGCCGGGTCCGCGTCATTCGGGCATGACACGCCTTGCGTCCCCGGTTTTGCGCGAAGAGACGGAGCTGGCGGCATCAAGTATATAAAACAGAAACCCGTCGAGAACCTCGATTGCCTTCCTTTTCCTGTCCGCACTGAGGCGATGTACCGGCTGCCCGAGGTGAATCTGCTGGGAAGCCGCGGATGCTACGGGAGATGCACCTTCTGTTACGTTAATTCTTTTTATGGGCCCGGGAGCCCCTGGCGAGGGAGGAGCCCTGAGAATATCGCCGAGGAAATTGACGCAATCATTTCGAAAAAAGGTTTGAGGGATTTCTATTTTACTGACCCCAACTTTTTCGGTCCCGGTCAGGAAGGCCAGGACAGGGCCCTTCGAATTGCATCACTTCTGAAGCCCAGAAGCATCCGGTTCGGCATCGAAGGAAGGGTCAATGATATCCATGAGGGAACCATTGGCGTTCTGGTGGATGCCGGTCTCCGCCACATTCTCATCGGGTTAGAAAGCGGGAAAGACGAGTCGCTCAAACGGATGAATAAAATGACCACGGTGGCACAGAATGAGAGGGCGCTCACTATCCTCCGAAAACATGGCGTGGAGCCGAATGTCGGGTTCATCATGTTCGAGCCGGATTCCTCGCTGGGGGATGTGCGCATTAATTTTGAATTCCTGAAGAGGAATGCTCTGCTGAAAAATCTCCCTGTTACCGCAAACGTGCTTTACCACCACCAGATTGTTCTGGAAGGAACACAGGCATATCATAATCTCAAAAAAGAAAAACGTCTTGAACTTCAACGTTCTTCTTCCTATGAAGGGACAGCCTATTTTAAAAAACCTGAAGTCGCCGACCTTGCCGATATCATGAGGCGGATTACCAATATCCTCTTTGGGAGAATGGACGGAACCTGGAGCGGTAAGGATATTGAGCCACCCGGTATGCTGGAAAGATATGTAAAGGTGAACCATTTAATCGTAAAGGTCTTTGAGGATGGCCTGACAGCTCTAGAAGGAGGAGGGCGATTTGACAAGGAGCGAATAGCCTCTCTGGTTCGAGAAACGGAAAACGAGATAGATGGAATATTTTATAAATCCTGATAATTATACCTATGAGGCCCCCAAAGAAAGTGAATTGACTTTGCATGACGCACGTGGTATAAAAAAAGCATATATAACAGTTTCACATTCAAGCTAAGGGAATCCCGTTAAAATCGGGAGCGGACCCGCCGCTGTAATCCTGACCCTGCACTATGGGGTCGAACTCTTTACTACAAATTGCGCCACTGGCCGGTGTTCTGGCTGGGAAGGCCGGTAAAGGGGGGGGAGAGCCAGAAGACCTGCTTGAACAATTTCGCACATTCTTCGGCGTTAAGATCATGTGTGGGTTAAGGCGTTTCTTTAATCCTCGGTCTTGAGTAGAAGACCGGGGATTTATTTATTTTATAGTACGGTGGAATAAGAAAGCGGAAAGGGGTGCGACTCCCCTGCTGTCGCGCAACTGTGATGGAAACGAAAGCTGATCGAGTGCCACTGCCCTGATCGGGGTGGGAAGGCCGGCGAGTAGGTTGTCCTAAGCCAGGAGACGTCTTATTCCCATATGCACGCGGAAGGAGAAAAAACATGGTAAAGAAAAAAATATCGGTTTTGTCATAGGTCGCAGTTTTGAAGGCGTAGCGGTTACAATATTGCACAATCATAAGGAGCTTATCTATGACAACACAAATAGAGCATGCCCGAAAAGGGTTTGTTACACCGCAGATGGAGACAGTCGCTGCTGCGGAGGATGTATCAACTGAGTATGTACGAACCATGGTAGCAGAGGGGAAAATCGTTATTCCCGGAAACACGATTAGGCAGCCGAAAGCGGTCGGCGTCGGCAAAGGGCTGCGAACGAAGGTGAATGCTTCGATCGGCACGTCGTCGGACATTGTCGACTACGCCGCGGAGGTAAGGAAAGCGAAAATTGCCGAAGCCGCGGGCGCTGACACACTCATGGAACTCTCGGTGGGCGGCGACCTGGACCGGGTGCGGCGCGAAGTGATCGCGGCCGTGGAACTTCCCGTCGGGAACGTCCCCCTGTACCAGGCCTTTTGTGAGGCCGGCCGGAAGTACGGTGACCCGAACAAGCTCGATGAAGAAATGCTTTTCGACCTGATCGAACAGCAGTGCGTAGACGGAATCGCCTTCATGGCAATTCACTGCGGCATCAACCTCTATACCATTGAACGCTTAAGAAAGCAGGGATACCGCTACGGCGGCCTGGTGAGCAAGGGCGGGGTGAGCATGGTCGCCTGGATGCTTGCCAATAATCGGGAGAATCCTTTATACGAGAAATTCGACCGCGTCGTCTCGATCCTGAAAAAATACGATGTGGTCCTGTCGCTC
This sequence comes from uncultured Nitrospiraceae bacterium, assembly GCA_964364055.1. Classification (GTDB taxonomy): domain Bacteria; phylum Nitrospirota; class UBA9217; order UBA9217; family UBA9217; genus JAAXXJ01. Next base: position 46,693 of record CAYILT010000002.1, on the reverse strand, counting down.
GGCAACGGCCTCAGGGCAGGGGCGATCCACGATTCCTCGGACCGGGCGCAGATCCAGGAGCTGATAATCAATTGCGAACTGGCCGAGATCGGCAGGGAAATGGGATGCCAGATGCTGGTCGAGGGGCCGGGACACGTGCCCCTGGACGAGATCAAGGGAAACATCCAGCTCCAGAAACGGATGAGTGGCGGCGCACCCTACTACATGCTCGGCCCCATAACCACGGACGTTGCGCCGGGGTTCGACCATATCACCGCGGCCATCGGCGCGGCGCAGTCGAGCCGCTTCGGCGCTGACCTGATATGCTATATCACGCCTGCGGAACATCTCGCTCTGCCGAATGAGGACGATGTGCGACAGGGCGTGCAGGCGGCCAAGATCGCCGCCTATATCGGCGACATGAACAAATATCCGGAGAAGGGAAGACAGCGCGACATGGAGATCAGCAAAGCGCGCCGGGACCTCAATTGGGAAAAGCAGTTCAAGCTCGCGCTCTATCCGGAAGAGGCGAAGGCGGTCCGCGCAAGCCGCATGCCCGAGCATGAAGATTCCTGCACCATGTGCGGGAGCTTCTGCGCCGCGAAAGGAGCTGCAAAGCTTTTTTCCGAAGACCTGCAATTGAGCGGAAAGGCATAAAGCAGATAAGCTATATCATATTCCTAACCTGGACAAGGCGGAACCAAAAAGTTACGGTAACGGTGACGACGCCCGTTTCGTCCAGCGGTTACGTCATTCGGTCTTTTTGCATTACCGTTACCCGAAAGACGTTTGACGATACGGGCTTCGTAACCATAAGACGTTACCAAAAATTCCGCCATTTTGGCAAGAATTTCATTTATAACTGACTAAAGGGGAACAGACCATGAATAAGGAAAGAACAGCTGGTAAAGAAACCGCTTCCGGGGCGCAGGCGTTCAGCGACATTCGCGGCAGGATACAACCCGTGCAATCATCGCTCTACGAGATTGCGCAGAAGCGGCTGGACAACCTGACCAAGCCGCTGGGAAGCCTCGGCAGGCTCGAGGAGTTTGCGCGCAGGATCGTGGCGATCACCGGGGACACGATGCCGACGCTGGACAAAAAGGTCGTTTTCACGTTTGTGGGAGACCACGGCGTCACCGCGGACGGCGTCTCAGCGTTCCCCAAGGAGGTCACGCCGCAGATGGTGTTCAACTTCCTGCGCGGCGGCGCGGGGATCAATGTGCTGGCGCGCCACGCCGGGGCCGAGGTCGTGGTGGTGGACATCGGTGTGGATCACGATTTCGGCGAGACGCCCGGGTTGATGTCGCGAAAGGTCGTGCGCGGCACGAAGAACATGCGCATTGGTCCCGCCATGACGCGGGCCGAGGCGGAGCAGTGCCTCCAAGTCGGGATCGACCTCGCCCGGGAATACGCACAGAAGGGCTACCGCATTTTCGGCACCGGCGACATGGGCATCGGCAACACCACGCCGTCGAGCGCCATCGCATCGGTGCTGACCGGCGCGCCGGTGAATAACGTGACGGGCAGGGGCACGGGGATCGACGACGCAGGCCTCCAGCGGAAGGTCGCGGTCATTGAGGAGAGCATCGCGCTGAACCGGCCTGATGCGAAGGACCCTATTGACGTGCTCGCCAAGGTGGGCGGAGCGGAGATCGGCGGCATTGCGGGCCTCATCCTGGGCGCGGCGGCGGAGCGGATCCCCGTGATCGTGGACGGGTTCATTTCCACAGCCGGGGCCATGATCGCTTATGAGATCGAACCTGCGACGGTGGATTATATGTTCTCGGCCCATTATTCGGTCGAACAGGGGCAGCGGGCCATGCTCGGGAAGATGGGGCTGGTGCCGATCCTCGATTTCTCGCTCCGGCTCGGCGAGGGTACCGGCGCGGCGCTGGCAATGCAGATGATCGAGGCGGGAGTCAAGATATACCGCGAGATGGCCACCTTCGGCGAGGCAGGGGTATCGGAGAAGGATGCCTGATGGTGAATCAGCATCAACTGTGCGAAACCATGCGGACGATTCACGGGGGACGGGATTGCCGTGCCGTTGTCTCCGCTCAGGGGGTCGAGTGGCTAAGGCGTTAATGATACAGGGCACGGGGTCCGGCGCGGGCAAGAGCCTGGTCGTCGCGGCGCTTTGTCGTATTTTCAGCGATCAGGGGATCAGCGTCGCGCCGTTCAAGGCGCAGAACATGGCGCTGAACTCCTCCATCACCGCCGAGGGCGGAGAGATCGGCAGGGCGCAGGCGCTCCAGGCGCGGGCGGCCCGGGTAGATTCTCTGAACGACATGAATCCCGTGCTGCTCAAGGTGTCCGGCAACGGCGGGTCACAGGTCATTATCCACGGCAAGGTCCATGCCACGATGAAGGCGCGGGAATACTATGCGTTCCGCGACCACGCATGGAAGGCGGTGACCGCGTCCTACGCCCGGCTCGCGGAACAGCATGACCTGATCGTTCTTGAAGGCGCGGGCAGCCCCGCGGAGATCAACCTCCTGGATGTGGACATCGTGAACATGGCCATGGCGAAGCACGCGAAGGCGCCGGTCCTGCTCGTGGCGGACATCGATAAGGGCGGCGTGTTCGCGTCGCTCTACGGCACGGTCAAACTGCTCGGCCGGGACAGCAGGCATATCAAGGCATTCATCATCAACAAGTTCCGGGGCGACAAGACCATCCTTGATCCCGGCCTCGACATGATCAGGAAGAAAGCGGGCAGGCCCGTGATCGGCGTGCTGCCTTATATCACGGACCTGGGGCTTCCGGAGGAGGATGGTTTGGCGCTTGCACGGAGTGCGGAGCCTTCGACCCGAGCTCAGGCCGAGGGTTGCGGAGTGCGGAGTGCGGAGGGAAAGACTGTAAAAATCGTCATCGTGAGGCTGAAGTATATTTCGAACTTTACTGATTTTGATCCGCTTGCGCTCGAACCGGATACGGAGGTTGTGTATTCAGACAGTCCTTCGGAGATCGAGAGCGCGGACCTGGTCATCCTGCCGGGATCGAAGAACACGGTCACCGATCTGCTCCTCCTGAAGGAGAAGGGGCTCGTTGATTGCATCCGGAGGGCCTATGACCGGGGAACGGAGATCATCGGCATCTGCGGCGGTTATCAGATGCTCGGCAGACGGATCGACGATCCGCAGGGAACCGAGAGCGTTCATCGGAGCGTCGAAGGCATCGGGCTCCTGAATATCGACACCCTTTTCGGGAGTGAAAAGAAGACCTGCCGCGTTGAGGCGGAGATCGTGGGAAGTGCGGAGTGCGGAGCCTTCGACCCGAGCTCAGGCCGAGGGTTGCGGAGTGTGGAGTGGAAGAGCGAGGATATTTTAAAAGGATACGAAATTCACATGGGTGCAAGCACCGGAGATATTGGTTTGTTCAGAGTGAGAAGATCGGCTGTTGATTCCGCATTCCGCGTTGAAAAAGCCCCCTCTCCCTTTTTCCCTCTCCCTCCAGGGGAGAGGGGCAGGGGTGAGGGTCATGTCTACCCGCACTCCGCATTTGTTCTTGACGGCTCGATGAACAAAAACTGCTGGGGCACCTATCTCCACGGGATCTTCGACAACGATCTGTTCCGACGGGGCATCATCGATCACGTCAGAAAAAAGAAGGGGATTCCTCCCGGCAAGAGCGGGCTACGGTACAGCGAGTTCCAGGAGCAGGCCCTGGACCGGCTGGCCAGGGTCGTACGGGAGCATGTGAATATGGATTTTGTCCGGGAGATGCTGAAACTATGATCAGCGCGACGGTCCTGCTGCTGGCGTTCGTGCTCGATCTCCTGATCGGAGATCCCCGCTGGCTGCCCCATCCGGTCAGGTTCATCGGCAGCGCCATCAGCACGATGGAGAGGGTACTCCGGAGCGCAGTCGCTTCTCCCGCGGCTGAGCGGACTGCCGGCTTCGTGCTGGTTATTGTGATCGTGGCGCCGGTCTATTTCCTTACCGGCGTCATCGTGCTGTTGCTGAACCGTCTTTCGGAGCAGGTGTCCGTCCTTGCCGGGACCGCGGCGCTGGTCGTGCTCACGGCAACAACGATCGCCACGCATGGTCTCCTTCGGTCGGCCGGTCTCGTGATATCTTCGATCAGAGAGGGAAGTCTGGAGTCGGCGCGGAAGCACGTGAGCATGATCGTGGGCCGAGACACCGGCGAACTTTCGGAGCAGGGCGTGCTCAGGGCAACGATCGAGACGCTGGCCGAGAACCTTTCCGACGGGATTGTCGCGCCGCTCTTCTATCTTGCCCTCGGGGGGCTTCCTCTTGCCATGGCCTACAAAGCCATCAACACGCTCGACTCCATGGTGGGGTACAAGAGCGACCGGTATCGCTATTTCGGCTGGGCCGCGGCGCGGGTCGATGATGCCGCGAACTACCTGCCTGCGCGGCTCACGGGCCTGATCATCGCGGTGGCCGCATTCCTGAGCGCGTGCGTGAAGGACGCGGCGAAGGGCGTTGCGGCTTTGCGCAGGTCGCTTGCGATCATGGCGCGCGACGGCAGGAAACACCCCAGTCCGAACAGCGGCGTACCCGAGGCGTCCATGGCCGGAGCGATCGGCGTGACGCTCGGCGGTCCCAACGTGTACAGCGGCGTGTTGATCAACAAACCCGTAATCGGCGATCCCTGCCGGGAAGATTATCTTCCAGCGTCGGACGAGGCCATGGCGCTGGTGAAGGTCTCCGCAATAATCGCGGCTGCCCTGGCCGGGGCGGCAATTGCTGCGCGGGGAATGTCATGACGGGACATGGCGGCAACGTCTTCCAGGCATCGTTAGAGACCGGCATCCCGGTGAGCGAGCTGCTGGACTTCAGCGCGTCGATCAATCCGCTCGGCGTGCCGGACTCCGTCGCAAGGACGATCCGGGAGAACATCGGGCTGCTGGTCCATTATCCGGACCCCTTTGCCGACGGCATCAGCCGGGACCTGTCGCAGCACCTGGGGGTGCCTGCGCGAAGCCTCGTCTGCGGCAACGGCAGCACGGAGCTGATCTATCTCCTCGTTCGGGCTCTTCGGCCGGGGCGCGTAATGATCCCCGCGCCCACCTTCTCGGAATATGAGCGTGCCTGTGTCCTGAACGAGGGCGCGTTCTGCACCCGCTACGACCTGTCTTCGCAGGACGGTTTCGCGATCGATCTCGGACAGTTCATCGCGGCCATGGCGGGATGCAACATGGCATTCCTGTGCAACCCGAACAATCCCACCGGCAGGCTGATGGAACGGGAGGCTGTGCTCGACCTTGCCCGGGCGGCGAAGCGCGCAGACTGCCTCCTTGTGGTGGACGAGGCGTTCATTGATTTCACGCCGGACCAGTCGCTGGCGAGAGGCGTGGAGGGAAATTCCCACCTGATCGTGCTGCGGTCGCTCACGAAGTTCTATGCGCTCTCGGGCCTCCGGATCGGATACGGCATTTTCCCGGACCAGGTCGTTCAGCGGGTCAGGGGCCACAAGGAACCCTGGACCGTCAACACGCTGGCGCAGATGGCCGCTGCGACGGCGATCCGGGACCGGTCATACCAGGAGAGGACGACGGCGGTGATCTCCGCGGAGAAGGGATACCTCGAACAGGGCTTCCGGGACCTCGGCATCGAGTTCTTTCCTTCGTCGGCGAATTACTATCTGCTCAGGCACTCCTGCGGGAACGAGGTCGTATCAGCGCTCAGGAAGAAGGGGGTCCTGGTGAGGGACTGCTCGAACTTCGCAGGCCTCGATAACTCCTATGTGCGCGTTGCTGTTCGGTCGCGGCATGAGAACAGCCGGCTGGTGAAGGAGCTGGGGGAACTATGCGCGGGATAGTCATCGCGGGGACTCACAGCGGGTGCGGCAAGACAACGGTGTCACTCGGCATCATGGCGGCCCTGCGGAAGAAGGGGCTTGTGGTCCAGCCCTTCAAAGCAGGACCGGACTTCATCGATGCTGGCCTGCATCGGCTTGTCGTGGACAGGCCGTCCAGAAATCTGGACCTGTGGATGTGCGGCCAGGACTATGTGCGCCGGTGCTTCAGGAGGCATGCCGCAGATGCCGATCTTGCGGTGATCGAAGGCGTCATGGGGATGTACGATGGCGACCGAAGCACGGCGTCGCTGGCGGTGCTTCTGCAGGCGCCTGTTGTGCTTGTTGTCGATGCCTACGGCATGGCAGAGAGCGCAGGGGCAATGGTGAAGGGGTTTACCGAGTTCGGAGTGCGGAGCCTTCGACCCGAGCTCAGGCCGAGGGTTGCGGATTGCGGATTGAAGTTCGCCGGCGTCATTTTCAATCGCGTTGCTTCGGAGAGCCATTTTGCACGCCTGAGAGACAGCGTTCGTACGGTGCCTGTTCTGGGGTATCTCCCGCGAGAGATGGACCTTGAAATCCCGCACCGGCATCTCGGGCTTATGATCGCAGAGGAGGACCCCCTCACCAAGGCGAATATAGATAGGCTTGCTGACACGATCCTGAAGCACATCGACATCGATATGGTCTATGAATCGGCCACGCTGGATACCGGGGGATGGGACAGGCAGGCAAAAAAGCAATCCGCAATCCGCAATCCGAAATCCGCAATTCGCATTGCCGTAGCCTATGACCGGGCATTCAGTTTCTACTATGAGGACAACCTGGACCTGCTTCGCGATGCAGGCGCCGAGATCATCCGGTTCAGTCCTCTTGTCGATCCGGCCATCCCCGGCGCAGCGGACGGTGTTTATATCGGAGGCGGGTATCCCGAGCTTCATGCAGCCGCGCTATCGGGCAATAGCTCCATGCGTGAGTCCGTGCGCGCATGGGTCGATGCAGGCAAACCGTTGTACGCGGAATGCGGCGGATTGATGTATCTTTCGAGAGGCATTCGCGACTTTGACAACACGCTCTTTGGCATGGCAGGAGTGTTCCCCTTCGAAACGCGGATGATGAGGAAACCGCGCCTGGGCTACCGGGAAATCGTCTTGAACGAACACTGTATCCTGGGGAGCAAGGGTGAGAAGTACCGGGGCCATGAGTTCCATTATTCGGAAATACTGGAAGGCAGGGGTCAGGGGTCAGGGGTCGGGGGGCAGGGGAATGTCTATTCCGTAACGAACGCGTCGGGCAACCATCTGTCAGATGAGGGGTTCAAATATAAAGGCACCCTTGCGAGCTACATCCATGTGCACTTCGGCAGCAACCGGCGTATCGCGGCCAATTTCGCAGCCTTTATAAGCGAAGGTAGATAAGGTAGATAATGGAGTCTAAAATCACAGAATTACTTCTCCCTCATCTTAATCACTGGGGATATTATGCTTTGCTTCTGATGACTTTTCTTGAGACCTCGGCGTTTGTCGGCTTTCTTGTACCCGGTGAAAGTATGGTGGTTATAGCCGGGCTCTTGGCGTCAAGAGGGGTGCTTGAAATAGGCGATATAATCTGGGTTGCCTCACTTGGCGCAATAATGGGTGACACGGCGGGATACTTTATCGGCAAGAGGTTTGGAGAAGTATTTTTTCTGAAATACGGTAAATACTTCTTTTTTAAAAAGGAATATCTTGATGAGGCTAAAGGATTCTTTGATAAACACGGTGGAAAGGCCGTGTTCTTTGGCCGTTTTATGGCATGGCTCAGGGCCTTTGCACCGGTTGTTGCAGGCATATTGAAAATGCCTTACGCGAAATTTCTTTTTTTCAATGTGGCTGGCGGCGTATTGTGGGCGACAACGTTCTCATTGACAGGCTATTTTGTCGGCAATAGTTGGGACATACTAGCGGTATATCTCGGGCGCATGGGTGTTTTTGCGTTCCTATGCGGAATTATCATCGTATATTCTTATTTTCTTCTTACCAGAAAGAAACGAACGATTAAGGAAAAGATCGGCTGGATGGACAGGAAGCTATACTCTCAAATACCGAAAACATGGGACTTTGTGAAAGGTCGTTTCAGTACAGGCAGCTGGTATGGATGGAATCTTACAACGGGCATTCTCTTTCTCGCCCTTGCCCTTTTTTCTTTTGGCGAGATAGTTGAGGATTTGATAGACAGGGAGACGCTATTTTACCTTGACTTCAAGATACAGAGGTTTATAGAAGGAATAATAAGCCCTGATGTAACAAGGTTCATGGTAAAAATAACCAATCTTGGCGGTGTCTTTTTTACCGTGACTATGGCTGTTGTGATGGCTCTCTATCTTTTGTATAAAAGGCACTGGCGGAGGCTTTTTACCCTCTTCCTGGCGACTGGTGGAGGAGGAGCTATTTTGCTTCTTTTAAAGCTCCTTTTTCACCGGCCACGGCCAATGCCGCAGCTTGTTATGGCATACGGCTATAGTTTTCCAAGCGGCCATGCATTTTCAGCCATGATGATTTATGGTTTTTTCATGTATCTGATATGGGGAATGGGTCAACTCAGGATAGCGAAGCTGATGCTCTTGTTTGTGTCGATTTTCCTGATTTTCCTTGTCGGGTTAAGCCGCGTCTACCTGAATGTCCACTGGCTGACGGATGTTCTCGGTGGATATGCCGCGGGGTTTGCATGGCTCGTATTCAGCATTGTCATGGTGAATACAATTGTTTCCAAGAGAGCGGAGACATAAATGCTGCAGAAAATGAATTATTCGCTATTTCACAGTATCAATAAATTTGCGGGATATAATACCTGCATTGATACAACCGCAAAGTTGATTGCAGAATACTTACCTTTTATTTTTATTCCGGTGATGATGTATTATTGGTTTTTCAAAAAGGATGACGCTTCCAAAACAGGCATCTTGCTGGTTGGTTACAGTACGCTTCTTGCCTTGCTCATCAATCTTTTAATAACCCTTTTTTATTTTTATCCCCGGCCTTTTATGATGCATCTGGGAAGGCAGCTTGTTGCACACGCTCCTGAAACGTCTTTCCCTTCTGATCATACGACATTTATGTTCTCTATCGCCTTTGCGTTCATTGCCTTTAATGTATCCGGAAAAACCGGAATTATATTAGCGTTACTTGCATTAATTGGCGGCCTAACGAGAGTATTTGCGGGTGTACACTTCCCCTTTGATGTGGCAGGATCTATCGTGGTTAGTCTCATTTCCACCGCGATAGTTTTCGTATTGAAAGAATTTTTCTCGCCAATCAATAAAAGACTTATAGTCTTCTACAGAAATATCTTATCTCAGGTGAGCTTAAAGCAAGGAAAATGAGACGGTCCTGTTTGGCAGGCTATCTGCAACGGCGTTCAACACGCGGATTTAAAGGAGAAAGAAGCGCATGAAGGAAAGCATACTGCTGCTCGGCCATGGCAGTCCGAAACAAGGCGCAAATAACCTGGAACGCGTGGCAGAGATGCTGCACAACATGCTGCATGCCGGATGCAGAGAGAACTGCGTCAAGGTTGCCTACCTCCAGTTTGCAGAGCCGGGCATCATGGACACCATCAAGGACCGCGTGGAAAAGGGCGCGAAGAAGATCATTCTCCATCCCTTTTTCCTGAGCTCGGGGATGCACGTGACCAGGGACATCCCGGAAATGATCGATGAGGCGCGGGGGCTGTATCCCGGAGTGACCTTCATCTATACCGAGCCGCTCGGCATCCACGAAAAATTGGCCCACATTGTGATGGAGCGGATCAGCGCCGCGGAGGTCCTGGCGCCCGCCGCCATAGAAAAGAGAAGCTTCGACATCCTTTCCGCAGAGGCCGACCTGAGCGGCATCCCCGTTGACCGCCTGCCCATTGTGCAGCGCGTCATCCATGCCACGGCGGATTTCGATTTCAAAGACACGCTGATGTTCCACCCTGACGCGGTCGCGACGGGGCTTGCCGCGATCAAGGCGGGAAAGGACATTCTGACGGACGTAGAAATGGTGCGAACCGGCATCAACAAAAAGCTCCTGAGCCGCTGGGGCGGAAAGGTCGTCTGCAAGATACAGGAGGCGGAGGCCAGGAGCCAGGAGTCAGGTGTCCTGACTAAGGCCGAGATCGGGATGGAGTCCGCGTTGCGGGAAAACAACAGTATCGGCATCATTGCCATCGGGAACGCTCCCACCGCCCTGCTGAAGGTGATCGAGCTGTTCAGCTTACCAGCCTTTGCCGGTCGGCAGCTGCCCCTGGTGGTCGGCGTGCCCGTGGGGTTTGTGAAGGCCGTTGAATCAAAGGCGCTGCTTGCTTCCCGGCAATTCCCCTTTATCACTGCGGCAGGGAGGAAAGGCGGCACGCCCGTGGCGGTGGCGATCGTGAACGCGCTGCTCAAGATAGCAAAAGGAGGGGATGACAAATGATATAGTGCAACAGTGGATTTTGCGGCATAAGGTTGTTGTGTAATAAAAACCGGGAAGGATGAAGCGGAAAGGGGTGCAACTCCCCTGCTGTCACGCAGCCGTGAAGGGAACGAAAACCCGATGCAAAAGCCACTGTCATGGAGTCCCATGATGGGAAGGCGGGTGAGTAGGCAGCCCTGAGCCGGAAGACCTCTCATTCCCAAAACCTCGAATAAAGGAGAATACTATGTTCAGTAAAATCATTGCAGTGGTTGTTATGGTTTTGTGGTACGGGCTTGCATTTGCCGCCCATCCCTTGATTACCGATGACACCGGTACGCAGGGGAAGGGAAAGTTTCAACTTGAGGTGAACGACCAGTATGATTCCGACAAGGAGACGGTCAACGGCGCGCCCATAAAGTCGACGGGCGGACAGGCTGGAGCAACACTGTCCTATGGCGTCATCGAAAATGCCGACCTGGTTCTTAACCTGCCCTATGTGTGGGGCAAGGTCACGGAAGATGGAGTTTCCGTGTATGACGAAAAAGGATTTTCGGACATTTCATTCGAGGTCAAGTGGCGGTTCTTCGAAAAGGACGGGCTCAGTTTCGGTCTGAAACCCGGCGTCAGTTTGCCGACCGGCAATGATGAAAAGGGACTCGGCGCCGGGAAAAGCGGCTACCACGTTTTTTTGATCGGCTCGAAAGAGGCTGCTCCGTGGGCCTTTCATGCGAACCTCGGATACATCAGGAACGAGAACAAGTTTGATGAGGAGAAGAACCTCCGGCATGTCTCTTTGGCAACGACCTATGAGGTCATCAAAGACCTGAAGCTCGTCGGGAACATCGGCATGGAGAAAAACCCGGACAAGACCGCTGACAATGACCCCGCTTTTCTTATCGGCGGTGTTATCTATTCGGTCACCGGGAATATTGATCTCGATGCCGGCGTCAAGTATGGCCTGACCTCGTCCGAGACCGATCTATCCCTGCTGGCGGGAGCGGCGTTCAGATTTTAGCGGGATGCCGAATGAATACACGACACATTATCAGGGGAGGGAAAAGGAGGTGGCGGATAAAAAAACACAATAGTAATCATGTATCATCAGGTCTTTGATGTGAGAACGTTCATGAAAGGAATGAAAGAGAGGAAATGGGTGAAATCCCCATGCTGTCCCGCAGCCGTAAAGGGAACGAAAGCCCATACGAAGTCACTGTCATGAGTGCCATCATGATGGGAAGACGGGCAAGTAGGTTTGAGCCCTGAGCCGGAATACCGTTCATTCCAAAAAACCTCGATAGAAGGAGAAAAAATGTTAACAGTAAACAAAAAATTAAAAACAACAATTCAATCTTTGGTTCTTGTGTTCATGGGTTACTTGCTGTCAGCAGGCAACGCTTATGCAATGCACATAACAGAGGGGATACTGCCTTTCAAGTGGGCGACGCTCTGGTTTGCTGTTGCCATACCATTTGTGGCATTCGGTTTATATCGGTTAAAAAAACTATCAAAGGATGACCTGTCCTTTAAGCCGCTTGTCGGTCTGATGGCGGCGGTGGTGTTCATAATATCCTGCATGCCCATCCCGGTGCCGACCGCGGGCACTTGCTCGCATCCATGCGGGACCGGTATTTCAGGCATTCTGCTTGGACCCGCCATCAGCATACTGATTGCCGCGGTGGCTCTCCTCATTCAGGCGCTTTTTCTCTCGCATGGGGGCTTAAGTACATGGGGGGCAAACATCGTATCCATGGGTATTGTGGGCTCCTTTGCAGGATATTTAACGTTCAGGGCATTGCGCTCAATAAAGGTCAACATGGCGGTCGCAGGCTTCATGGCCGGGCTTTTTGCCGACTGGGCGACATACCTCGCCACCTCTGCGGAACTTGCTTCAGGTATAAGGGGCGAATCCTCTTTTCCGCCGCTTTTCTATAAGATACTTATTGCTTTTATACCGACGCAATTGCCGCTGGGAATTCTCGAAGGGGCAATGACAGCGGGCATGGTTGTTCTGCTGTACAAGAAGAGGCCGGATCTTCTTGTCAAGATGAGGGTCATCAAGGCAGAGGAGGCGCTATGAGATTGCGGATTGCGGATTGCGGATTGCGGATTTGCTTGATACTATTATTTATTGTTGTTAGTCACTCGTCGCTCGTCGCTGCGGCGGAAAAATGGCCGGGTGTCGACGAGTCGGTCGTTGAAAAATACGCAAAAGAGCATGGCCGGGAAGCGCACGAGCCATTGATCAATACGGACCAGGGCGATCTCCTGCTCTTCGTATTTCTCATTGCGGGAGCGGCCGGGGGATTTGTTGCTGGATATTACTGGCGGATACTGATGCATGAACAAGCGCCTGCAGCCACAAGAGAAAGAAAAACAACCGCCTGACGAGCCGGTGGATGCGCGGCCTGCTTTTCCCGGCAGCTCGCGCATCCACCATTTTACAATAGAAGGAAAATTGAATGCATGTTTTTACCGAATATATAAAACACGAGCATATACTCACAAATGTTGATGCGAGGGTAAAGCTCCTTGCGGCCCTGACTATGCTTATCATGGTATTGAGCTATACAGGGTTCGCCTTTCCGATGCTGATAACGCTCTTCTGTCTTTTCCTCTTCATCAGGATGCGGATACCATTCCGCGCTCTTGTTCTGAGATTTTACGAGCCCCTGTTCATTGCCGCCGTCATACTTCTCTTAAAATTCTTCTTCTCCGGGCAGGATGCGCTCTTTTCCCTGAACCTCTTCGGCGCGGAGATCGTCGGACACCGGGACGGCCTTCGCGAAGGACTGATCATCGGAACCAGGATCATCGGCGCCGTATCCATCGTTGCCGTGCTGGGCTTCTCCACGCCCTTTACCGAATTCATGGCGGGCCTTTCCTGGTTCAGGGTCCCGAAGGGCTTTATCGAGATTTTGATGTTCGCCTACCGGAATATTTTTGTGCTTTTTGAGGATGCGCAGGTCATCTATCAGGCGCAGAAAAACCGCCTCGGCTATTCCACCATCGGGCGGGGGTTGAGCTCGTTCGGTACGCTGGCGGGATCCCTGACGATCAGGGCCTTTGACAACAGCCAGAGCACCACCGTTGCCATGGTCCAACGGGGGTACGACGGCGCCATGCCGATGCGCATGCACAAGGCGTTTAAATCATCGGAGCTCTTCGCTTCAGCGCTTTTGCTCCTGGTCATGGGAGTGTTATGGAAGATCTAAAGAGAGGCCAGAAGCCAGAAGTAAGAAGTCAGAAGGGCGAGGATATTCGCTTGTCGGTTGCCATCGACACCTTTGCCTACACCGACGGGACTCAGGCGCTTGGCAGCATTGCGCTCGAGGTGCGAAAAGGAGAGTTCGCCGGCATTCTGGGATCGAATGGTTCGGGCAAGACTACCCTCCTCAAGGTCATGGACGGACTGATGAAAGAATACAAAGGCATGGTCCTTCTTGATGGGGCGGACGTGCGAAAACTCTCGCCAAAGCAGATCTATCAAAAGGTCGGTCTCGTGTTCCAGAACCCTGACGACCAGCTCTTTGCTCCAACGGTGTCTGAAGATGTTGCTTTCGGCCCTCTGAACATGGGCTTTGGAAAGGATGAGGTTGCCCGTCGTGTGGCCAGTGCACTCCATGCCGTGGACATGGACGGTTTCGCCAGGAAGTCCATCCATCATCTCAGCTTCGGCCAGAAGAAACGGATCTGCATTGCCGGGCTCCTGGCCATGGGGCATGAGATCCTGTTGCTTGATGAGCCGACAGCGGGCCTGGACCCCATGGGCGAATACAAGATGATGGACCTGCTGACAAAACTGAACAGGGAGCAGGGGGTGACTATTGTCATGGCGACCCATAGCGTTGACCTCGTCCCCTTGTTCCTCGACCGTCTTTACATCTTGAGCAAGGGGCGGATCGTGCGCAGCGGTCCTCCGGCGGAGGTGTTCACGGCGCCCGAGGAGATGGCGCAGGTGAAGCTCAGACTTCCCCACATCGCGGAGCTGATCTACCGGCTCAAGAACGAGGACGGGGTGCCTTTTGAGAAGATTCCGCTCACCGTCGGGGAGGCACGGCGGGAGATCATTAAGACAATGAAGGACACTCATGCATAGAGGATATATCCAGGTTTATACCGGAAATGGGAAGGGCAAGACCACGGCGGCGCTGGGGCTCGCGGTCCGTGCCGCAGGCGCAGGGCTCAGTGTGTTCATCGCGCAGTTCATCAAAAAGAGAAAAGGCGGCGAGCATGCGGCCCTCGAGGCGTTCGGCGGCATAATAACGATCCGGCAGTTTGGCAATGGCCTTATCCTGGGAAGAAAGCCTTCCGCGGTGGATGTCAAGGCGGCGCAAAAGGGGATCGAGAGCGCCCGAAAGGCGATTCTCTCCGGGGAATATGATCTGGTGATCCTCGATGAGGCGAACGTGGCGGCTCACCATGGACTGGTCCTGGTCCAGAACCTGCTGGGCCTGATCGAAAGCAAGCCGATAGGGGTCGAGCTGGTGATCACGGGCCGGTACGCGGACAAGAAGGTGATCGACGCGGCCGACCTCGTAACGGAGATGCGGGAGATCAAACATTACAGCAAACAGGGAGTGCAGGCCCGGCGTGGAATCGAAAAGTAAGAATCTCCGGTCCGGATACACCACCGGCGCGTGCGCGGCAGCGGCTGCAAAGGCGGCAACGAGCCTTCTATTGCGGATTTCCCCCTCACCCCAGCCCTCTCCCGCAAGGGGCGAGGGAGTTTTTCATCCTCTCCCCAGCGAGGGAGAGGAACGAGGTGAGGGGGCCGTCTTCCTGCAAAGTGTAGAAATACCATTTCCGGACGGCAGCAGGGTGCAGTTCAAAGTTCATCACTCCGAACTCCGAACTCACCACTCCGAACTGATTTCAACGGCGTCCGTGATCAAGGACGCGGGCGATGATCCGGACATCACGAACGGTGCGGAGATAAGGGCGGAAGCCTCTCTGATTGCGGATTTCGGATTGCGGATTGCGGATTTAAATTCGCAATCCGAAATAATAATCCGTGGCGGAAAGGGTGTTGGGACCGTGACCAAACCGGGCCTCGCGATCCCCGTGGGAGAACCGGCGATTAATCCTGTGCCGAGGAGGATGATTACTGATGCGGTGCGCGAAGCGGTTTCTGAGTTCGGTTTAGCAAATCCGCAATCCGCAATCCGCAATCCGCAATTGGAAGTCACCATCTCCGTTCCTGCCGGAGAAGAGCTGGCGAAAAAGACCCTGAATCATCGGCTCGGCATCGTCGGCGGCATATCGATCCTCGGCACCACCGGAATCGTGAGGCCGCTTTCCGAGGCGGCCTGGACGGCGACCATTACGGCGTCTTTCGATGTGGCGAAGGCGCTCGGTCTGACCGAGGCCGTGATATCCACCGGCAGGACGTCGGAGAAAGCCCATCAGCGGAAGTACGGCCTGCCCGTGGAGGCCTATGCCATGATGGGCGACTACACGGAATTCTCGCTGCGCGACGCTGCGAAACACGGGTTCAGCAAGGTGCACCTCTGCGCCCAGTGGGCAAAAATGATCAAGATCGCCATGGCCACGCCCCAGACCCATGTGCGCCACGGCGCGCTGGAGGCGGAGGCCGCGAGGGATTTCCTGATCGGGCTCGGGATCGGTTTGCCGGGGGACGCATCGTACAATACGTCGCGGGAGATATTTGATTTCATCCGCTCGACGTTCCCCGCTCCGGACTCCGCATTGAAAAAGGTCTGTTCCGCGGCGCGGAGCTACTGTGAACGGGAGGCGAAGGGGACCGCCGTCTCGGTCCATCTTGTGTCCTATGAAGGAGAGCTCATTGCCGAAAGCGAATAAACTCACTCTTGTCGGGATCGGATACCGGCCGCTCGGAGGGCGGGCGCGGGAGATCGTCCGTAAGGCGGACGTGGTCCTCGCTTCGTCACGGCTTTTTGATGTCTTCAAGCGGTATGAGGAATACGAGGCGGTCAAGGAACGCATCACGGTCATCAATAAAGTGCCGGAGACTGTAGCGTATATCAAAGAATGGTTTTCCCAATCCGCAATCCGCAACCCTCGGCCTGAGCTCGGGTCGAAGGCTCCGCAATCCGAGCTGCCTTCTCTCGTTCTCCTGGCCTCAGGCGATCCCTTCTTCTTCGGCATCGGAAGGCGCATGATCGAGGAGTTCGGGAAGGAGCGGATCGAGATCATTCCCGACCTGTCGAGCATGCAGGAGGCCTTTGCCCGGATCAACGAACCCTGGGACGACGCGTTCTGCATCAGCGTGCACGGCGGACCGGATATCGCGAGGCGGCGAAAGCTGCCCTATGAAGCGGGTGATATTCCCCGGCTGCTCGAAAAATACCGCAAACTTGCGATTCTCACGGACAGGGTGAATAATCCGACGGCAATTGCCGGAGAGTTATTGAACTGCATCGTAAAATCCCCCCAACCCCCCTTTGACAAAGGGGGGCAAGGGGGGATTGCCGGCGGCATGATAATGCATGTTTGCGAACGACTCGGATATCCTGACGAGCGCGTATGGACGGGAACGATCAACGAGGCCGCAGGCATGACCTTTGCCGAGCCGAACGTGGTGATCATTCAACGGCAGGGGCCAGGGGCCAGGGTCCAGGGACCAGGAGAGGTCTGTTTCGGCTTGAAAGAGGAAGAACTGTCCCATGCGCGCGGGCTGATCACGAAAGATGAGGTGCGGGCGGTGACGCTGCATAAGTTGAAGCTTCCTCAGAGCGGCGTGCTCTGGGACATCGGCGCGGGCTCCGGCTCGGTCTCGATCGAGGCAGCGAGGCTTTTCCCCGGTCTTCGGATCTTTGCCGTGGAAAAGGACGAAGATCAGGTCAATCACATCAACAACAACATGCGGCGGTTCAGCGTGAAGAACATCGAGGTCGTGAAAGCGACGGCGCCCGAGGAACTGACCGGCCTGCCCGCGCCGGACCGTGTTTTTATCGGCGGCAGCGGCGGCAGGCTGGCGGCAATCGTGGAACTGGCGAGCGGGATGATGCGTTCAGGGATCATCGTGATCAACGCCGCGACGCTCGAAACCCTCCGGGACGGCGTTGCCGCACTCGAACAACGTGGTTTCACGACCGACGTATGCGAGGTGTCCGTTTCGCGTTCGAAGCCGGTAGCGGGGAAAAAACTGATGAACGCCCTGAATCCCGTATTCATCGTGAGAGGCGAGAAGGGCAAATGACGGCGCACGCTGCGGTGAATGTTGATGAATTTTATTTACAGGAGCGTATTTTGTCTGATAAACTGCTTCATTCAAGACGTCTGACGGGATAGTACCGCGACAAGGTAAATATAAAACATCACGAAGCGTTGCGGACCGTTCAGGGAACGATCCCTACGATATATTATTGAAGTCGTAGGGTGTGTTTCCCAAGCGCGCCGAACCGCTAATGTATGTTTCGATTTTAACGTGCTTTGATTATACGGAGTGGAGAAAAGGGCTCTGAGAAAATTTAAGCGTTGAGGAGCTTTCGGGGAAAGCAATGGAGTATACCAGCAACAAGCAAGGTAAGTAGTGTTTGTATTTTAATATTTTTCCCCCGTCATGCCGGGTCGGAGCCGACATCAAGAGTACTTCGAAAACACTGGATGTCCGCTTTCGGAATGGCCGGGGAAGTCCGTGAAAAAACTCGAACATAAAACAACACCACGATAAAAGCTCTTCATGGCAGAAAGTTCGCACTAGCGGCCTGGATATCGAAGAATATAGAGATGAAAAAGGCTTTGAGTTGATTGCAAAAGACCTGGGCATACCATATCCAGAGAAGCAATATTCTTAACAAGCGCGTCGTGAGGGTCGCTGTGAAACGCGCTCCCCACGGCGGCGTTATGCCGGTAAGGAGAGGAAAATATGAGTTCGTACGAACAATATGAGAAGGAATGCAATAGAATCAGAGGAAAAAACATGCTCTTATTAAAGCACTTTCAAAAATGGCTATCAGACAGCAAGCTTTCAAGTACGACCGTAAAAAAGCATGTTTCAAACGTCGATTTTTATATTAATGAGTTCCTTTTAAATGAAGATACCATTGAGGCCGCTGAGGGCGTCGGCAGCATAGGCATGTTTCTGGGCTATTGGTTCATACGAAAAGCGATGTGGGCGAGCAAAGCAGCTATCAAAGCAAATGCCGCGAGTTTGACGAAATTTTACCAGTTTATGCTTGAAACAAATAAAATAACCAGTGAAGCCCTTGAGCAACTTAAATGCAGAATAAAGGATGGCATGCCGGAATGGCTTGGGAGAATGGAAAGATATGATGATCCCAATATAGAAGACCCTGAAGAAATCTGGGGAAGATAAGAAAGACCTGGACCTAACACCAAGCCGGGAATAAGCGCTGCGAAGTTTAAGCAAGGCGCTCCGCGGCGCGTTCGGCGGATTAGATTAAACATGAAAGACTATGCACCGATATTGCGGATTTCCGGCCTGCTATAATACGAGCCTGGCAGGAGAACATGAATAGACTTCCGGCTGTCGAATGCAACTTGCATGAACGTAAGGTATTGGCATATCCCGCGAAGGAAAACCGGCTATGAAATCGAATTTAAGTCTTTTGTCAGCGATCGGCTGATGCAGGCTATCGACGCATACAATCAGAAAAAGTCGTTGAGCGACTCACCCCCTCTTACTCTCCCCCTTGACAAGGGGGAGCAAGTAGGGGTTGAAAACGGCGCTCCGAATGGCGATGAGGACGGGGAAAACGGCAACGGAAGAAAGAAAAAGCCCTTTAAGCCGATTGAAATCAGCAAACATGGGCTGGAGCTTATTGAGCTGGTCAGCCTCGATTGCACTAATGCCGTCGGCGCCTGGATAAGCGATACGGAACTCAAGATCGACAAGAACGGATATGTCATCCGGGACGGGAAAAAGACGAAGGAATTCTGGAACGCAAAAATCGCCGCAGTCAAAAAGCCCTTGCGCATGAAGGTGCGGAACATCGCGGGGGATGAGACGGTTGTCGTTTTGTAAGTAAGAACAGCGAATGAGGGCTGTTAACTTAACACTACCGCATAGTTTCGTTATTCCCGAACGCTTTAATCGGGAATCCATTTTATCAACCTGATGAAAAATCAAAGTCACTGGATTCCGGCTTGAACCGTGCCGGAATGACGGATAAATGGGACAATGTGCCCAAAAGTCCGCGGGAGTTTTAGCGGATGCATAAAAGTATGAAAGGGAAAGCGTAATGGACGCATATGAAAAACGAATAGCCAAAGTATTCGGTACCGATGAGGTCCCGGAAGTGTCGGAACAGAACTTGTTGAAGTACAGGGAATACCTTTTACAGCATCTTGATCGGAAGGCTCTTCTGACTGGCCGTGAGGATTTCCCCTGGGAAGAATTCTATGTGTTCGGCCCGGGCGACAAGGAGGAATACGAAAACCTCAAGAAATCCCGACCGGCGCATACCGATGAGTTTCAACTCATGGACATATCGGCGAGCGTAATGGAAGAGGACGATTTGCTCGCGAAGGTAAAGCGTCTTTCGGACGGCAGGGGCTTTGAGATGGGTTTGTCGTGGCTGACCACCAGGGTGGAAAAGGGAAAGGATTACCAACTGCTCGATGACTTTGCCACGTGGCATGTGAACTGGTGAACGAACGGGTCCTGTTTGCGCACCGGCGGCAACGCGCATGAGGCGAGGAGGAGGCAAGCTTATGAGCAAGGTGTGGATGTTCAATCCCCACGCGGGTGGGGTGAAGATACCGCCTGCCACGCAGGAAGCAACGAGGAAACGAATTTCTGCATATGCGGAAAAGCATTACGCCGGGAAGTTCACCAGGATTGACGTAAGGTTCAAGGGCGCTCTCTGCTATATCGACGCTTACAAAGAGCCTTTTGCGCCGAAACGCTTTCGTTCCATTGGCGCTGAAACCCGGCAGGAGTTTATCGAACGCCTGCGAAACACGCCTACGCACCTCGTCCGGCTGCGGCATTTCAGCGCAGACAGCTGGAGCGTCGCGTTTTACACCTATAGCCATGAACGGTATGAACCCTGCTGTTACCATGGCGGCGAATGGTTCGGGACGCCCGAACAGGCGTTCGAGATCGGCGCATGTTATCTGGATTAGCGGGTGCGCAGATGATTCACGTGTTAGGCAGCGTCAATAAATAAAGGTAGCAACTGTCCTTCGACAAGCTCAGGACGAACGGATATGGAATCGCGCGCATTGGCCATTTGCCGTTCGTGGTGAGCTTGTCGAACCACCCTGAATGCTTTTACTAGAGGCTCCAGGATGACACCTTAATTTGTTGACGCCTCCTTATGGCCTCTGCGGACCGGTGAAGCACAGCGCGTTCAATGAAATTCCGGACCCGACGAGGCGGCTGATCATGTTATATCGGAAAAATATAGTGACCAGAGAACGTTTTATTTCCCCAGACGCTTTCCATAATTCGGAAACGGAAAAGACGAAGCTCAATTGGTTTCTCTTCGAATATGCGCTCGAGTATGAGGCTCATATTCATCGGGACAAGAAGCTCCATGCACGACTGGGTAGCAAAGGCGTTGACGGCCGGGCCATTGCGGTATTCTGCATTCAGCATGCCAAACAGATGAGCGAGCAAGTTCTGGCGCGTGTATCGGGTAAAATCGGGAGCATTGAGTTCGGTTACAGAAGCATCGAGGCGTACTTCCCGCATATCGGCGACGAGTTGGTAAACCGCCTGCTGACGACGGCCGCGAAGGCATGGGATTCCCTGACAGGCAAGTGCGTCAGTTGTCCTACGCGCTGCATCTCCGAGCGTGACAGGAAGGCTACAATGTTTAATGAGCCCTTTTATCGAACCTGATGATAAGGTTCTGACCATTCGGGGACCGGTCCCTACGGTTATATTCTCATGTGCATACAATATTTATCCTGATGGAACAATATGACCTTTGACGAAAAAGAACATTTGCGGGCCGATTTGATCCGGGCTTATGAAGCGGCCTCGCAGGATGAAAAGGCGGTTATTCAAACAGCGTCGGTATTTTATCAGTTCGTCGATAGAGGCAAACTGCTTGCCGCGCTGCGTGAATGCCCCGCGTCGGTAGTTCCGGGTTGGCTCGTCAGGCCCAAGGCCCTTGACGCCATTCTGAACGCATTGTCCGCCCGGGGATTGTTGGCGCATCATGAGCGGCTCGGTGGTTATCGTTGTTCCGACCTCCTTGTCGAGTACGCGACCCGCGATGCGGTCCGTAAGAACCATTTCGGCGAGCTCGCGCGCGTTGTAAGGTCCTCTCGCGAGCATTACTCGTTCGACACCAGCTTCGATAAAAAAATGAAGGAACTGCGCATCGCCGCATATCTTGGCGAGGGCAGGGACCAGCTTGTCAAGATACTGTCGGAAATCGAGCGTTTTTACCCTGACGCTTTTCAGGAGAAACATCCGTTTCTCACCATCTACAATAACCCTTTTGACGCGGAAACGGCAGCTTCCCTGCCGCCGGAAGTGCAGGCCGACGCGCTCGTGCGGATATTCATTCACTCCACGCTCAAGCTCGAGCCCGCGCGGGACGCGGTATTGTTTGCCCGGGCTCTTCTGAGCAAAAGCGGGTCCGGCAACGAGTATCTGAGTTATGGTCTTGCCCATTACCTCATTTTTCAGGGAAACGTCGAAGAGGCTGAACAGCTTCTGCACGGAGCGGGTGCTTTAGCCGGTGCGGAGGCAGTGCGGGCGTGGCTGTCCTTCCTGCGCGCGGAAGACGACAAGGCGATAACGCTGTATGAGTCGGCGCTCGTGAAATTGAAGAAGGAAATGAACAAACGCAAGGTTTATTTCAAGGGCGTTTACGGGGTCTATTTCCCCCTCCTGCTGCTTGCGGGCAAGGACCCTGTCCGGGCAAAACAGGCGCTGGAGTATATCGGATACGCGGAACGGCGGGAGGAATACGGCGATATCCATGATATTCTCTCCTACCTGAAACACTACTGGGTTGTTGAACGCGGCGGCGAGCTCCAGCCCATGATGCCCGAACTTCCTTTAGACGAGCATTGCACCATGAAGCATTTTTTCAGAGTATTTATTTCGCTGTCTCTTTCTCCGTCAACCATACGAAGCGCGGCGGAAGGGCTGAAGGCGTTCCTGAACCAGGCAAAGAGCCACGGCTTTCATCTCATCGCCGCGGAACTGTCAGAGCTTCTTTTCCGGCTGGACGGAAAAAACGAGGAATACGGCGCTGAAGCCGCGGCGTTTCGTCAGGCCTCGGGTATGCGGAGTGTTCTTGACCTGATCGTCCCGGAAGAGCCGTGGGAGCGCTCTCTTGCCGCTTTGAAAAACATAGGCGCCATTGTGTCCCCGGTCGTGAACGAGAAAAGGCTGGTATGGCTGTTCGAATATAACGAAAAGGGGACCTGCCGGGTGCATCCGCTGGAGCAGAAAATGAGCGCCAAGGGCGGCTGGTCAAAAGGCAGGGCCCTTGCGATGTACGATCTTTACCGCTACTCGGAAAAATCATCTTATCTTACTGAACAGGACAAGAGGCTTGCCGCCCGGTTAGCGCAGGACAATCCCTATTGGGGGCATTATAACGAATTCGGCCTTGCGGCTTTGACTGAACTGGCGGGGCATCCGCTGGTCTTCCTGAAAGACGCGCCGGGTGTCAGGGTGGAACTCGTAAAGGGCGAGCCCGAGGTTTTTGTTTCCCGAAATAAAAAAAATATCTTCATAACGCTGTATCCCGTGTGCTCACCGGATGCGAAGGTAACCGTGATCAGGGAAACCCCCACCCGCTTCCGGCTGGTGGAGCTGACGGAAAAGCATAAGGCCCTTTCGCGCATTATCGGCGAGGGTGTTCGCGTTCCCTTGTCGGCGTCGGAGAAGGTGCTCGAAGCAATTTCCGCGATATCCTCTCTTGTCCATATTCAGTCGGAAATCGGCGGCAGCATGGAAAATATCAAGGAAGCGCCGTCCGATCCGACCCCGCATGTCGTGATGATGCCGTTTCAGGAAGGACTCAAGATCCAGGCGCTGGTCAGGCCCTTTTCCGGCAAAGGTCCATACTATTCGCCCGGCAAGGGGGGCGAGACCGTCATTGCTGAAATTGACAACGAGCGGCTCCAGACAAAACGTTCGCTGGAGATGGAACGAAGAATGGTCGAGGAAACGCTTCAGGCTTGTACGGTCCTGGACCAGTATGAGGACCTCGATGGCGAATGGCATATTGACGAGCCCGAGGACTGTCTGGAGCTGCTTACGGAGCTTCAGGGCCTGGGTGATAAGGTGTGCGTGGACTGGCCCGAGGGGGCGAAGTTCAAAATCACGCGCCAGATATCGTTCGACGGTTTTCGTATGGCCATTAAACGGGAGAACGACTGGTTCAGTCTGAACGGCGAGATACGGTTGAACGAAGACAAGGTAATGGAACTCCGGCAGCTCCTGGAACTTCTGGACGCGACGCCGGGCCGTTTTCTTCCATTGGGGAACGGCGAGTTTCTCGCGCTGACCAGGGAGTTCAGGAAACGTCTTGATGACCTGGCTTCGCTCTCGGAACGCCATGCCAAGGGCGTGCGTTTTCATCCCCTTGCGGCCCCCGCAATCGAGGAGCTGACCGCCGGCACGGACCTGGAAACGGACAGTCAATGGAAAGAACAGATGACCCGCATTCAGAGCGCGCAGGCGCTGCAGCCCGTGGTCCCTTCCACACTTCAGGCCGAATTGCGGGACTATCAGACGGAGGGTTATGCATGGCTTGCCCGTCTGGCCCACTGGGGAGTGGGCGCTTGTCTGGCCGACGATATGGGGCTCGGCAAAACGATCCAGGCTTTGGCGCTCATCATCAGCCGCGCGGCGAACGGTCCCGCGTTCGTAGTGGCCCCTACTTCGGTTTGCATGAACTGGATGGAGGAGGCAAAGCGTTTCGCCCCCACCTTGAATGTTTTCCAATTCGGGGCCGGTGACCGCAAAGAAACCGCGGCTTCGCTCCGGCCTTTCGATCTCATGGTTTGCAGTTATGGCCTGCTCCAGCAGGAAGAGGAACTTCTGGCTTCCGTTGAATGGGAGACGATCGTGCTCGATGAGGCCCAGGCGATCAAAAACGCCGCTACCATGCGTTCGCAGGCGGCCATGAAGCTGCAGGGCCGGTTCAAGATCATTACCACGGGCACTCCCGTGGAAAATCATCTTGACGAGTTGTGGAACCTGTTCCGGTTCATAAATCCGGGACTGCTCGGATCTCTTGATGCTTTCAACAGAAGGTTCGCCAATCCAATAGAACGGGGCAATGACCATCATGCGCGCACAAGGCTGAAAAGGCTGGTCCAGCCCTTTATTCTGCGCAGGCTCAAAACCCAGGTGCTGACTGAATTGCCGCAAAAAACGGAGATCATCCTCCATGTCGAACTTGGGGAAGAAGAGACGGCGCTGTATGAGGCCATGAGACGGCAGTCTCTCGACAGGATCGCCCGGGTGGAGGGGAATATGGGGCGGAAGAGCATCCAGATCCTCGCGGAGATCATGAGACTGCGAAGGCTTTGCTGCAATCCCCGGCTTGTTGTTCCCGATACAAAGACCAAAAGCAGCAAGTTCGAGCTTTTTGTGGAGACTTTGGAGGAACTTCTCGATAATAAGCATAAGGCGCTCATCTTCAGCCAGTTCGTGGGCCATCTCGAGATCATGCGGGAGTTCCTGGAAGAGAAAAAGATACCCTACCAGTATATCGACGGAAGCACGCCGCCCCGGGAACGGAAGCGAAGCGTGGACGCCTTTCAGGCAGGCGACGGTGATGTGTTTCTTATCAGTCTCAAGGCGGGCGGTTTGGGGCTGAACCTCACCGCCGCGGACTATGTTATGCACATGGACCCCTGGTGGAACCCGGCCGTTGAGGACCAGGCGTCGGACCGCGCTTACCGGATCGGTCAGGAACGCCCGGTTACCATTTACCGCCTGATAACAAAGGGGACCATCGAAGAAAAGATCGTTGACCTGCACCAGCACAAAAGGGACCTGGCGGACAGCCTCCTCGAAGGCAGCGACATGAGCGGCAGGATATCGCCGGACGAGCTGCTGCAGTTGCTGGTGGAGCCGGCAGACAACAAATCGAAAATATAAAGGTAGGGTCCGTTCCCCGAACGGACCGAACCGATGACATATGTTTCGTTTTTAGCGTGTCGCGGTACCAAAAGGACCTCACCATGAATGAAGTAAATTATGACGTAAACAAACTGATCGAAAAACTAAAATTGATCGAAGCCTTGCACGCCGGCGGCGGGTACGGAGGGCGAACGTTCCGCCGCTGATTATGCGCGCCAGCGAATCAAGGACAAGATTCGCCAATTCGGCGAAGCTGATCCGCCGATTGAATACACGTTCACCATGAATAATCAATGGTCCCGACGGCTGTTCACTGCTTTACTGCGGCGTTACGACATTAAGCCCTATCGCTATTATCGCCAGCGGCATACCACCGTCATGGCACGGGTTTCAAAGGGCTTTGTGAACAGGACACTGTGGCCTGAATACCAGGAACTCGAAAAAGAGCTTACCAAGCATCTCGATGCTATTGCCGAGAGGATTATCAACGAGTCGATATTCGCGGACACCTCGGATGCGGAGGAACTTGTCATGCTGCCGCACGGGCAGGGCGATTAAGGAATGGCGGGTTGGTTTAAATTTCCGGGTACAGATGGAAGGCATGCCCGATGAGGCGCTGTTCTACCTTGACTTAGTCCATGTCTTAGTCTAATATGATGTTCAGGAGGCTCGATAGCTATGACGATGGTAAATGTGCATGAGGCGAAGACTCATTTTTCGAGACTTTTGAGCAGGGTGGCCGGCGGAGAAGAGATCGTTATCGCCAAGGCCGGAAAACCGGTGGCACGTCTATTACCGCTGATCGGGAAGACGCAAAAAAGGGAGCCGGGGAGCGCGAAGGGACGGATTACTCTGAAAAAGGGTTTTACGGAACCGTTGCCGTCGTTGCTTGCCGATGAGTTCGAGAAATGAGGGCGCTGCTCGATACGCACGTATTTATCTGGTGGATTATGGACTCGCCGCAACTGCCCCGGCGTGTGCGCGAGATAATCGCGGACGACGATAATGAATTGTTTCTGAGCGCCGCGAGTTGCTGGGAGATCGCGATCAAGGCGGGGCTCGGCAAGATTATGCTACCCGCGCATCCGGATGCGTTCATCGTCGAACAAATGGCGCTGAATGCCGTCCAGACGTTGCCTGTCGAGGCGAGCCACGCTCTCCATGTATTTCATCTGCCTTCTTTTCACCGGGACCCCTTTGACAGAATCCTCATTGCCCAGGCAGTCATGGAGGGGATTCCGATTATCACTTCAGACGCGTTCATCAGGAAGTACAAGGTTCAGACCATCTGGGATAAAAAATTGTAGAACGCATTCCCCGAACCCCGTTAGAGGCAGTTCGCGGCAAGCGATCGCGGCCTCTAACGGGGCGAACGCGCCGCACCAAATCGAAGGGTACATTATGATCATGAAAAACATACTGACTCGAACTACACTCCGCAATCTGGCCGACCCAAGGTCATACGAACGCGGTGAAGAATATTACGAAATGGATGTGGTCGGTCCGTTGACCGAGCGTGAGGGTGAAATCACGGCAAAGGTGGAAGGAACGCGTACCTACAAAGTCAGATTATGGGACGACGACGGTGAACTGGATTATTCCTGCACCTGTCCGGTGGGCGATGACGGAGATTTCTGCAAGCATTGCGTGGCTGTCGGTCTCACCTGGCTCAGCAAAGGCGCAAAGGAAAAAGGCGGCAAGGTCCGAAAGGCGAAGAGCGCCGAGATAACCATGAAGGACGTGGAGAAATACCTGGACAGTCTCGAAAAAGGCGAGCTTGTGAAGATGGTCGTCCGTCACGCGGGCAAGAACGATAATCTACGGGAAGATTTATTTTTGCGGGCCGCGAAGAGGTCGCGACGAGGAGGAACATGACCGGAAAATTGTATGTTATCGGCGTCGGGCCGGGTGATCCTGAACTTCTGACGCTGAAGTCGGTCAGAATCCTGAAGGAGACGCAGTGTATTTTTGTGCCGAAAGGCCGCGAAGAAGGGACGAGCCTTGCGTTGTCGATCATGCGTGGGGCTGTCGATCTCGATGGCAAAAAAATCGTGGAACTGCACTTCCCGATGATGAAAACCGCCCCTCACCCCCCGAAAGAGGCTCCGCCTCAAACGGGGCAGGCCGGCACTCTCCCGCGAGGGGAGAGGGAAGCATTGCAGGCAGATGATCTGAATGCCAAATGGAATGAAGCTGTTCATGCTATCGTTCCCGTGCTTGAACAAGGGCGTGACGCGGCCTTTATCACGATCGGCGATCCCGGCATCTACAGCACGTTCTTCTATCTCTACGACAGGCTGCTTGAGCTCAGGCCCGCTCTTGTTATTGAGATCGTTCCCGGCATATCTTCCATAAACGCGGCTGCTGCACGGGCCGGGTTGTATCTTGGACTGGGCAATGAACGGATCGCCATTTTGCCGGCGAATTACCTGGACAGCCTCGAGGAAACGCTGGAGAAGTTCGATACCGTGGTGCTTATGAAGGTCAGCAAGGTATTCACTACGGTCAGGGATATGCTGAACAGGATGAACCGTGCGGCACAGGCGATCTATGTGGTGCGGGCAGGCATGGACGATGAACGGGTGTACAGAGACATTAGTCAGGTGAAAGAGGAGGAATTGAATTATTTCTCCCTCATGATCGTGAGGAAACGATGAACGCAATGATAACGTTTGTAGGCGCGGGCCCGGGCGACCCGGAGCTCATCACCGTGAAAGGCAGAAGGATACTCGATGCCGCTGACGTGGTGATCTATGCGGGAAGTCTGGTGAACCCCGCACTCCTCACGGGCATCAAGGCCGAGCTCTTCGATTCCGCGAACATGGACCTTGACGAGATCATCGCGGTCATGAAAAAGGCCGTGGAGAACAAGAGGTCTGTGGCGAGGCTCCACACCGGGGACACGTCGTTCTACAGCGCCATATCGGAGCAGATCGAACGGCTCCGTGAGCTGAATATTTTGTATGAGGTCATCCCGGGCGTGTCGTCGGCCATGGCTGGCGCCGCGATCCTCGGGCAGGAGCTGACCATCCCCGAGATAAGCCAGACCGTCATCTTAACCCGGATGGAGGGCAGGACCCCGGTCCCTGCGTCCGAGCGGCTGGGTTCGCTGGCTTCGCACCGCGCGACCATGGTGATCTTTTTAAGCGTCGGCATGATCGAGAAGGTGCGGGACGAATTGCTGCAAGGCTATCCACCGGATACGCCTGTGGTGATCATCGAGAAGGCGTCGTGGCCGGACCAGAAGGTTATCAGGGGCGCGCTGACGGACATCGCTTCTCTGGCGAAGGACGCAGGCATCAGGAAGACGGCGCTGATCTACGTGGGGGAATCACTCCGGGCGTCCGAGATATCCCTGGGAAAAGAGTCAAAACTTTACCATAAGGATTTTAAACATGAGTACCGGAAGTAGGAGAAGTGCGGAGTGGCGAGTGCGGAGTGCGGAGTGAAGCGAACTGCGATCATCTATATTACCGATAATGGTCTCAGGGTGGCGGAGCGGCTGAAGTCCTGGTCACCAGACGCGGAGATCGCGAAATACGCTCCGGCTGTTGTCGAAGCCCTGTGGCGGAGGAGCGAGGCCCTGGTGTTCATCATGGCCTCAGGCATCGTTGTGCGGACCATCGCGCCGCTGCTCAAGGACAAGCGGACCGATCCCGCGGTCGTCGTGCTCGATGAGGCGGGGAAGCATGCAATAAGCCTTGCGGGGGGCCACCTCGGCGGCGCGAACGAACTGACGCGCAAGATCGCGGCATTCCTGGGCGGCGAGGCGGTCATCACCACTGCGTCGGACGTGAACGGGCTCCCTGCGCTCGATCTCTGGGCGCGGGAGCATGATCTGGTCATCGAGGACCGGGGAATGCTCCCGCTGATCGGAACGCGGTTCGTGAACAACGGCGCGCTGCGGGTGTATGAAGAGCAGGGGTCAGGGGTCGGGGGGCAGGGGTCAGAAATTAAACTTCCCGACGAGTTTTTAAGGACAGCTGACCCGAAATATGCCGACATCCTGATTACTAATAAAAAAAACATTGATCTGTGCGATTGCCGGGTGAAGGGACAGCTGTATCTCAGGCCCAGAAATCTGGTTGTCGGCATCGGGTGCAACAGCGGCACGTCGCAGGAGGAGATCGAGGATGCGGTGCAGAGCACGCTCGACAGCCGCAATCTGTCGTTCCTGTCCGTCGGCTGTATCGCCACGATCGATATCAAAGGCAGCGAGCCGGGACTCAGGGCGTTTGCCCGGAAATATGACTTCCCGCTGCACGTGTTCAGGAGTGGCGAGCTGAACGGCGTGGAAGGGATTGAAAGATCCGATGTCGTATTCAGGGCTACAGGCGCATTCGGCGTCGCGGAACCGGCAGCGCTCCTTGCTGCAGGGGCGGACAGCCTGCTGGTGCAGAAGCAAAAGAAAGGAAACGTGACCGTGGCGGCGGCTTTCAAAACAGTGCGGAGTGCGGAGTGCGGAGTGTGGAGTGAAGGAGAAAAAAAACTACAGCAAAAAGGCAAAATCCATATCGTGGGCACCGGGCCGGGGAGCCTGGAGCATATCACTCCCGCTGCCAGGGACGCAATCAAAAGGTCTGATGTCATTGTGGGCTACGGTACTTATCTCGATCTCATCAAAGAGCTTCTCAAGGACAAGGATGTCGTCTCGACCGGTATGACGCAGGAGGTCGACCGGTGCCGGAAAGCAGTGGAACTGGCGCAGGCTGGAAAGACCGTTTCCGTGATCAGCGGCGGCGACCCCGGCGTTTATGCCATGGCGGGGCTGGTGTTTGAATTGCTGAGAAATCAGGAGTCAGGGGTCAGGAGTCGGGAGTCGGAGAATCAAAGCACTCCGCACTCCGCACTCCGCACTCCGCTCTGTCCCGAAGTCGAGGTCATCCCCGGCATTTCCGCGCTGAATGCCGCTGCCTCGCGGCTCGGAGCTCCTCTGATGCATGATTTTGCCTGCATCAGCCTGTCGGACCGCCTGACGCCCTGGGAAATGATCGAGAAGCGTCTTGAGGCGGCCGCGGCAGCGGACTTCGTCATCGTCCTGTACAATCCCCGGAGCAAAGGCCGGGCTGGCCATCTCAACCGGGCTCGGGAGATCATCCTGAAGCATCGGAACGTGAAAACGGCCGTTGGCATCGTGAAGGGCGCGATGCGGGAGCAGGAGATGGTCATCGTAACGGATCTTGCGAGCATGCAGGACACTGACGTTGATATGCAGACGACCGTGATCATCGGCAACTCGAAAACATTTGTATGGAACAACCTGTTGATAACACCGAGAGGATATGACGTGTGAGTGCGGAGTGCGGAGTGCGGAGTTCGGAGTATAACAACAGGGCAGCTTTTCTCTGGGATGAGTCCTTCCTGTGGGGCGTGATGGCCTGCAAGGCCCTTCGGGCGGCTGGTCTTCCCTTTGAGCTGGTCCGCTCGGAGGACATCAGGAGCGGTGTTCTCGCGGACTACAGGACACTCTTCGTTCCCGGCGGATGGGCATCGAACAAGGCAAAGGCCCTGGGGAAAGACGGGATAGACGCGATCCGGCAGTTCGTCGATCAGGGGGGAAACTATATCGGTTTCTGCGGAGGCGCGGGACTCGCCACCCAGGATGGTATCGGCCTCGTACCGGTCACGCGAAGGCCGACGAAGGAGCGGGTGCCGAGCTTCAGCGGGCGGATCCGTCTCATTTCGCAGGACCATGACCTCTGGAAGGGAATCGATGAACCGATCTACCATGCATGGTGGCCGTCCCAGTTCGTGGTAGATGAAAGCGTAAAGGTGCTCGCGACCTACGGCGAAGCGCTCCCCGATGCCTTTACATCCGACGTCAATGTCGGGGACGGAACGTCGACCGGCAGCTGGAAGGATCTGGAGGCGGTCTATCAGATCAATCTTGATCCAAAGCGCTTGATCGGCGAGCCTGCCGTCATCGAGGGAATGTACGGCAAGGGCAAGGTGCTGCTGTCGCTCGTACACTTTGACACACCGGGAGACGCGAACGGGACTGCTGTGCTGGGGAACATCTGGGGATATTTCGGCTGCGCCTGGAACTCCCCGGACGCAATCGAGCCTCGGCCGCAGCGCGGAAGCGTCTCCGTTCCCGTGTTGGACAACGGTATGGTCGATATACGACGGGCAACTGATGGGCTGATCGGACTCGGTCTTCGAAATTTTCTCTGGTTTTGGCGAAATCCCATGCTCCTGCAGTGGCGACGGGGCGTACGGGGCCTGGAGTATTGCACGCTATCGGTCATGGTGAATGAGGTCGTGGTTCTTCTTGAGAGAAGGGACGGCTTGTCAACATTGCCGGACGTGGCCAGTCGCATCCAGCGGATCCGGAACCTTGCACAGCCTTTTACTGATAAGGCCGGAGAATTGCTTTTGCGGGAACGCTTTGCCATGCAGAATGAACATATTACCTATGAAAAATGCCAAGACCCGAAAATTGTCTCGCTACGGGACGAACTCTTCTCGCGATCGAAAAGCCACGGCGGCGTCTTCAAGGAGCTGATCGACGAGATCGATCACTTGCTCTATCAGATATTGACGGAGAAATGTTTGTAAATGCCGTGTCTTGAGATGATAGCGCTTGAGGGGTTCGATTTCAGGCTATGTGTGCGTATGCAGACTGGTAGTGAGGTGAAACGTTCGGAGAACGGGAACGCCTATATCGTTCATGACCGGTTCTGATAAAGGAGGTGATCGCGGCGTCATGAGAGGATATTAATAGCATAATGAGCTGTTGATGGGAAAAACACACGGGAATGATGAAGCGGAAGGGGGTGCAAGTCCCCCGCTGCCACGCAACTGTGATGGAAACGAAAGCCGGGCTGGCCACTGTCCTTTGAAGGATGGGAAGGCAGGCGAGTAGGAAGCCGTTCGATGTGCTCACGGCGGTGAGCAATGTCGAACCGTCCTAAGCCAGGAGACCTCACATTCCCAAAACCTCGATGAAGGAGAAAGAATAGAATGAAGAGAACAAGCGCTGTCGTTGCAGTAGCCGTATTGATTTCAGGTGTCGGGAGTATCGTTTCAGCACAGGAAAAAAACGTCAAATTGAACGAAGTAGTGGTGACCGCCACGAAGACGGAGAAGGAACTCAAGGATGTGACTCAGTCGGTGACGGTCGTGACCGCGGCGGAGCTGAAGAACTCCGGCGCAACGACCGCGGCCGAGGCGCTGCGTTCCGTGACCGGTGTATTTCTGACGGACCAGGGCACGCGGGGCGGCCTCGCGACGCTGAGCATACGGGGCGCCAGCTATTCCCAGGTCCTTGTGCTCTTGGACGGGGTGCGGATGAACTCGCCTCGCGACGCCGGAGTGGACCTGTCCGCCCTCCCGGTGGCCCTTGACGACATTGAGCGGATCGAGATCGTCCGGGGGCCGTCGTCGGCCCTGTACGGATCTGATGCCGTTGGCGGCGTAGTAAACATCATTACGAAGAAGCCGGTGAGCACGGTCTCGCGGATAGTCGGGGCCGCCGGCAGCCATGGGTATGATTCCCTCCAGCTCAGTACTTCATCGCGCAACGGCTCCGGATATTACTCCGTGACAGGGACCCGGGAGATTTCGGACGGTTACCGGCTGAACAGCGACCTTGAGCAGTGGACCGTGAACGGAAGGGCGGGGTACGATGTTTCGAAGGACACATCGATCGACCTGACGGCGAACTACATCGGCAAGGAGAACGGCGCACCCGGTTCCTTGCAATATTCCAGCCCGTACGCGCGACAGCATGAGCGGGAGCTGGTCCTCGGCGCATCGTTTCGGACGCGGCTCGGTAAAGAGCTGGACCTCAAGGTCTCGGGGTCCCGCAGCGAGGACCAGCTGAGATACCGGGATCCTTTGCCGGCCTTCGGACCTCCTCCGATCGACAGTCTGCATAAGAGTGCCTCCAAAGGGGGCGAGGCCCAGGTCAACTGGCTTGCAGGCTCGTGGAACCTTTTCTCTCTCGGCCATGAGCAGCGTAAGGACAACCTGACCAGCACGGACTCCGGGGAGCATGCGACGACCAACGATGCCTGGTTCCTGCAGGACGAGTTGTCTCTGGGAGACGCATTGATCGTCGTGGTCGGTGGACGGAAGGACAAACACTCGGTGTATGGCGACCGGTTCAGCCCACGAACGAGCGCAAGGTATCTTGTCGCGGGTTCCGGGATGATCATACGGGCCTCATATGGGAAGAGTTTCCGTGGCCCGACGTTCAATGACCTGTACTGGAAGGACCCTTATGCCGTGGGAAATCCCGATCTGAAGCCGGAGACCTCGAAAGAATATGAAGCCGGGATCGAGCAGCCACTCGGGGCCGGAAACCGGATCAAGGTCACGGGATTCAGGCGGAAGGTGACGGACCTTATCAACTGGAATTGGATGGTATTCCCCATGTCGCCTGAGAACATCGGTAAAGCGGACATCAAGGGCGTTGAGGCGGAAACAGCGTTCCGGCTCTCGGATACCATGGGCCTGGGCGCGAACTATACCTATCTCAAGGCCCTCGACGTCATCACCGGGGACAAGATATACAGCACACTCTATCCAAAAAATCAGGTCAAGGGACACCTTGATATAGCCCTTGATACGGACGTGCATCTCTTTACCGAGGCGCGCATGGTGGAAAATTACGTGCTGCCGGGCGCACCCGCATGGCGCTACACGGTGGTGGACGCCAAACTCGCGCAGAAGTTCGGCCGCCGCGCTGACGCGAAAGGCGAGATCTATTTCGCCATGACCAACATCTTTGACCGGAAGTACGAGGCCGTGCAGGGCTATCCGATGCCGCCCAAGGAGATCCGCGGCGGGATCACGATCCCGTTCTAACTGCGAGGTCCGCCGCGCGGAAGATCTATGCATCAGTGCGGAACGACCTATAGCAAGGCGCTCCTCCTGTCCGTGATCGTCCATGTCGCGGTCGTGGGGAGCGCCATTGCGTTCGCCCGGTATGGCGGGACCTCTTTCAGCGGGGATACGCGGTCGATCGCCGTGTCCTTGCTCGGGAGCACTGTTCCGGGACGGCCGGGAATCGTGCGGCAAGCACATAAGAATCGAGGCGTGTCAGCTCCCTTTCCGGAAGCGCCGAAACAGGAATTGAAAAAGGATCTCCCGAAAGAAGGCGACCTCCCTCACGAGGCCCCTCCCGCGGCCGGCGGCGGCGAAAAAGGAGAAGAAACGGCGGGAGCGGGACCGCGGTCACCGGCTCCTGTCGGAGAAGGGCATGGACAAACAGGCGAGATTTCCCTTGAGCAATGGCAGCTTGTCCATTCAGCGCTCGAAAAGGCGAAAACCTATCCCCGGGTGGCGCGTGAGCGGGGCGTCGAAGGGGTTGTCCTTGTCAGGTTCAAGGTCCTGCCGACCGGCGAGATAGAGAAGGTGGATATCATGAAAAGCTCCGGCTCGGATATCCTGGACACGGCGTCGGTCCGCACGGTATACCGTGCAGCGCCCATGCCCTATGTGAACGGATGGGTAGAGGTCCCGATGAGCTATGTTCTAAAGTAAGAGTGCGGAGCGCAGAATGGAAGATCGAAAAGTACCATGCCCGGTATGTAAGAAAGAAATAACCTGGATGCACAATCCTTTCAGGCCGTTCTGCTCCGGCCGCTGCCGTTTGATAGACCTTGGCAAGTGGGCGTCGGAAGAATACCGGATCGCAGGGGAGAAAAAGTCGATATACGAGGAAGGGGAAGGGGACGAAAAAAAAGACGGGTTGCAGTAGAAATTTTCCCGTAAATATATTACAATGCCCGCTGATAACTGAAGATGAGATTCTTGCCGGAGACGTTGTCGCATGCCTGGCCATTGCCGGCGCGACGATCAGGAGACCATACCGCATGGATATCCGTTGTGGAAGCTGCCGCA
Source organism: uncultured Nitrospiraceae bacterium (assembly GCA_964364055.1). Taxonomy (GTDB): domain Bacteria; phylum Nitrospirota; class UBA9217; order UBA9217; family UBA9217; genus JAAXXJ01. The sequence continues at coordinate 11,668 of CAYILT010000002.1, read as the reverse complement.
AGCTTTTCCGCGTTGCCGATGAAAAGATCTCCGGCAAGGGCATTCGGTTCAAATGCTCCAAGTGCGCGGAGATCATCACCATAACCAAAGATGACTTTGAGATGGACCTGCTCGCCCGCGAGGACGAAGCTACGGAACCGGTCCCTCAACAACCGCCCGGACCCGCAACAAGGCCGTCGCCCCCGGCCGCGCCTGGACCGTCGATCAAGCCTGTCCCCACGCAGCCAATACCGTCTCCCGAACCCGAGGCGCGGGAATATCAGCCCCCGCGGGAACAGGATATTCCCCCGGCAGCGCTGAGTGATTTCGATTTCAGCGAGCCTCATGCGGCTGCCACGGCAGCCGCTCATCCCGAAGAGGGTTTTGGAGGCCAGGATTTCAGCTTCAATGTAGAACCAGAGAAGGAAGCAGTACCGGAGGTCGAGATCTCGCCTGAAGCCGCGGCCGAAGCCGAGGCTGCGCTGGATTTCCCCGTGGACCTCATATCCGAGCCAAAGCGGAAAACGGCCTTCTCGGCCCCGTCACCGGAAAAGCAGGCACCGGAGGCCGAACCGGCCCCGGCAGTTCAGGCGCCCGATCTCGGAGCCGCGCCGGCGATGCCGAAGGGGCCGGTGATCTCCCCTGATCTCCTGGCGCAGATGAAACGTAACGCGCCTGACAAGTCCGCTGCGCGTACAGGGGCAGCGCCGCCCGCCGATGAGGACATCGACCTGGGGGCGGCCCTCGCGATGCCGAAGACTCCGGAGACAGCAGGGAAAAAAGAGGCCGAAGCTGATTCCAGGACTGCCGCGGCAGCGCGAGGCGCCGAAGCGTCGTCTATGGGCAAGCGTGCCCTCGTCATCGTGGTGATCGTCCTGACACTGGTCGCGGGGCTCGCAGCGCTCTACTACATGGGCTTCCTGGGAGGAATGATCGGGCAGGTGACGCTGTCGAAACCGCAGCCGAAGTCACAACCGGCACCGGCCCGGCAAGTGATCACGCCGGAGGGCCTCTCGATCGTGGATCCGGTCGCTTTTCTGGATCCGGAACGGGGAGATCTTGTCATCACCGGAAAGATCAACAACACGTCGGATAAGCAGAAAACGGGATGGTACCTGGTGACCGAGGTGCGCGACGCGAAGGAAATCGTTCTGGCGACGGTGAAAATGATGAACGGCATCCAGCTGTATACGGACAAGGAACGGGAACTATTGGCGAAGCGCGGCGTGCAGGCAGAAGATATTCGGAACATGACCGCAATACGGGAAGGGGTGATATCGGCCCGGGGGAGCGTGAACTTTGAAGTACGGGTCATGAACCCGCCTGCGGGCAGTGCGCGTTTCCTGCCCATGCTTCGGGCCTTTGACCCTGCTGCACTGAGTGAGGGAAAATAACCAGGGAAGTGACGGGTACCGCTTAAGAACAGTGCGTCGATCGATCCCCTCCTCATGCGGCGTTATGCCGCATTTATTTTTCATGTTTTCGCGCTGGAAATGAGCTATAGGGACCGACTGGCGCTCAATAGGGTCTTGGGAGCATGATGTTTATATCCGCATACTCCTCCCCATCGCTTCAGGTTCAAGCCTGTTGGGGTGCGGCCCGAAAGAGCCACCATATTTTGTGCTTAAGGCGTAATTTGCTCTTGACAAAAACCGTGATTGTGCTATAAATGCAGGGCTTTTTCCCTATCACACGTGTTGCACAGGCCGGGAGGAGAACAGATGAGCAGCATTCACAAAAATTATCTCTTTACTTCGGAATCGGTTACCGAGGGGCATCCTGATAAAATAGCCGACCAGATATCGGACGCGGTCCTTGACGCGTTCCTCGCGCAGGATCCCATGAGCCGCGTGGCCTGCGAGACGCTCCTTACGACCGGGCTGATCATTGTCGCCGGTGAGATCACCTCGAAGGGCCGGGTGGAGATCGATGAACTTGCCCGCAAGACCGTCGCCGAGATCGGCTACACCCGGGCGAAGTTCGGGTTCGACGCCGAGACCTGTGGTGTCATCACCGCGGTCCACCGGCAGTCGCCGGACATCGCGATGGGCGTGGACACGGGTGGCGCCGGCGACCAGGGCCTGATGTTCGGCTATGCCTGCGACGAGACGCCGGAACTCATGCCTCTCACCATCAGCCTTGCGCACAAGATCGCCCGTCAGCTCACGGAAGTGCGGAAAAAAGGCGTCCTGCCGTACCTGCGGCCCGACGGCAAGTCCCAGGTCACCATCGAATACAAGCAGGGCAAGCCCCACAAGATCCATGCGGTGGTGGTTTCGAGCCAGCACAGTCCCGATGTGGAGCAGAAGCAGATCCGGGCTGACATTATCGAGAAGGTGGTCAAGCCGGTCCTGCCGAAGGAGCTCCTCGACGAGAAATCGATCATTTATCACATCAATCCCACTGGTCAGTTCGTGGTCGGCGGGCCTATGGGCGACACGGGTCTCACGGGCCGCAAGATCATCGTGGACACCTACGGCGGCGTGGGCAGCCACGGCGGCGGCGCGTTCTCGGGCAAGGACCCCTCGAAAGTGGACCGGTCGGCGGCCTACATGGTGCGTTACATCGCCAAGAACATCGTTGCGGCGGGGATCGCGACCGAGTGCGAGGTGCAGCTCGCCTACGCCATCGGCGTACCCGAACCGGTATCGATCCATGTGGACGATTTTGGGACGGGGAAGGTACCGCATGACAAGCTTGTCGACTTGATCCGGAAGAACTTCGATATGACCCCGAAAGGCATCATCCAGACCCTGGACCTCCGGAGGCCGATCTACAGGAAGACGGCGGCCTATGGCCACTTCGGGAGGAACGAGCCGGAGTTCACCTGGGAGAGGACGGATAAGGCGGCTACCCTCAAGAAGGAAGCGGGCCTGTAAGAATTGCGGATTGCGGAATTCGGATGGTTCGACTTTGCTCACCATCGTGAGCCTGTCGAACGAGTGCGGAGTAAGAACCGAAGATAAGGCCGCATTGACACGTGATGAACTTGCAGGGGCAGCCCTTTGTGGCTGCCCTGAATATTGTGAAGACCATATTCCATAAGGAGAGACGATGAAATACGATGTGAAGGACTTGAAGTTGGCGGACAAGGGAAAGCTCCGGATCGAGTGGGCGAACCAGAGCATGCCGGTATTGAACATTATCAGGAAGCGTTTCGAGAAAGAGAAACCGCTCAAGGGCGTGCGGCTTGCCGCGTGCCTCCACGTCACCACCGAGACGGCCTCATTGATGCAGACGCTTAAAGCGGGCGGCGCGGAAGTAATTATCTGCGCATCGAACCCGCTTTCCACGCAGGACGACGTGGCAGCCTCGCTGGTCAAGCACGACAAGATCCCGACCTTCGCCATCAAGGGCGAGGACGGCAAGACCTACTACAAGCACATCATGTCCGTTCTCGACATCAAACCGCAGATAACCATGGATGACGGCGCGGACGTCGTGTCTGTCCTTCACACCAAGCGGAAGGACCTGCTGGCCCACGTCATCGGCGGCACGGAGGAGACCACGACCGGCGTGATCCGGCTCCGCAGCATGGCGAACACGGGCGTACTGCAGTACCCCATCATCGCCGTGAACGACGCACAGACCAAGCACTTCTTCGACAACCGCTATGGCACAGGGCAGTCCACCATGGACGGCGTCATCCGAGCGACGAACCGGCTGATCGCCGGCTCGATCTTCGTGGTCGCCGGGTATGGCTGGTGCGGACGCGGGCTTGCCATGCGGGCCAAGGGCATGGGCGCCAACGTGGTCGTGACCGAGATCGATCCGCTCAAGTCCATCGAGGCTGTCATGGACGGCTACCAGGTGATGCCGATGGCCGACGCGGCAAAGATCGGCGACATTTTCGTGACGGTCACCGGCGACATTAAGGTGATCCGGGCCGAGCACTTCCGGGCAATGAAGGACGGCGCCATCGTGTGCAACACGGGCCACTTCAACGTCGAGATCGACCTTGAGGCGCTGGATAAGATGAAGAAGAAGAAACGGCTGATACGCGAGTTCGTCGAGGAATTCACGCTCCCGAACGGCAGGAAGATCAACATCCTGGGCGAGGGGAGGCTTATCAATCTGGCCGCCGCGGAAGGCCATCCCTCAAGCGTTATGGACATGAGCTTCGCGAACCAGGCGCTGTCAGCGGAATTCATGCTGCAGAACTGCACGTCCCTTGAAAATGATGTGTACTCGGTGCCTGAGGACATCGACAAGGAGATCGCCCGTCTCAAGCTGAATGCAATGGGGATCAAGATCGACAAACTCACGCCTGAGCAGAAGAAGTACCTCTCTTCGTGGGAGATGGGGACGTAATTACTATCTGATCGTTGATCGCTCTGAATGCGGAATGAAGGATGGCGTATGAGCACGCTTCCCATTCCGCATTTTTTTCTTTTCTGAGACCACAATCCTATGAACAACTACCTTAAAATAGTGGCGGCCATGCTTATCTGGAGCACCTGGGGGATGATGATACGGTGGCTTTCCCTGCCTCCCGTCGTTGTCCTGTTCTATACCGCACTCATCGCAAGTGTAGCCGTACCGCTCGTCCTGAAGGCGAGAGGGGAATTCTCGCTGGGAGGGGTGTCGGCTGTGTGGCCGCTGTTCAGTGCCCTCGCCTTTTCCTCGATCATCAATAACCTTACCTATTTCTATGCCCTTGCTCATACGACCGTATCGAATGCCGTCTTTACGCATTATACGGCGCCGGTTTTCGTTGCCGTACTTGCACCGTTTCTTATAGCAGAGCGTCTCCAAAGGGTAACCCTGATATCGCTTCCTCTGGCGGCCGCCGGAATGGTGTTGATCGTTCTGGCAGGAGACGGTCTCCAGCTGGGAGAGGAGCATACGCGGGGTATTATCGCCGGGACCGCGTCGGGCGTAGCTTATGCGTTCCTGATCATCGTATCCCGGAGGCTCAGCCAGAAGATGATGCACCATAAGGCGGTCGTTGTGCTGCTCTGGATCACTGCCGCCGTTACTGCGCCGGCTGCCTTCCTCTTTGATCATCATCTGACAATGCGGACCGTCCTCCTCCTGGTGACCGGCGGGCTGGTGCACTCAACGATTGCGCCGCTGCTGTATTTCAGCGCGTTGCGCCAGGTCATGGCGCAACACGCGGCGATCCTTGGATATATTGAACCCCTGGCGGCCGTGCCGCTTGCGTTCCTCTTCTTGTCAGAACTTCCGCCGCCCACGGCCATCTGTGGCGGTTTTCTCATTCTGTTCTCCGGATATCTTGTCGTTCGTGCATCGGCTGGAAACCGGCATCGCGTTTAATATCCTTTTTCCCGCCTTCGGCCGCTCTTGTATCCGTATGCTCCTCGCCCTTCGCCTTTTTGCCAAGCCCGTCCGGATCAGAAAATTGTTTACGTCACGAGGTCTCGAGCCTTTTTTTATGCTATACTTTTTTCCAATGGTCTTACGGCAAGTCCAGATTACAGACTTCTCGAAAGAAAGGTGCTTTTCAAATGAAAAAATGTGGCCTGATGGCAATCCTGTTCCTCATAGCAATTGCCGTAGTTGGTTCAACCGGCATGAATAGTATGGAAGCCGCTGAAAATACAGGGGAACAATTGTTCAAAGTGCACTGTTCCATGTGCCACCCTGAAGGCGGTAATATCATCAGTCCTAAGAAAACTCTCCTGAAAAAAGACCTCGTAGCAAATAATGTTAAAACTGCAGAAGACGTCATCAAGATCATGAGAAAACCCGGTCCGGGTATGACGGCATTCGATATGAAGTCAATATCCGACAAGGATGCACGAAAGGTCGCAGATTACATATTCAAGAAATTCAAGAAGTGACGCGTAACTTGTTAATAAGTGATGCAACAAGTGAATTACTATTCTAATAAATGTAACAAAATGTTACCGACAGAATGACATAATATGTCATTCTTAATTCAATTACTCTTTCATGTTTCGTTAATTCAATTAGTTGTTTATGGCATGATTTGTGCTGATATTAATATAATAGTTGCTTAAATTGTTTAGATCTCTCTTAACTACTCACTCCCGGATCCTGGTAACGCCAGCATCATCTTGTCCACTCAATAAGCCTGCACGATATTTGAATATTCTTTTCTTTGAGGGGGAAGTATGAAGAACAAAGATATCGAATCGGTCAGCAAGCATCTTGGTGTGTCACGCAGGGAGTTCCTTAAGTTTTGCAGTATCGTGGCCGCAGGAATGGGGCTGCCTCTCGGCGCCGGTGAGCAGATAGCCGAGGCGGTCACCGGTGCGGCAAAACGCCCACCGGTCATTTGGCTCTCCGCGCAGGAATGTACCGGGTGCACGGAGACCCTGCTGCGGTCGAACCACCCGACCCTCGACAGGCTGATCCTGGAGCTCATATCCCTCGAATATCATGAAACGCTGCTTGTCGGATCAGGGCACCAGGCGGAAGCCTGGCGCGAGAAGGCAATGAAGGAGAACAAGGGAAAGTACATTCTCGTTGTAGACGGATCCATCCCGGTCAAGGACAACGGCATTTATTGCAAGATCGGGGGGAAGACGGCCCTGTCACTGCTCGAGGAGATGTCGTCTCAGGCTGCCGCGGTCATCGCAATAGGATCATGTGCTTCATGGGGAGGCGTACCTTCGGCAGATCCAAATCCCACGGGTGCAACGCCGGCGCATGAGGTGATGAAGAACAAGGGGATAGCAACGCCGGTCGTGAACATACCGGGATGTCCGCCCAATCCCTACAATTTTCTTTCGACGGTCCTGTATTACGTCACATTCCAGAAACTTCCCGCGCTGGATGATAAGGGAAGGCCGAAATTCGCTTACGAGCGACTCATCCATGAAAACTGTGAGCGCCGTCCTCATTTTGATGCGGGAAGGTTCTCGCTGCGGTTTGGTGATGAGGGCCACCGCAAGGGGTTCTGCCTCTATAAGCTCGGCTGCAAAGGTCCCGAGACCCATGCGAACTGTCCGGTCATTCTTTTCAATGACGTAGGATCGGGAGCATGGCCGGTCGGCACGGGCCACCCCTGCTTCGGATGCACCGAAAAAGGGGTCGGTTTCAGCATGCCGCTCCATACATTGTCAAATCCCGCGTATCTCACTCCTCCGACATTCTTCACGGAAGCCTATCCGGGCGAGCCGGGCACATCTTCCAGCGTAAAGGCGCTTGCCGCCGGTGTTGCGGGCCTTGTGGTCGGCGCCGCGGGGGCGGCAATGCTGACAGGCCTTGGAAAGAAGGACGATACCGCGGACAAGAAAAAGGAGGAGTAGCCATGACGCTCACCAGAAGACATTTTCTGAAGACCGTCACCGCCGCAGGCGGGGGACTGCTCCTCTCATCGGGAGCGGCCCCGGTGTCAGCATCGATGCCGACGGAACTGCCTCCCGAGGCGGTGGGGATCCTTTATGACGCGACGCTCTGCGTCGGCTGCAAGTCCTGCATGGTCAACTGCAAAATACACAACAGTGTTCCCGAGGGCGCGCTCTATTCAACGAAGATGAAGGCCCCGCCCTATGAGAGCGCTTTGCCGGAGAAGATCTGGGATGCGCCGAATGACCTTTCCGGAAAGACGCTTAATATCATCAAAGCGTACCGGAGCGGCACCGGGGTGAACAAGGATTCGTCTGAAAATGGATATTCGTTCCTCAAACAGCACTGCCTGCACTGCATAACACCAGCGTGCGTCTCGACCTGCCCCGTCGGCGCGCTCAAGAAAGATCCGGTCAATGGCGTTGTCTATTATATCGAGGGCCGCTGCATCGGATGCCGCTACTGCATGCTGGCCTGCCCCTTCAGTATACCGAGATATGAGTGGGACCGGGCACTGCCCCAGGTGCGAAAATGCCAGCTCTGCCGTCACCGCTTTGCAGAGGGGAAGTACTCGGCCTGCTGCGAGTATTGCCCGACCGGCGCCTCGATCTTCGGCAAGGTCGTCGATCTCCGTGAGGAGGCCAAGAGACGGCTGGCGATGAAACCCGGATCGGAATATGCTTTTCCCGTACAGACGGTGAATTCGCCGGAAAAGCATCTCCGTAAGGTGTCGCGCTATGTGAACCATGCGTACGGTTTGAAGGAAGCCGGCGGCACGCAGTATCTGCTTCTGGCGGGCGTTCCCTTTGAACTGCTCGGATTCAACAAGAATATCACCGATGCCAATCTTTCCGACCTTACGTGGGCATACATATCGAAGATACCGGCGGTCATGGCACTGGTGCTCGTGGGAGGGGCCGCAACATGGGCGATCACGCGCAGAAAAGACGGGGATAAGGAGGAATGACCATGGCGAATCACAGCGAAATAAAAATCATGACCCCACTCACCAAGGTGCTCCTGGTCCTTCTCGTTATCGGCGGGATCGCTGTAATATTCCGGATCTTCTTCGGCCTCGGCGCGGCAACGAACCTCAACGACCTCTGGCCCTGGGGTTTCTGGATCGGCATCGATGTTCTGGGCGGAGTGGCCATGGCCGCGGGCGGATTCATCATAGCGGGTGCGGTCTACATCCTGAACTGGAAGAAATACAAGGTCATCGTGCGGCCCGCGATCCTGACCGCCTTCTTTGGTTATCTGCTGGCCGCCACAGCGATCACCCTGGACATCGGCCGGCCCTATCGGATCTGGCATCCGATGTTCATGTGGCAGATCAATTCCATCATGTTCATCGTGGCCATTCACGTTGTGCTCTATACGTCCACCCTTGCTACTGAGTCGAGCCCCATGATATTCGAGAAACTCGGGTGGAAACGGGCACTGAAAACCGTGAACAAGATCATGGTTCCCATCGTGCTGTTCGGGGTCCTTCTCTCCACGCTCCACCAGTCATCGCTCGGGGCTGTCTACCTGATCGTCCCTTCCAAGCTTTCACCGTTGTGGTACAGCAGCAATCTGCCGACCCTGTTCCTGCTCTCGGCGGTCTTCTTGGGACTTAACATGGTGAGTTTCGAGACCATCATCAGTTCAAGGGCGTTCAAGCATGCGGCGCCGCGGGAGGTCCTGTTTGGTCTCGCGCGAGGGTCGATCATTGTGGGCAGCATCTACCTGATCTTCAAGATCATCGATATGGCGGTCAAAGCAGGGATCGGCGCGGCATTCAACGGCAGTCTCGCCGCGAACATGTGGCTTCTCGAGATGATCATTGGGGTGATCCTGCCGCTGGCCCTGCTCTCCTCGAAAGACCGGAGGACCGACCTTAACAGCATTTTGACGGTCAACATCCTTGTGATACTCGGCGTCCTGCTCAACCGCCTGAACGTGGCCATTTTCGGTGTCGCCGAATACGCAAGCAGGGCGGGTTCGGACTATTTCCCCTCGGTGATCGAGTTCCTGGTAACTGCGGCGATGGTTGCCTTCGCGATCCTCGGTTTCAAGGTATGTGCGAAGTACCTTGATTTGTTCCCGGAAACACAGCATTGACCCCGTTGTTGCAGAAATCCGCCTGAGTGCAGAGCGGCAGGCTGCACACAGTATGGGATTTGGTAATGTCATGTGAGTTATTCAAAATTTAACTCAAAGTGAACTCCGGCGGATTTCCGAAAAAAAAGTATTTTGTACAATGTCGGCACGTATAAAAGTCAGATAAACGCAGCATGATATGCAACAACGGGGTTGATAGAGACTATGACTATCCACAGGAGGATTTATGGCTAAACGGATAACGATAGACCCGATAACAAGGATCGAAGGCCATCTGAGAATAGACTGCGAGATCGATGGCGGCAAGGTCACCAAGGCTTGGTCGTCGGGCCAGATGTGGCGCGGGATCGAGAACATCGTGAAGGGCAGGGATGCCCGGGAGGTCTGGCTCTTCACTCAACGGATCTGCGGGGTTTGAACGTCCGTACACGCACTGACCTCGGTGAGGTCGGTTGAGAACGCGCTGCAGCTCGAGATCCCGTTGAATGCACAATATATCAGGAACCTGATCATGGCCGCTCACGGCGTGCATGACCACATCGTGCACTTTTATCACCTTGCCGCGCTTGACTGGGTGGACATCGTATCAGCGCTCAAAGGTGATCCCAGGAAGACATCACAGCTCGCCGAAAGTCTGTCATCCTGGAAGCATAACAGCTACCAGGATATTAAACAGTCTCAGGATCGGCTCAAGACATTCGTAGGGTCCGGTCAGCTCGGCATCTACGGCAGCGGCTACTGGGGCCACCCGGCAATGAAGCTCTCGCCCGAGGTCAACCTGCTTGCCTCGCACCACTATCTGCAGGCACTCGATTATCAGCGTCGGATCAACAAGGTTGTTGCGATCCTGGGCTCAAAAACGCCCCACATACAGAACCTGGCCGTCGGCGGCGTTTCGAATCCGATCAATCTGGACAACCAGTCGGCTCTCAACATGGAGCGGCTCTACTACATCAAGACGCTCATCGACGAGGTCGGCGGTTTCGTGATGAACGCCATGCTGGTTGATGTCGCGGCGGTGGCGGCCTTGTATGCCGACTGGACCAAATACGGCGCCGGCGTGACGAACTATCTCTCGGCGCCGGACATGCCCATGGACACGAAGGGGACGACCTTCGCTCTTCCGGGCGGATACATCGAGAACGCTGACCTCAGCACCTTCAAGCCTATCAAGAGCTTCCAGGACGAGTTCTTCAAGAATGGCGTTAAGGAGAGCGTAAAACATTCGTGGTACAAGGGCGACTGGAACAAGCATCCCTGGGAAGGGTCCACGGACCCGAATCACACGGGCATGCAGTACGATGGAAAATATTCCTGGGTCAAGGCGCCGACGTTCAACGGCAAACCCGCCCAGGTTGGTCCGCTGGCCAACGTGCTGTGCATGTACGCCGCCGGTCATGCCGGCACAAAGAAGTATGTCACCGATATGCTGAACGCCATCAGCGCGATCGCCAAGACAAAGGTCGGGCCGGCAGCGCTGCACTCGACCATCGGCCGCATCGGGGCACGGGCGGTCCGCTGCGCGGTGCTGTACGATGAGTGCACGAACCAGTGGAACGCGCTGGTCGCCAACATCGGCAAGGGCGATGTAAAGACCTTCAATGCGCCCAAGTTCCCGAGCGGCGAAATACGGGGCGTGGGTTTCCACGAAGCGCCGCGAGGCATCCTGTCGCACTGGGCGGTCATTGACGGCGGGAAGATCAAGAACTACCAGTGCGTCGTCCCGTCCACCTGGAATGCGGCGCCGCGGAACGGCAGCGATCAGCCAGGCCCGTATGAAGCATCGCTCATTGGCACGCCGCTGGCTGACCCGGAAAAGCCTCTGGAGGTCCTCCGGACCGTGCATTCCTTCGACCCCTGTCTGGCCTGCGCCGTTCACATGGTCGACGCGAAAGGGAGAGATATCATCACGGTGAAGGCCCTGTAATATATCCGTAACAGTATGCATGAAGCCCTCTTGCCCCATCTTTCGGAGGCGGAGGGCTTTTTTTTGTCCAGGAGACACGAATGCGGGAACCAACGGTCTCGATCATAGGGCTTGGCAACATACTTATGACCGATGAAGGGGTCGGCGTGCACGCAGTGAACGAGTTCGAGCGGCGATACACGGTCCCCGGGCATGTGGAGATCGTGGATGGCGGGGCTGCCGGACTCGGTCTGATCCCGTTCATTGAGGGCAGAGAGAAGGTCCTGATGGTCGATGCCGTCAATTTCGGCCAAAAGCCGGGATACATCGACACCCTTGAAAATGATGCCATTCCCGCGCGGCTTACCCAGAAGGCGTCCATGCACCATCTTGGGCTCATGG
>CAYILT010000001.1:2583-60675 GCA_964364055.1 uncultured Nitrospiraceae bacterium | reverse complement strand
ACAACTTGCTATTCAGAATCCCGAGCAAATAAGGATCATCAACACCAAGGCAGTACGCTGTGTTGGCAAGATAGACACCGCTTCGATCAAGATAGAATCGTGGACCTTTGCAGATATCGGGAAAGATGATCTTCGGTCCGTCGAATATCGGATGATAGGCAACATCATCCTGAATTTCATACCATTCATAACGGCCCGGCTTTCTCCCGACCTTATCCTTTGACGTTTTTTTAGGAGTCAGATCAGCTTTATATTTTTCCAAGTGCTCCCGGATTGCCGGGTAACGGTTGATATCGACACCGCGCCGAGTAAATATTAACCAGAGATCGGGAGGCTCAACAAAGTAGTGTTTAATATTTTCTCCGCCAAGCAGCGGCTTGATCAGTTCAGCACTTCGTTTATCCCTGGAGATTAATGCCTTTCGCGTGGCTGAATCAATTACAAATGCCTCATTCAAACCCGTCGTTACGCCGCGAAAAAACTTCCGGTCAACATACTCTCCAAGGGGCTTGCCCGCCTTCATCACCTTATCGAAGACTGCGGCTTCTGCATCAGACTTTAACGCCCATGCGTCGAGTGAAAGCCGGTCGTGCGGAATTTTAAATGAATTGTCGGTAACGTATTCATTGAGGTCACGTATTTCAAGCGAAGGGATTTTCGTTACTTCCACTCGCGCCGGTTGTTTGCCTTTCGTGAACAGTGGAATACAGACATAGGTGTCTTTGGCATTGGCGAATACAGGTAAGCCGCCGAAATCGACTATTCTGAGCACTGCGGCATGTTTTTTCAACGTTCGGCGAAGTGGTTCTCCATAGGTCGTGCGGAGAAAGCTGCTTGATACAATGAAACTGAACCGCCCGCCTTCACGCAGTAGCTTGACGCTGCGCTCCATCATATAAGCGTAGAGGTCTGCAACGCCATCGAACGCTTCATAGTGCGATGCGAAATAGTCTTTGAAGTCGGATAATGATTCCTGCCTCACATAAGGCGGATTTCCAATCACTGCATCGAACCCGCCAGCTTTCGTGATCGCTGAAAACTCTTTATCCCAATCAAAGACATTCACGCGATACCGTTCCTCGTCATCCAACATTGTCTGCTGCTGGTAGAAGTCGGGACCAACAAGTGAATTGCCACACTTGATGTTGTCTCCAAGATCGGGCAGCGCCCTTTCATGGAACATGCGAAGCTGGTTCGCAAGGGTTTGGTTGCTCTCGCCTTCGAGCACCTTCAAGAGCAACGAAAGCTTTGTCACTTCCACGGCCTGGGAGTCGATGTCAACGCCGTAGATGTTGTTCAGAAGAATACGCTTTTTCTCCGATGTGGTGAGATTCCAATTGGGAGTATGGGGATCGGGTGATGGGCCTTGATAAATTGAGGGCTGTTTTGCCTTTGCCCATTTATCGGGTTCGTTTTCGATATACCATTTCAAGTGCCAGTCGAGAAGATATTGATAGGCTCCAAGTAAGAATGATCCAGAACCACAAGCAGGATCGAGGATATTCAGTTTCTCGACCTCCTTTGGCTTCTTGTCCTCGACCAGCTTCCCCACGGTATTCTTTACGATGTAATCAACGATGTACTTCGGCGTGTAATAGACGCCGCCAGCTTTTCTGACCTCGGGCTTTTCCTCTACCTTCGCCTGATGTCCTGCTGTGAGGCGAATGACCTTGCCAAGGAACTGTTCGTACACCTGGCCGAGAATGTCGGCGGAGAGGACGGAGAATTCATAAGGGCTTTCGGGATAGTAAAGCCGGTTGATGATGTCTTTAAGCGGTTTATCGTCAATGGATATGTTCGGGGTGAGCTTATCCGGCTCCTCGTGCCGTTCCTTTTCCCGCTGGAAATGAAACAGGCCGGAATTGTACCGGTCATCGGCCTGGCTGAATAGCTGCACGAGCCTCTTGTAGACGTTCGTACCGTTCAACTGCGTCTGGAGCCTGCCATACTCCTCAATACCCCGGTCCTCGCAGATACGCAGGAACACAATGCGGTCTATGGTGCGCTGCACGGCAAAGTTCAGCTCACGCTGGGAGAGGTCAGGATTTCGGATCGCGATGTTTCGCGCGAGGAGATCGCGCCAGTCTTCAATCTCGTTCAGGAATGCATCGTCAACTGTTGCCGTCCCCTTCTTGAGCTTCGAGGACTCGGCGTACTTGTCAAAGGACCCCTTGAGCACGGCTTCGCGGGAAAATATGTTGACGAGTTCATCCCATTTTGCAGGATAATCTTTATAGGTGAAGTACAGCACCCGACCGGTCGATGCCTTGTCGGTCTGCACAGGTTTGATACGGCAATCATAGACGGCGAATTCCTCGAAGTCGGTGAGGATGCTTAACGGGAGTTTTGCTGACCAGGCATAGCGCCGAAGCTGAAAGGCGGGGCTTACATCGTCTTTGAGGTTGACGGCTGGCTTTTTCGCTTCAACAAAGAACTTCTTCACGCTGCCGATCCGGAAGCAGTAATCCGGGGCCTTTGTTGCGCCGCCGATCTTGATCGCGTCTTCGTGGATCACATCCCTGTATGCTTCAGCATAGCCCGCTTTGTTGGTCATGTCCCAACCAAGAGCACCAAGAAGCGGGTTGAGAAAATCCTGACGAAGCTGCGCTTCGTTGTATTGCCCGGACTTGTAATTATCAAGGTTCCGGTCAAAACGTTCGATCAGCTCAGCAATTTCTTTCGGCAGCCCCATCAGCACCCCACGTTAGACTCGGGTTGAAAAGTATTCCGAGCGTTACAACTCCGTATATTTCTTGGCCGAGCCCTTTGCCTTGTGAACCGGGTACTTCGCCTCGTTCTGCGCTATTTTCTTCTCTACTTCCGTGAGCAGGTCGATCTTGTATTCCTCGCTGAGATAGGTGAGAAAGATGAAAATGTCGGCCAATTCTTCTTTTACGTTCTTGAGTTCTTCTGCGGTGAGATTGCGGGACTGCTCGGTGTTCTTCCAGAGGAAGTTTTCAAGCAGCTCCCCCGCTTCGATGGAGAGGGCTTCGGCGAGGTTCTTGGGATCGTGGAATTGCGCCCAGTCACGCTCGTTCCGGAATGAGATGATCTTTTTCTGGATTGCTGCTAAATCTGCCATGCCCCTCCTGAACATCGCCACAACTGTTTGAAAACTTTACTACAAGTGGCTGTAAAAGTCCAGAAGAGATGCGAGAATAAGGGGATTTCTGATCTTGCAATGCTTACTGGACCTCGGTTTTTTCCCCGTTAGACCTATCAGGCTAATGGAACGAATCCACGGAAATCCAAGCATCCTCGCTATGCAAGAAGATCTAACGGGGTGAACCGGGGAGACGACTTTTTACGAGACCATCACGGCTTATTGCCGGACTACCCTTTCCCGCTTCACGGCAGTTTTATGCCCTCCGTTTTCGATACCGTACCATCATCATCCACAAAAATGACCTCAGCGCCGATTTTCTTCACGAGTCTCATCCCCTCGTCAGGTCCAAGGATGAAGAGGGCCGTTGTAAGCGGGTCGATGAGAGCGCCCTTGTCTCCCACCAAGGTCACGGAGATGACACCCGGTGATGGTTTTCCGGTGCGGGGGTCGATAATGTGATGGTACCGTTTTTTCTCCCTGATGACGAACCGTTCATAATCCCCGGAAGTGGAAATGTATTTGTCGCGAAGCTCAAGGACGGTCAGGGTCTTGTCCTTCTCCCGGGGATGCTGAACGCCGATACGCCAGGGCTTGCCGTCCTCCCGACGGCCCATCACCCATATATCGCCGGCGAGCGAAATGATGGCGTTGTCAATGCCGCGATCTCGGAACAGCGCCCTGATCCGGTCCGCGGCATACCCCTTTGCGCATCCGCCGAAATCCATGATCATGCCGGGCTTCCTGAGGAATATCGTCGATGCCTTCTTGTCAAGCACGATCTGACGGTATCCAACGAGCGGTAGTATACGCTTGATCTCCTCGTCGGTGGGGACCTTCCCTTCCTTCAGCCGCATCTGCCACAGGACCACGAGCGGACCGATGGTCACATCGAACGCCCCGTTCGTGAGCTTCGACGCTTCCACTGCAAACTCCACCATCTCGAGCATCTCGGAGGAGACCTTCACCGGGGTCTTGCCGGCGGAGAGGTTCACGCGCGTGATCTCGCTGTCGTCCTTGTAGAGCGACATCATGGAGTCGAGCCGCCGGATCTCGGCCATGCCGGCCTCAATCGCCGCCTCGCTCGCACCCGCGGAGTCCGCCGACACCGTGAGGGAGACCTGGGTCCCCATGATGGTCTCGGCCTTCTGTACGGTCCGCTGTTCCGTACAGCCGGAGACGAGGATGAACAGCGCAAGGACCATGATGCCGTATCGTTTCATTGGTTCTCCCGGGAAGTGCGTGAACAGAAACGGGAAATTGAGAATGGATGCTGCGCCCAGCGTGAAGGGGGCCGGAGAGAACCTACGACGATTTCTTGCCCAGCTTTTTCTGGGTGACAAGACGCCGCGCCGCGGAGCGGACGGCCTCGGATACGTTCCGGCTCTTCTCTAACATACCGAGGTCTCTATCGGTCAACCGGATGACGAAACCGACGGCAATGCCGGGAGGACATTTGGGATTGTTCACGAGGGAATGGGCAACGTTGTATTTCTTCGTCCAATCGGAGTTCGTGCCGATCTTGCGCATGATGTCCTCGCTCAGGTTTTGGGACTTGGCGAAGAACTCGATCTCGCCGTCCGTGATCCGGGGGTTCTCCAGCACGGCGGCCGATACCTGCTTGTTCGATTCGCGGATCAAAAGGCCCCGGGCCTCCTTCCCGCCCGAAAGCGCAAGCTTGATCTTCTGGGGACTCGTCATCTTCTGGACCGCCTGCATGACATTGAACTTTTTCCTCCCGGTCCCTTTTTCCTGCTGGCCGGTCTCCGGCTTCCCCGGGATGGCCGCCGCCGTTGCCGTCTCATCATACACGACAAGATCCAGGACGCGCGTTCCCGAAATGAAGTTCTTGATCTCGTCGGAGGCCGTCAGGGCAATGAAGGCCAGCGTCGTCTCGGAGAGGTTCGGGCAGCGGACGAGGTCATGCAGGAGGTATTCGTCATCGCTGTAGACCTGTGTGATCTGGTCGAGGATTTCCGGCGACGTGTGAACATCAAGGATGATGTTTCGCAGCGACATGGGAGAACAGTGCTCGATATCGAGCACAAGCAGTTTCCTCTTCCGCTTTTTGGCGAGGATATATTTCCACAATTCCTGAACGTCCATGATCCTCACTCTGCTGAACTGCCGGGTATTCGTTCGATGACGCCGCGTCCCGGAGCAGCCCGCAGCCTGCCTCGGGGCGCCAGCGTCTGCTTGTCGGGACCTTCACGCGAATTATCCGGGAAAGCAGATGAAATTATACTGGCACAACACACTATTGTCAAGCAACGGTGCGAAATGTGTCAAGCCAAAGTTGAAATGTCCGGTTCTTACCAAAGCAAAAATGTCCGGTTTTAAGATGTTGCCTGAAGTTGTGTTCTTCCTTTGACCATTGCTTTTGCCGGAGACTTCCAGGGGTGTGAATCAGACGGCGTCCACACTCTTATGGGCCTAGGTTTCTCTGCTGATTTCTCTGTCCTTACGGGTCGAGCGATTATTTCTTGATACTTCAGCTGCTGGCCGTTATGGATTATGCGCATGGTTCCGTCGGTTCTTTCTTCCACGGTCAGCTTCTTCGCCCTAATGTTACTCTTGATCTGGTAAAGCTTCTTGTTGTGGGCGATGGTAAAGTCGTTCCGTAGTGCCCGTTCGGTCTTGATGGAGAGAATCGTGTCGAGCGCTCGCTTATTCACGATCGGCCGATGGAAATCGGCTTTCTGTGCCGCTTCCTTGGCGTACTTCCTGTTGAACTCCGGCAAATAGCCATCCAAGAACGTATTGCCTTCCGCTATATTCGTTACCCCGGCAAGCCGCATCTCTTTGACAACCCGGTCCTGGAATGTCCCAAACAGCCGTTCAACCCGTCCCTTGGCCTGGGGGGAATAGGCATGAATGACCTCTACGCCAAGCGTTGCCAAGCTCTTCTCGAAATGGCTCATCGGCTGGATATCGTTTAACTCCTCTTCGATGGTCTGTTTGGCCGTGACCTTGTACGTTGAGTGCCTGTCCAGATAGACGCACTGGGGAAGCCCGTAGAGCCTGATATACCGCTTGAAACCGTCCATGGCCGGCAGTGTGTCCCCTCATACTCATAAAAACGGGCATACACGGTGCCGGTGGCATCGTCAACATAACCCATGAGAACACACCACGGGCCTCGCCCTTCAAACCAGTCATGATGGGATCCGTCCATCTGGACCATCTCGCCCCGATGCGGCTTTCGTTCGCGCCACTGACGGTGCGGCCTCTTCTTGCGGCTCTTGTAGGGAATATGTTCCTCTTGAAACCATCCCCGAAGCGTCTCTTCGCTAACCTTGATCCTGTGGTTCTTTAAAAGCTTTTCGCTGGCATGGGTGGGGCCAAATTCTTTGTACGTGTCCCGGCACAGGATGACGGCTTTGTCCTTTACCTTATCAGCTATCCGGTTATGGGCCCTCTTTCCTCGGGTCTTGTGGCAAATGCCTGCGTCACCTTCCAGTTTGACGCTTCTGGCGATTCTTCTTACTTGCCGGTCCGTTAATCCGAGCATGTCTGCTGCCCGATCCTGGGTTATCGCCTTATCTATGGTCTGACGAATAATATGCAGCCGATTTGACTCCTTTTGGCTCATTATGATCATGCGTGGCACGCAAGACAGAGCGTGTTGTCATCGTTCTGCGTAATTACCTTAACGCCGCTGCCGGTCGTTATCCCGGTCGTTACGCTGTTCTTATTCGTCCTGCTGTGCAGGTCATGGCACACAAAGCATTCATGATCAAACGACTTGTCCGCGCGATGGGATCCATAGGCAAAATCCTGCTGCTGCTGGTGATGACCCAATGACGCGACAAAATCTCCGCTGGTCGGGTCTCCGCCCCAATAGTCTCCGGCGGTGGTCGATATGTCGTAATATTCCTTCCAGTCAAGACCGGGCATATACATGAGCGGTTTGCCTGAACCATCATCCCTGCTGAAGTAGGAAAGCTTGACGCCCGCCGCGGAATACTTGCCCGCTCCACGGGAATGGCAGGGGAAACATACATAGTTCCGGACGATAACGTTGTCAACCTGATCTATTGCACCGTCGCCATTGAGGTCTTTGTCCGTTACCATCGTGGCGGGGTTAATGATGTTGCTCTTGGTCGGAGCCGTTGCACGCCTGCCGCCGGGACCGTGGCACGCCTCGCACGCGACGGAGATGTCGGCATAGTTCATCACCCACTCATCGCCGTCGAGGGAGACCCGCAGACCGGTCACATGGCAACCGGCGCAGCGGCGCTCATAGGAATCGTTCTTGACCGGCTCTCTCGTCGTATAGTCGGCGTTGTACCATTTGGTTGCGTCATAGGTGACGTATTTCTGCGTCTGGGCATTAAATTGCACCGGAAGGATGTAATTGCTTTTTCCGATCTTGGTGATATATCGCTTCCACTGCGCCTCTGCGTTCAACACGAGCCCGTCGCTGTTGGCATCCCAACCAGCGCCTCCCAATGTGTAGCTGACATAGTACTTGGCTGCGCCGAGTTTCACATAGGAACCGCCGAAATCATGCCCTATCTTCGGCGCACTGGCGCCATAAACTCCGAAGGCTGCCGATGCAGAAGGAGCGGTGGCAAGATCAAATTCTGCCGCCTGGAAAAAATCGGAGCGACCCGAGGTGTCTCCATCATTTATGTAATTCGCTTCGAGTGAGCCGAGCCGCAGCTTCATAGTATGGGCGGTCTTGGCCCAGCCGTCGTGTATAGCGCTGTGGCAGCCCCCGCAACGGTCCGACCCAACATATGCCGCCGAGCGCAGGTTGTCTGCCCCTCGATCCTGTGAGGGAGCGGATCCCGTTCATACATCCGCTGCATTAATCCCACACCAGAAACGAAACCAGCGTTTCCTGCTCGACCACATCGAATAGACAGGGATCGCTCCCCCCCCCGTGAAAGTCCTTCCCCCGAGAATTTTCACCTCCAGATGCGTCAGCCGCCCAGCGCACAAAGAAAAAGCCCCGCATCAGAACGATGCGGGGCCGATGTCGTCATTCCAGTATTAGCTTTCACTGGCTGCCTCTGTGTTAGTACCGTTCCTCCGCCGATGTCGTGGCTCCGGACTTGATCAGATACGATGTGGCGCTGACCTTGTAGACGTCCGTTACCGCGTTGAGTGTGGCGGAGACGGAGTAGTTGAGAGTGCCGTCGTCCATTTGATCGATGGCGTCATAGATGAGCCGCCGGGTATAGCGACGGTTGTGGGCCACACCACCCGGATCATTTTTCAGGAGGTTGTAGTTGAAGGCCGCCCCCATGTTGACACTGCCCGTGCCTACGGTTCCGGTCGTACCGGCCACCGAGGTGCAGCTGGTCCCGCTCCATGTAAACGTGGAGGTCCCGCCTGTCTGCCAGTTTTTGACCGGCAGATTGTCCGTGCAGGCCCCGGATTCGGTATACCCAGTGTTGTAGGCCGCCGTGTAGAAATAGGGATGCCTTTCATAGAAGTAGTAACCTTTAGCAGCCAGCTGCACGCGCAGCGCCTCAAGGGCTGCCTGATAGCGCGCCTTGTGGGTCGAGCCCTGGAACGTGGCCGCCGTGGTGTCGTCCCCCAGCCAGGCGATCGCGGCATTGGAGCCTGCGCCGCGGGTGGTGTGGCAGTTCACGCATACCGGGTTGAGGGCCAAGTCGGTCGGCGAGTACTGCGTATAGGGGCTCAGCGTATGCGAACCGTCGTTGCTGCCGAAGTGACAAGCGACGCAGGGGCCGCTGGTGTAGTTGCCGCGAACAGCGTCGAAGTTGGCGTCTCCCGTGACAACACCCATGCCGATCTTGTCGTGCAGGTCGCTGGCCGGAATTGAGTAATCCCGCCCGTCAAAGGTATACCCTGTCTTGGCGAAGACCGTGCCGCCGGCACTGAGGTAGTGGGAGTTGATGAAGCTCAAGTTCGAGAAAGCCCCCGTCGAATTCTTGATGCTGTCGCCCGTCTCACGGCCGCTGTGGCAGGCGATGCAGACGTTCGCGGATGAGGCGTCGGGATAACTTGCCGTGGCCCCGTTGGTGTAGGTAAAGCTCAGCGCGCCCGGGTTGCGCAGGCCGCCTTTGTCAGCGCTCACGTTCTCATGGCAGCCCCAGCAATACAGCAACTCGCGCTGTTTCGACGCCCGGCTCGAGACCGTCCAGCCGGCCAGATGCTGGAAGTCGTTCTTCGTCTTATCATAGGTTGCAGGGTCCTTCAGGAAGTTTGAGACGCCGGTCGCCGTATGGCACCGCTGACAATCCTGGCGGTTGGTAGCGCTCCAGTCGTAATGGAACCAAGGATCCGACGTCGGCGCACCTACCGTGGTGGTCATGGCCGTATCAACAGCCGCAGCGCCGGTGCTGATGCCGACCGCAGCCATCTTCACCTTCAATAGCTGCCCCGCGTGGGCAGACTTGGCCCATTGCGTCCAGATCGTCTCGTTCGCCGGATTATAAGCTCTGGTGCCGGTCGTCACGGACGGATTCGTGTAGGCGGTCATGGTCCTTGCCTCGTGCCCATGGCAGTCGAAGCACGGCTTCGCATTGGGGTTCGTGGTGCTGGCATAGGCATCGTCCGCCGTCTTGGGGATGCGGACCACATAGCCCGAGATGCCGCCGGCAGCCGGGTTGTCCGCGTTGTTCAGGTGCGTGGTTGCGATTACGCGGTACCAGGACGTATCATGGTGGCCGACCTTCTCGGTCGCGACGGTGAAGCTCCCGTAAGAGACAACATTTCCCGAAGCCAGCACCGTGTTCCCGTCATAGCTCTTGAGCGTATGGCACCCGGTGCAGAGGTTGAACTGGTCATTTAACAAATAGCTCTTGCTCGGGTTCCAGGCGACCACATTGCCGCTTGTGTCCCGCGCCTTGACCGTGCGCAGCCCGCCGCCGTGCTGGTGGCAGGTCCCGCACTGGAACACACCGAACTCCCTCTGAAGCGGTACGGCACCCTGGTACGACGCATTGTCCATGACGCCGCCGGACCC
Organism: uncultured Nitrospiraceae bacterium; assembly: GCA_964364055.1. Taxonomy (GTDB): domain Bacteria; phylum Nitrospirota; class UBA9217; order UBA9217; family UBA9217; genus JAAXXJ01. Next base: position 50,629 of record CAYILT010000001.1, on the reverse strand, counting down.
GGTCAGGCCGCTGTACGCGCCGAGAACCGCGCCTTCATGGGTATGGCACCGCCGGCAGGAGCCGCCGGTCTCGATCGTCATCTGCCCATGCAGAGAGTCTGCAAACTTGGTCGGTGCGTTGGTCTGATATTTTCCGGTGTGGCAAGCTATGCACCGGGTCCCGTTCCCAGCGAACGGATTCACATAGGGAATTGGCCCCACGCCGTTGTGCTGGGCGCCGCCGCCATGACAGGCTTCACAGCCGTTGCCGTTGTTCGCATAAGGAGAATCCCTGTGGGGCGATGTATTGTCATACTGGGCAATAATGCCTTCGCCGGTAAGCGGATCGACAACGGCGCTGTGGCATTGCCGGCACATCGTGTCTCCGACGCTGCCGGCGACCGATCCCGATGCTTTTCCTTCCTTGCTCGATGATCCGCAACCGTAAAGTGATACCACTGCGGTCAGGACACAGAGCAACAAGATACTTAACTTCGCGTAACGCATGGCGTATCCTCCTTAACCAAATTATTATAGTTCTAGTACGTTCCCGGTAGATGACACTTCAAGCACACTTTTTCATTCGTTCTGCTCTTGAAATTGCCCGCTTTCCAGCTTCTCGGATGCGGTCGGACCTTGCCGCTGCTGTGGCACTGTATGCAGACGTCCCCTTCCGGATGGCACGCCTGGCAGGATTGAAGATTTCTGCGCGCCTCCGTGGAATGTTCTCCGAACACAGCGGTGTACTGCTGCCCGTTCACACCCAGCATCATATGCGACTTGATCCGCAGCGAGCCCTTGGGGAAGCGGCTGTGGCAGTCATTGCAGTATTTTGTTTCATGGCAGCGATTGCACGTCTGCGGATTGTCCTGGGCCTTGATCGGATGCATACTGATGAAGTCGCTGCGGTGGCTCTTCGGCTTATAGTCGCGGCCATAGTTGCCCTTGCTCGTAGGTGTACCATCGCCCCCACCCTGGTGACAGTCAAGGCACCAGTTCTGCTGATGACACTGGCTGCAGTTGCTCCCTGCCCTGCCCGCCAGGACGCTGTGCCCGCGCGAGATGAAGTCCGCATCATGATTGGGCGCAATACCTTCGGCCTTGTGACAGGTGTTGCATTCTTTGATGGCCATCTTTGCATAATCTGCATGCGCTTGTTTGCTTGAGGCCGCCGGCGCCTTCGGAGCCGGCTCGGCCTTCATTGCCGGCGGTGCCGCCGGGGCGATTACAGGCGCCGCCACAGGTACCGGCTCCGCGGCCTGAGGAGCAGTTGCCGCAGGGGGCTGCGCCGCGTTCACAGCGGCAGGAACGGCTTCCTGGGGGGCCGGTGCCGCAACGGTCTCGGCCAATGCTGCCCGTTCGCCGAAAGACTGCGGCTGGAGATACACCAGGGCGCATCCCAGAAGCACGATTGCTATAAGTATCTTTTTCACTGATGACCCCCCTTTCTAGAAACTGTAGTTGAGGACCATGCGTCCCTGTTTATCATGATTATACCGGGCGTTCACATTGTCCTCTATCCGCGCCAGGGCGGAGATGTTCTTTTCGATCTGATATTTTGCACCGATCCAGTATTTGCTTGCGGTCTCCTGGCCGGTCGAGCGATCGCGCTCATAGACATCATGATGCACTCCGGCGGACAGTTCGAGTTGCTTGGACTGGTCGAAGAAAGCCTCAACGGCATACCCGTTCAGTTTCCCGCCATAGCCGTTCCGCTTGTCGTAATTCACATTAATCCGCAGCCGGTCGATCGGCAGGAAACGGCCGCCGATCTCAAACACATTCGCGTCGTCGCCGTCATAGTCCTGCCACGTATATCCGGCATTGAGCCCTATCTTTTCCGTGATCGTATAATCAGCGCGCAGGAGGTTCTCGCGGTACTGGGACACGGCGAAGACAGCGTAGATGGACGTAGCATCGAAGGTCGGATAGCTTTGGTACGTTTCGGCCGTGACCACCAGGTCAGCCGTGGGGTAGTACTTCGCCCCGAACAGCACTTCGCTGAACACTTGGCTCACGAGGTCATAGCGGCCATTGGTGTAGACCTTCATGAAGTCAAGCACGTACTGCTTGAAGGAATAGCCCATCTGCTCTCGGGCGGTCCCATCCTTGTCGGATTTCACGAAGTAACTGATCTCGGCATCGGTACCCTTAACACCCTGCAGATACGCGGCCATGCCGAACACCTTGTCATCTGATGTCCCGCCTTCTCCGTTCAGATCGAAGAACACGTAGCGGCCGCCCATCACCGAAAACGCAACAGGTCCGGCGTTCTTCAACTCGATCATTCCGCCGTCCACAAGAGCGCTTCCCGCTGCATAGTTTACAAATTGCCGTCCAATGCGAAGGTCGATCCTGTCAGCCAGATTTCGATAATCAGCATACAGGTAGTACAGACGGCCTTTCAGGTCCTTGGTCCCGTCACCGGCGTCACGAAGCTCGTACGTACCACGACCCGAGCCATTGATCGTCAAACGGCCTTCGCTGTCGATCTTGGTGACGGACACGTTGAGATACTCCGCCAGTTCTGCCCGTTCTTTTCCTGTGAATATGTCGTTGAACCACAGGTATTGCGTGGAACTCTGACCGTGGAGCTCTGCCGCAGCGGCAGTTGACGCACCGACGAGTCCCGCGATGAACAAGAGAACTGCAAGCACGTTACCTCTTGAGTGCTGCATTATCATCTATACCTCCTTTCCATGGAACTGCAGATGCACCTGATCCTGCTTTCCGCAGCACGACCAGGACTATCCCATCTGCGGCGTTACGGTGGTGCTTTGATATCAAACAGGAACATAGGAAACGATGGAAACGATGAAGCGGTACGAGAAAAGAAAAGAAGGCAGGCACAGGGACCGCACTGCCGCTCGTCCGCAAAGGAAGCGCATGCAAAATCTGTCACGATCTCACTGTATCCATTGGCGATTATAATTGTCAGCTGTTTACATCACGTTTGCGCAGGATATAATCAGGATATAATCTATGTGTGCCAAGCCATACCAAATAACTAACAATCCTATAATGCTATAACATAGTGCAATTGCCATACCGTATATCTATCTACTTATTTCTGTTGAATAAATCTCTCTCAAAGCTCTCTGCATCGTCAAACTGTCTGGTGAAATGACCAATTATTAATATTACAAACCCCTCAATTGCGCTCTTATGCTCATGCGATAACCTGCACCGAAGAATTTGCTATAATAACTTTCTGCATCAATATGAACTATTGTGTTTAGAAGCGGCTATCAGGAAGCATGGATTGCGGTCAGATTAGGTGGTCGGTCAAGGCAAGAGCCGCTGTTCCGAAATTCAGAACGCGTTCACTATAGTTGAAAAGAAGGGTTATATACTGAGGACTCTGGGACTATGACGAATATATTGCTTGTCGATGACGAAGCTCTTATTTTATATTCCCTGTCCAAGACATTCAAGCACGGCGGGACCGACGTGACGGCTGTCACCAATGGAAAGGATGCCCTCAGTGAGATACAACGCGCTTCCTATGACATCTGCTTTCTCGATGTGCAGCTTCCCGACACGAACGGCCTCGAGCTGATGAAGATATTCCGTGAACGTTCACCGGCGACCAGGATCATCATCATGACGGCTGGTGTTCTAAGCGAAGAACAACTGCGATCTCTGCGCAGCAATGGTTGCCATTTCTTTCCGAAGCCTTTCGACCTCGACCAGGTGCAGGCACTCGTATCGGAACTTTCCAGCCGCCCCGTCGCGGGAAAAGAGTAGGCCATTTCCAGATACCTGCCGGTCCGCTCCTATTCTTCCAATCCATATTTCTTTACCTGGTATCTCAGCGTGTCGTAGGTGATGTTCAGGAGTTTTGCGGCCTGCGCCTTGTTATGCTTCGTCTTTTCGAGCGCCTGGAGAATGATGTCCCGCTCCAGGTCCTCAAGGGATATGCCGGCATCGGGCAGGACAAAGCGCCTTTCCGCGGATCGGTCAGTTGCCGGCAGCATGCTGGTCAGCGCCCTCGGCAGATGTTCAGCCCGTATCTCACCCTCGTTCCCGAGCACAACGAGTCGTTCCACGCAATTTTTCAGTTCCCTGATGTTCCCGGGCCACTGATAGGCAGCCATGATATTTGCTGCTTCCGGTGAAAGGGACGCAATGCCTTTTTTCTTGTACTTCCTGCGGAACAAGGAGATGAAATGCCGGGCCAGCAGCGAAATGTCCTCCTTGCGCTCCCGGAGAGAGGGCATGGTGACATGAAAACTGTTCAGCCGGTAGAACAGGTCGCTCCTGAATGCGCCCTTCTGGACCGCATCGGAAAGGTTTTTGTTCGTCGTAGCGATCACCGTGACGTTCACGGGGATGTTCTCAGCTCCCCCGATGTGCCTGACCTGTCTTTCCTCGAGAAAACGCAGCAGCTTGCTCTGGAGAGCGGGCTGCATTTCACCGACCTCGTCGAGCAGGATCACGCCCCCGTTCGCAAGCTCGAAAACGCCCTTTTTGTCCGTTTTGGCGTCGGTGAACGATCCTTTTTCGTAGCCGAAAAGCTCGCTCTCCAGCAGGTGCTCCGGCAGCGCCGCGCAATTGACCGCGATGTACGGCCGTCTCCTGTCTTCCTCAGGGCCGTGCAGCAAGCCGTGAAAGTACCTGGCCAGGAGCTCCTTGCCGGTCCCGCTTTCTCCCGTAATGAGAAGGCTCGAAACGCGGGCAGCGGCCATTTTTTCCACCATCGATCTCAGCTCCATCATCACACCCGACACGCCGATCATCTCACGATCGAACGCTTCCGCACGGACCTTTCTGAGATAGTCGACCTCCCGGGTCAGATTCACCCTCTCGAGGATATTTTGGAAAAGGACCTTCATTTCCTCGATGTTGAACGGCTTGGTGAGGTAATCCGCCGCGCCCAGCTTCATCGCCTTCACGGCCGTCTCGGCAGAATCATCGGCTGTCAGCATGACGACCTGCGTGGCGACCCTCTGCTCCACGATCTCCCGCAGGATGTCGATCCCGCTCCGTCCCGGCAGGTTGATATCGAGGAGCACGATGTCGGGGAACCATGTTTTAATTTTGTCTACAATGCCTTCGGCGCCGGTCTCCACGCGGACCTCGTATCCGCTGCTCTTCAGTGACCGGGAGAGCATCGTCCCGATGAGCTCATCGTCGTCGATAAAGAGAATTCTGCCGTTAACCTTGATCACGTGGTGTTTCCTTTCCGCGGTTACAGGGGAGTGTTATGTTGAACGTCGTTCCCGTCCCCAGGCTGCTTTCGATGGCGATCTGCCCCCCCTGCTCCTCGATCAGCCGTTTAGATATGGCCAGCCCCAGGCCGGTCCCCCCTGCCTTGGTCGTGAAAAAAGGCTGGAATATCTTGCTCAGGCCCGCGGCGTCCATCCCTTTCCCGGAATCGGATAGGGAAACGGTGATAGCGCACACGGTCTCATCGAAGCATGTCCTCAAGATCACGGAGCCGCATTCGGGCATGGCATCGACGGCATTCATGAGGAGGTTCATGAACACCTGCCTGAGCTGCATCGGATCGGCGATGATTTCGGGAAGGTCAGGCGCGAAATCCTTCACGAGATCTATCGTGCGGGAGACGCCCTCCTTTTGGGTGCGGTTCTGCATCACCAGCTGCGCGGCTGCATCGAGAACAGCATTCACATCAGTTGCCCTGTAGTGCGGCCGGGGAGGCCGTGCGAAATTCAGCAGGTCCTTGATCAATCCGTCGATGCGTTTGATCTCATCGATGACCTTGAAAAGAACGCTCCGGTCCTCCTGCAGGAGATAGGATTCCTCGGCGAGGGTCTCCATCGTTATCTTGATGCCCGCAAGGGGATTCTTGATCTCGTGCGCCAGTCCGGCGGCAAGTTCACCGGTGGTCCTGAGATGCTCCGCCCGCTGAAGCAGCTCTTCAGCCCGCCTTCGCTCCGTCATGTCCCGGTCGATAGCGAGGATATACTTGTGATTGTCGAACTCGAACACTCCGGCGCTGATTTCAACGGGAAACACCGTGCCGTCCTTTTTCACATGGTCGATCTCGGCCTTTATCCATTCTCCTTTCAGCAACCGTTCGATCCGCTCGTATGACTGCAGCGCCGCAGCAGGAGCATCAATGTCCCGTATATTCAACGACGTGAGCTCTTCCACCGGATAGCCGTGCATCGCTGCCGCAGACCGGTTGGCGGAAACGATCTTGCCCGCACCGTCCCCTTCGGCATCGAGAATGAAGATGGCGTCTGCCGCGCTTTCGAACAACAGGCGATAGCGGCGTTCGCTCTCCGTTATTTCCTTCAGGCGCTCGCGAAGGGCGCTGGCCATGTCATTGAAAGCCACCGCCAGTTCCGCAAACTCGTTCTTCAGGCCGGCAACCCGGAAATCCAGGTCGCCGGTCTTCAAACGCTTCGTTGCAGAGAGGAGGATCTGTATCGGAGATGCAAAGCTGTAAAGCGTCGTGAAACCGAATGCCGCGACCATCAGGGGGCCGCAAATGACGAGCACTATCACAATGAGTTCTGACCACCTCATAGACTGCCGTGAGCGCTCAATCCGTTCAGCGAGCATCTGGTTGGTCAGGATGATCATGGTGTTGATCTTGCTGATGAGTGAATCCCCAATGAGAGTCGCCTCTTCCCGCTCCTCCAGAAACCGGTTGCCTTTCGCTCTTAACGACAGGGTCTTTGTCAGCTGGTCATCGAATTGGCCGATCTGCTGCTGGAGATCTAACAATCGTTCGGTAACGCTCTCCGTATGATGGCAACGAAAGCAGTCCGTGATCGCCACCCCCATGCGGTTCACGCGACCGATCATGACCTCGGCGCTTTCCGGATGTCTCGTGCTTTGCGAATACAGATCTTCCTGAACCTGGTGAACCTTCAGCAGGAGCTGCTCCCGCTGGATCTCAACTTGGTGCAGCAAGAGCACTTCATTCAAATTCAATGAAATGTGTTTAATCGAATAAATGAGTGCTGCGCCGCCTGCGACTGCGAGCAGGGTAAAGATGCAGACTATGATGAGGATCTTCTTTTTCATCGTGAATGTAGGCAGTACCGAGAAACCATGAGCCAGGGACCCATCAAATTCTGCTCACTGTGGAGCAAACCGCTCATGAGCCTTCGGCTCACCGCGGAGGTACCTGATACACGATTATACGAGAGATTGTAATAGGTTCCAGCTTTTTCTTGCATCAGGACATCAGCCGTCCAATAAGCGCGGGGATGGCGGTCTCCACATTCAGGACCCGTTCCCCCAGGCTGACCGGTGTGAAGCCGAGTGAAACCAGTTTCTCTATCTCGTAGGAGACAAAGCCCCCTTCCGGACCTATCGCAAGGGTCACGGGACCGCGAACGTCACGCGGACACGTCGCGGCGCCTCCGGGATGGGCCACGAGCGGGAGAGAACCTTTGATCATTCCCGGAAGCTCATCCTCTACGAAGGGCTTGAAACGCGGCTTGAGCAGCACCTCCGGCAGTGACGTATCGCGGGACTGTTCGAGTCCGAGCACCAGCTGCCGGCCGATCGCCTCCGGCAACAGGAACGGCGTTTGCCAGTAGCTCTTCTCCACTCTCGCCGCATTGACGAGCACAATGCGCTTGACTCCCATGACCGAAAGGGAATGCAGGACGCGCCGGAGCACCTTGGGCCGCGGGAGAGCGAGAACGACCGTGAGCGGAAGCCCGGCAGGCGGGTCACGGTCGAAGCTGACTTCCATCTCCAGGAGAGCATCGTCCACCCGTTCCACCCTGCCCGTGCCGATCCGTCCGCCCAGCAGACCGACAACAAGTTCGTCACCGACTCCCGCGCGATGGACCTCGAGGACATGCCGGAGCCGGCGGCCGGTGATCCGCGCGCGTGCATCAGTCACCATGTCGTCAGGGAATAGAAGAATGAGGTTCATATCACCGGCAACCGTTGCGTCCGGTCCTGAGGGAATGCGTAGAGCGGCTTCACCCGCGACTCCTTCGTTATCCGGAAGCGCCTTTCCTCGATGACCAGGCCCTCAACGCGGACAACGTCTCCCCTCCGAAGGCGCTCGAAAGGGCCATTCGCGGGGGAGGCGTCCTTATCCAGCCTCGTCGCAAGCCGTCTCCCTTCTTTCCCGCAAAAGTAGAACTCCAGCTTGCCCTTTGATGCAAGCGGCTCGCTCACCACCCGGTAGCTCTTGGTACCGCAGGCGTCCGCAAACGATCGGGAGTCATTGCGCAGTATGAGATAGGAGAATTTCAATGAATCCTTCCGCAGGCCCGTGAGCGCGTCAAGTTCCCGGACCAATTCCGGCGGGTCCCAGGGCCGGTCCTCGTGGCACCAGTCCTTGGGATTCACCAGCGCGGGACAATGCCCCTGGACAAGGCAGGGTGAATATACGTGCGATCCCCCGTCCACCATGCCGTCCCTCACCATGAGCAGTTCGCGCGACGTTTCCTGGAGGGCCGGCTCGATGATGATGCAGCTGCCGTCAGCGGCAAGGAGGCGCTCCAAGATGTTCCTGACCAGCTCCGTACGCTTCCTAATGCGGTCCGTTTCCCGAAGGAACATCTCGTTCAGCACGTTAGAGAGCACGATGATGTCGAAGGGTCCGCCCGAACGCCCCGCGATCGCCTCGATGCCGGACCTGACCGTGGCAAGGGTCGCACGGCTGTCCGTTCTCCCGCCCGCTTCCCGGAACAGGGCCTCGGCTTCCTTCAGGTTCTCGCCCACTTGATCCACTGCGGTGAATTCGAGATACTGCCCGTTCCCTCTCTGCCTGAAGAACTCCCGGATGCCGAGGACGGACGTCCCGGGACCGGCGCCCAGGTCAAGGACCCGCAGCCGTTCCTTAGCGAGAAGGTTGGCGGGATGGAGAGAGAGTTCCCGGAGCGGCACCTGTATCTTGGCGAGGTTAGGCGGCAGGAAGTAGGCAAGGTAGGCATTCCGGAGCCCCTGGTCGCGGAGATAGGCATGCGGCAGGTTATCGCGCTCCCGGGTGAGAAGACGGGAAAGACGTGCGACATCCTCCGCCAGAGACGCGGTATGAGGGGGTGAAGGGTTTTTACTTGGCCGGCCCATTATGTGGACCATGATACCGCAGATGGGATCAAAAAGAAAGTATCACCCCGAGCCGCACCATGAGGTTCTTCGACATCGTTCAATCCTCTTTCATCGCGGCCGTCGGAAAGCGTCACGAGTCATGGAGCGGCATATTCGCCCGTGACTGCAGGTAGAGGGAAACGCCGCCGCAGAGGAGGAACAGCACCACCCAGTCCCAGGTAAAGGTGAGATAGACCGGGATGGAAACGATGAGCAGCGCCAGCGCCGTAATGGAGGTGAATCCCTGAAAACGGAACAAGGCCCCCGCGAGCGTCGCGATCAGCAGGAACGCCTGGATCTTCGTGACGTCGATGCTCCAGTCGGAGACCCCGGAGATATTGTTCCACTGGATCGAGTAGTCAGGAATGACCGCGCGGTACCAGGAGCCTTCTTCGGGAGTCGGGGTCTTTACGACACCCGGAGACCTCATCCAAGCGAAGGGAAGCCGGACGCCGCCTCCCAGCACGATCATGAGGAACAGCGCCAGTGACAGGAAGTTCACGGCGATCTGCGGCCACCGCCAGGGGACCCCCGGCAGGCGCAGGAAACCGCGGTGATACGCCAGGAGCACAAGAAGGCCGGAAAAAAGATACTGGTAGGGGTGCCGCGGCAGGCCCATTCCAAGGTATCCGAACGCCAGGGCGGCGAATCCCAGGGCGAGAGGCCAGGCAGGATAAGGAACAGTTCCGGCCTTGCCACGCATTCCTTCGAGCCTGTCGAGGCGCTCCTCAAGGTAGAGTATGCGTCCGGCAAGCATGTCCCGCTCGCTTGTTTCCGCCTTGTGTTCCTGCTGTTCTTTGTCCATTGTTCGCCCCCCCGCCAGAGTATTCTATGCGTTCTGTTTTATCATATCATACCCAACCCGGACAAGCCGAAACCAAAGAATGATTATCTCGTAAAAAGTCCCCAGTGCTGTCATTGCGAGGAGCGGAGCGACGCGGCAATCTCGCTTTTTCAATCAGTTACAAACTGCGAGATTGCTTCGCTTCGCTCGCAAAGACACCTTTTCGGACTTTTTACGAATGCATCAAAGAATTATTTTGACAGGATCATTCGACGGGCTCATGATGGTGAGCTTGTCGAACCATTACAGGATAAACCGGATAAAAGCTTTGTTAAAATCCTGTCAATCCTGTTATCCTGTCTAAGACTTGTCCTGCTTTAGTTTTTCCGTGTCCAAATGCATTTCATCGTTATCCGGGACCGCGCCGTCCTGTCTGATCGCTCAGGGTGCCGTGCCGACAGAAGGTCTATCGTGAATGCCGCATTCTCGCCGCATACCCGAAAAATACCCCGGCAGGGGGATTGCCATTAAGCTGCATTTCAACGATAATTTTGGTCATAAACAGTTTATCATTGTTGCATTTTCTGGAGCAAAACAATAGCGGGGAGGAGAGCATGACGGAGCTTATCGACAAAAGGGACACACTGGCCAGCGCCCATAAAAACGTCGCCCAGGAGTATCGCTATTACTGCAAGCTCTTCGACGACATGATCACCCGGACCCCCTGCCTGCTGAGGCGCAGAGAACTCAAGGGGAAAAAGGATTTTGCCTGCGGGGGATGCAGCAAGGACACGATGATGAACAGCCTGCACAACCGTCTCCACGCGCTGCGGGAGCGGAGCTGAACCGATCGGTTCCCGGTCCCTGGACGACGGCGGTCAGGGAGCGAGCAAGCGAAAAAAGAAAGAGCGCCCCGGGATCAGGTCCCTGGGGCGCTTTTTTATTCAGAGCAGACAGCGGATCGGCGGCCGGACGGCCGGATGTGAAAGCCAGTAAGATCAGAAATAGAGCCCGATACCCAGGGTCACCTTGGAATAGGTCACGTCGAGCACCTGCACGTTGTTATGCTGCAAACCGCCGGTGTCGACCGTCGACATGATCTCCATCAGGAAGTTCTTGTCCAGGATGACGCCGACTCCGAGACCGAAATGACCGCCCGGCGTGGTCGTAAAGAATCCATTGCCGGTGAACTTGGTGTCGGCATTGAAGATGGAAAATCCGAGCTGCATCGCCAGATAGGGAGTTATATCGCTCATCTCGGGATGCAGCCGCATCAGCAGGTAGATCGGCACGAACTGAAACGACCCGCCGCCGGGGAACTTGGTCAGTTCGCGGTACGACTGAAACTCAATGCCCCCGCCGAAATCAACGTTAGTGCCGAACGCGCCATGACCCTCGAACGCCAGGGACACGCCGCTATTCGCGTCATAGGTCTTGCTCTGGGTGGTCCCGCTGCCCGTCACTTCCATTTGCCCGGCGGAATCAAACCCCAATTTGAGCACCCCCTCTGCCACTGCGCTCCCCGAGAACAGAACCAAAATACCTACCGCAAGAACTGTTGAACATATCATCTTCTTTATCACTTGTATCATTGTCCGAGCCTCCTTTTCTAAAGTGGGACAAGCATGTGCGCTTTCCGCACACAGGAGCATTATAGTTTAACTATTATATCTTGTCAAGGTTATTTTTATTGGTATCTGCGGCAAGGAGGGGGCTATCCGTCCCGGTGCACGGTCTCCGGCGAGAACGCCGGCAGGCAAACCGCGACATATTCCGCTCCGTCAAGACCAGGCGAAGCGTACCGGACCCATTCTCCCCGGCGCGTAATGATCGCCTGCCCCGCGCACACGTCGAAAGCTCCCTCCCGCGTTTCGACCCGGAGCATGCCCTTGAACACCACTGTGTACTCGTCGAACTCCGGCGTCTGGCCCGGCTCGGCCCAGCCGGAAGGGCTCTTCATGCGGGCGATGCTCACGTCCGCTGTGTTCGAGTTCACCCGGCCGATATACTCTTCGATGATCTTCGGCTTGTTCCCCGCCGCCTGGATGATGGTCGCTGCCTTGATAAAACTCGGCATGGTTCTTTCCCTCCGCCGGTGTTCACGCCGGCTAATTCCGCCGGTATTTTCTGCTCAAGGACCCGGCCAGGAACGACAGGACCGGCAGTGCGATGACCATGATGACCGATGCTGCCGCCTGGTCCTCACCCAGCCACTCCTCGGTGAAAAGCTTCAGCAGGTCCTTGTGGTATGCGAATTCGTATCCCAGCGATATGAGGAACGGCAGGACAACGATGAGGACGACCAGCGCAGGCCTGAAGCGGCGGCGGCCGTAAAAGCCGGCCAGGAACGGCAGCTGGACGAAAGCCACGGCAAGGCTCAGCAGGAAGGACAGGACAATGATGACCCGGGGCGCGAGACTGCCGTACTGCCACACAATGACGCCTGCAAGGACCAGCGTGGCGGCAAGCTCGATAACCCTTCTCTTGTCCTTCAGCCAACCCTTGCCCATGACAATTCGGCCCCCCCGTTACACTGCCTGCACCAGGCACTTCACGATCTCGCCGATGTACATCCGGTGGTAGTCCTTCTGGGGGTACATGCTCTCGATCTTAGGATCAAGGAACCGTTCGGGGACGATATTCTGATAGTAGAGCTTTCTGCAGGCCAGCACCAGCCTGGCCTCTTCAAAATAGACAAAGCCGTCCTCCTTCACGGGCGTGAGGCCCGCTTCCTTGACCTTGTCCGTATTCCTGCCGGAATGGGTCCCGCAGTAGGTCAGCGCCTTGCGGTACTGCTCCTCGAAGAAGGAAAGTGTGAAATACGGCGACCTCTCGGCAAACTCGAAGGTAAACCGGGTGGGCCTTATGAAGCAGGCGGCCACCTTCCGTTCCCACAGGATGCCCAGCCCGCCCCAGCTCGCGGTCATGGTGTTGAACGACTCCGGCGTTCCCGCGGTGATGAGCATCCAGTCCGATCCGATAAGTTTGAACGGATTATCGGTCAGCAGCTCAGGCTTTGTTTCTTTGAATCCCATGCGGCGCTCCTCCTCGTATTGAAGTGTTTTCCTCTGCGTCCCCAGCGGTAAATGCCTTGCCTTTTAGATCATTGCTTGTCTTTGATAAATGTGCCATTCCGGTGCTCCTCGAAGGCCTCCTCCAGCTCTTCTTCAGTATTCATCACGATCGGCCCGGACCAGGCAACGGGCTCACCGATGGGCTTGCCCGAAATGAGCAGAAAACGCACCCCGCTGCTGCGGGATGTCGCGTTATCAAGTCCCGACATGTCGGGATGCTGGAGGGGCTCCACCGGTTCGTTTTTCGCAGTGACCGCTACCGTGTCGCCGTCGGCGAACAGCGCAAGGGTCCCGTTGCCGATGAAAGCATCCGAGCTCGTGTCGAAGCGACCCTTGCCTTCGATGACATAGGCGAATACCGTATGACCCCGCTTGGTCGGGTGAACAAACTCCGCTCCCGCAGGCACGGTCACGTCAAAATATTCAGGGTCGATGACGATGTCCCGGACCGGCCCCTGGTGCTTCCCCACCCTGCCGCAGATGACCTTTATCGTCGCGCCGCTTTCCGTCCTGACCTCGGGGACCTGCGACCGCTTCACGTCCCGGTAGCGAGGGTCCATCATCTTGTGGGACCGGGGAAGATTGGCCCAGAGCTGGAAACCCTCCATTCGTCCCTCCGGGTCGCCCTGCGGCATTTCCTGGTGGATGATGCCGCTTCCCGCGGTCATCCACTGCGTATCTCCGGACGAAATGACGCCCTTGTTCCCCATGCTGTCGCCGTGCTCCACGTCTCCCTTGAGGACATACGTGATCGTCTCTATCCCGCGATGCGGGTGCCACGGGAAGCCCGCGATATAGTGGGCGGGATCGTCGGAGCGGAAATCGTCGAGCAGCAGGAAGGGGTCGAACAGCGATACTTCGTTGTTGCCGAATACCCGCTTGAGATGCACTCCAGCGCCTTCAAGCGTCGGCTTGCTCTTGATGATCGTGCGAACCGTTCTGGATTGAGACAAGGCGAACCTCCTTCAGGATACGGGTGCTGTGGATATCATACATCGGCGGGGCCGCCAGGGGGATTTTTTTCGGCAGGGCGCCGGATCGTATCAGGGAAACAAGGACGGCGGATGAGGTGCCGCGATCTCGGGCAGCTGGTTCAGCATCAGCCGGAGCAGGTTCGATCCCGAACGCTGCGTTCCGATCATGAATATGGGCATCAGGGAAGTGCCTCCTTAGTATGCGTTGTTCGCGACGTTCTGTCCTTGCTCCCGCGGCAAACGAGCCGTCTCAGTACAGGAGAAGTCCCGCGATCCCTGCGGCAGGGATGATCCATGCCGTCTCCATCTTGAACCGGAGCAGGGCGGCGAGGGCCGCCGCGAAGATCAGCGCCGAGGTCCCGGTGAACGGCGCAGTTCTCGCGACCGTCACGCCCGCGGCGGCGATCATGCCGATGATGCCAAGCGTGACCGTGAACCCGCCGACGCCGAGCAGGAGGCCCGCCGCCGCAAGGGCGATAAGTGCCTCGGGGGCCCCCGTGATCGCCTTGGTCCCCATGTTCCACGCCGCCGCCAGGATGATGGCTGCCACGGCGGGAATGAAACCCGGGAACAACCTGCCCACCGCCGGTATCTGGCCGAGGCGGAAATAGAAGAAGCTCAGGATGACGAGAAGGAGGAACGAGGGAAGGATCACGCCGATGGCGCTTACCAGGGGGGCGCCCATGCCGCCGCGCACCCGGTAGCCCACGTAGGCCCACCACGTTCACGGCGATCGGTCAGGGCAGGATCGTCGCCAGCGAGATCCCGTCCAGCATATCCCCGGGCCTGAGCAGCTTTCTCCGCTCCACGGCGTAATTCTGCACGACCGATATGAGCGCCATGAACCCGCCAAAGGCGGTGCTCCCGATCTTGAGGAACGTGAGGAACAGCGCGCCCAGCGACGCCGGGCCGGCTGCGTCCTCTCCTGCCGCTTCTGCGGGAACCTCATCCCTGGACACGGTTCCTCCCTTGCCATGGGCCTGCGTCAATGTTTCACCGCCTGCGCGGCGCCCGTACGCGGCGTCCGCTGCTTCGCACGCTTTTCCACGAAGGCCAGGAATCCCTTCCGGACCAGGACCTCCATGATCTGCCGTGCGCTCTCCTCGGCCGTCGCGGCAACGGTATCGATGCAGACCTCCGGAGCGCAGGGCGGTTCATAGGCGTCGTCGACGCCGGTGAAACCCTTGATCTCGCCGCGCTTTGCCTGAGTGTACATTCCCTTCACGTCCCGCACTTCGCAGACATCGACGGGCGTGTCCACGAACACCTCCACGAACCGTTCCCCGCCCACCATGGCACGGACCTGGTCCCGGGCGGAAGCAAAAGGGCTGATAAGCGCGCAGATCGCCACGCCCTCGTGCCGGACCACCTCGGACGCCACGAAGCCGACGCGCAGGATGTTCGTGATCCGGTCCTCCTTGCTGAAGCCCAGGCCTTTCGTGAGGTGTGTCCGAACCACGTCGCCGTCGAGGACCGTCACCCGCCTGCCCGACGACAGGAGCAGGGGTGCGAGGACGCCGGCGATGGTGGACTTTCCCGAGCTCGGCAGTCCGGTGAGCCAGACGCAGAAGCCCTGGCGCGTCCGGGGCGGATTGGCCTCGTACAGGATCTGCGCCACTTCCGGATAGGTGAACCATTCCGGCAGCCGCTTGCCGCGGAACAGGGAATCCTCGATCACGGTCGTAGCCGATACGCGGAGATACTCTTCCGTTCCGTTCACGATCCGGCCCGATTCCTCGTACCGGTTGCCCCGGGGCACATATACCATTTCCTTATGCGGTATGATGCGCACGCCGATCTCGGCTTCGTGTTTCCGGAAGAGCCGCTGCACGTCGCAGGTGTCATAGAAGTCCTTTCCCTGTGAATCCTTCCCCGGACCGTGGGGATCGCGGCCGATGATGAAGTGGTTGGCCCCGTAATTCCGGTTGATGATGCCGTGCCACAGCCCGGCCCGCGGCCCCGCCATGCGGACGGCGAGCGGGACCAGGTTCAGCAGCGTCCGCCCGGGGTCGTAATAGTTCTCGAACAGTGTCTCGTAGCACCGCACGCGCGTGTAGTGGTCCAGGTCGTTGTACCCGGTGACGCCGACGACGGGCTGGATAAGGAGCGAACCGTCAATTTCCTCGGCCGCCTCCTTGGTCAGCGTCTCATGGGCCCGGTGCATGGGATGCCGGGGCTGGTAGGCGACCACGTTTTCCCGGCCCATGGCCTCGAGCGCGGCGCGGACCTCGGCCGGGGCGCTTCGCAGCCCCTGAAAGTCGTTGTGCCGCGGCAGGTTCAGCACGGTGAGCGGCCCGGAGAGATAATACCGGCCCCAGGTATGCATCTCCGAGACCAGGGGATGGCGCGAATCCGTGGTCCCCAGCACTGCCGTAGACTCCTCGTCCAGGTTCCACGCGAAGATCTCGTCCAGCCGCATGATGGCCAGCATCTCGTTCGTGGGGCTTCGCAGGACCAGTTCTTTGCCAATCGCCAGGCCGTCAACATTGTCAGCGGGAAGCGTGAGGGGCAGGGGAAAGAGGGTGCCATCGGCCAGCCGCATGTCCTTGAGCACGGACCGATAGTCCTTCTCGCCCATGAACCGGTCCAGGGGAGAGAACGCCCCCACGGCCAGCAGCTCCAGGTCGCATACCGACCGGGACGATATCTGGATGGACGGCAGGCGTTTCGCCTTCTGGAGCAGGACGCCGCGCCCCTCATCGGGGACGAGGAGATCCACGAGCCTGCCGCCGTAGGGAGTGATGAGCTTCATGGTTCCCGGTATCTTATTCATGGTATCCGCTCCTTGTAGCGATAAAATGGGGATTCCGCAAATCAGCCTTGTTGTATCTCAACGGTCTGTCGCTTCCCGCTTCGACCACCCTGCCGCCCGCCTCTTCAACGATCACCTGGCCCGCAGCGGTGTCCCATTCCATGGTGGTACCCAGGCGCGGATACAGGTCTGCGGCCCCTTCGGCCACGAGACAGAACTTCAGCGAGCTCCCGGCCGAGACGAAGGCGAGGTCTTCGTGCCGGGCGCGGAGTGTCCGCACATAATCCTCGAACTCCCGGGATGCATGGGAACGGCTCCCCGCCACGGTAAAGTCCTTTCGCTCCGTCCTCAGCGGAAGCCGGACGGTCAGCTCATGTTCGATCTTGTACGCACCGCCCCCTTTGACCGCATAGTACAGAAGGTCCTTTACCGGCATGTAGATGGCGCCCATGACCGGTACGCCCCCGCGGATGAGGGCGACGTTCACCGTAAATTCCCCGTTCCCGTTGATGAACTCCTTGGTCCCATCCAGCGGGTCCACGAGCCAGAAGGTCTCCCACCGCCTGCGCTCGTCATATTCGACGCTCTTCCCTTCTTCGCTCAGGACCGGGTAGGCATAATTCCGCTTCAGGGCAGCGGTCACGATCTCGTGGGAAAGCCTGTCCGCGGCAGTCACCGGGCTCCTGTCTGCTTTGTGTTCCACGCTCACCGGAGAACGGTATACGGTCAGGATGGCTGCTCCTGCCTTCCGCTCCGCCGCCACGAGGACCGCAAGCATTTCTGTTTCTTTCCTATTCATGTTCAGTATGTCGTTCATCACAAAGCATCAAATAATAGTATGGACAATCATAATCTTGCTCAAACTTAAGAATGCAGTATTCATACCAGACCCGTCCAGGTTGTTGCATACATCGGTAAGCCAATGACTTCCGGCGAAATGCCGCCATGCTGTTCTGAACATAAAATATCGTCTGTCTCATTCATAAGAATGCCTCGCCGCCTTTATCTCATTCTTGAGAATGAATGACGCCGTGCAGCGCCTCCCGTTGATACCGGCATCAACACCGC
Source organism: uncultured Nitrospiraceae bacterium (assembly GCA_964364055.1). Classification (GTDB taxonomy): domain Bacteria; phylum Nitrospirota; class UBA9217; order UBA9217; family UBA9217; genus JAAXXJ01. The sequence goes on along the minus strand of CAYILT010000001.1, from coordinate 32,962 downwards.
GCGCATTATCTGCATGACCCATGCGCTGCGCCAGGCGCGTCAGGCGGTCGGGACAAAAAGCTTGATCTTTCGCTGAATTGTCATCGTTTCCGCTCCGTCCCCCGAAAAAAGCTCTCCGTTTATGATAACAGTTAGGAGCAAACAATTTCACATTACATCATTCCTTTGCACTCCGAGACACACCTGCGCTGGTTGGCGTACGTCTTGCATAAATACAAATGGAACAGAAACGTACCAATCGTTTTCGAGCATCGGAATGCTCGAAAAGCATGATATGATAAGGAGACTGTTCATCATGGAGAACCACACAATGCAGCGGAGCGATGTCGTATCACGCAACAGACCAAGACCGGTACTCATGATCCCGCTCCGGCGATGCGGCAGCCACGCACTTCGGCTCAGGCTGAACTTCAATCCCGAGTTCTATGCGCCCTACCCTCTGCATATCGTCGACTTCATGCCCCTTGTAGAACTGTACGGCGATCTGCGCGACGACCGCGCCTATTTTCAGTTGATCGTCGACGTCGTCGGTCTGCAGACCGTGAGCTTGGTGAAATGGCCTAATGTGGTCTTCGAGCCGGAAGAGATCTTCAATGCCATCAAGGACGGGCCGCGGAGCGTGCACCGGGTGCTCTGGGAACTGCTGTTCCAAACCTGCGCAAAGCGGGGGGCCCGCGTCGTCATGGACAAATCGCTGGACAGCGTTCACTACGCCGGCGAACTTATGTCGCTCTTCGACGATATGCTGTTCCTGAACGTGGTGCGCGATCCGCGGGCCCAGATCAGCAGCATGAACAAGGCCATCATCCACGATTTCGACACGCTCCTGAACGCCATGACCTGGGTGAAGGCTTACGAGGCGTGCAAAAAGCTTGCAGACACCTATCCCGAAAGGGTCCTGACCATCCGCTACGAGGACTTCGTGTCCAGCCAGGAGGCCGTGCTCAGGAAGATCTGTTCGTTCTTCGGCATCGAATATTTTCCGGCCATGCTCGACGTTTCTCGCTCCCACGAAGCCCGGAAGATTTCCGTCATGTCCGTCCTGTGGGAATCCAATGCCAAGGCCCCCATTCCGGCGAACATCGACAAGTTCAAGAAGGCCCTGTCCCTCGATGAGATCGCCGTCATCGAGACTCTGGCGGACGAATTTATGGACTACTATGGATACGAAAAGCTCACTACGCGCTCGGTGGTCATAACCCCGGCGATGATCTCTGCAGCCAGGAAACGGAGCGAAGCGAACAAGCTGCAGGCATGGGCTGATCTCAAGGAGAGCAATTACCACGATTATCAGCTGCGGAAATTCCGGGCGGACTACCTGCGCATGGTGCGGGAGCGCCTTCATGAAGCGCGCTGGAACGAAGGGAGCAGCCGGGTTGCCTGATCCGGCCCCGTGGCAGCGAGCACCATCCTCGACGGACGACAGAATATGCAGCGCAGCCCATGGTTATCGAAAGACACGCGGCGTGGCGTGAATATACCCGAAAATGGATCAAAACACACAGGAGGGCGTATGAACAGAGGAACCATCAGAATGATCGTGTCGTCAGCAGTTGTCGCTTTTGCGGTCATGGCTTTCCAGCCGGGCGCCGCTTCCGCGGAGATAAAGTTCGGGGCGCTGCCGCGTCTCAGCGCGGGTGAGCTGCAGGCAATGTACAGTCCCCTTGCCGAGTACTTGAGCAGGGAGACCGGGGAAAAGTTTACCATCGTGGTCCCCAAGGACTTCGATGCCTTCAAGGACGCCGTGAAGGCGGGACAGATGGACGTGGGGTTCGCAAATCCCCTCATCTATGTCCAGGCGAAGGAGAAGAGCAACCTTGAGCCCCTCGCCCTGTCATCGGAGGTGAAGAGCGGCACCCGTCTTCGCGGGATCATCATCGTGAGAAAGGACAGCGGCATCGCCAAGGTCCAGGATCTGAAAGGGAAAAAGCTCATCTTCGTCGACAACGATTCGGCCGCGGGATACGTCTTCCAAATGCTTCTCCTGAGCAAGGCGGGGTTGGACGTCAACAGGGATTTCACCGTGCTCCCCTTTGCGAAGAAGCATGAGAACGTCACCGCGGCCGTGTTCAACAAGACGGCCGATGCCGGCGGCATCCGGGAGGATGAGCTGGACAAAATGAAGGACAAGCTGGATGTCTCCCAGATCAGGATCGTGGGCTATACCGACTATTTCCCAAATTGGCCCTTCTTTGCCACCGCGAAGCTGAAGCCGGAGATGGCGTCAAAGATACGGGCCGCCCTGCTCAAGTTGAAGCCGAACGATCCGCAGAACGAGAAGATTCTCGGTCCGGCGCGGCTCACCGGGTTCATCCCGGTCACCGATAAGGAGTACGACGAACTCCGCAAGGCTGCGAAGGTCGCCGGGGCGCTCTAGAATGCGAACCGCGTCACAGCCCGGGTCCCCGTTTTCGGCGGACGGCGCCAGCGGCGCGAAAGAGGAGATGAAACCATGACCAACACCTTTCTGTTCCACTGGACGCTGACCAGGAAGTTCCTGGTCAGCATCCTGCTGGCCCTCCTGCTGATCTTCACCGCCATGGGCCTCATCATCAACGCCCATGAAAAGAAGGTTCTTGTGAACGAACTCACCGGGAAGGGCGAGAACGTGGCGAGAATCCTGGCCGCGATCTCCGCAGAGCCGATCCTGAGCTTCAATTTTTCCTTCCTTGACAATCACGTGCGCTATGTGTCCGCGGGCGATCAGGACATCGTCTTCGTCGGCATCCAGGACAGGGACGGAAAATTACTGGCCAGCCTGTCGAAAGAGAACTTGGACAAGACCGGCGTGCTGGAATTCACGAGCCCGATCATGCAGCAGAATGAGCAGATCGGCACGGTGAAGATCGGATACTCAACGGGCCACGTCCGGTCCGCGCTCCGGGCGTCGCAGGCGATCCTCGCCGGCCTGTCCATCGGGACCATGCTCCTGGTATCGCTCATCGTCTACCTGCTCTTCCGGTTCCTCGCTCTGAAACCCATCGCCCGCCTGAACGCCATCGTCGGGCAGGTGGCCGGCGGCGATCTGACCCGCGCCGTCGATGCGGAGTCAGGCGACGAGATCGGAATGCTGTTCACCGCCATAGGGTCCATGGTGCTGAAGCTGAAAGAGGTCGTGTCGGACGTCAAGAACGCGGCGGATAACGTTGCGTCAGGCAGCCGTCAGCTCGCGGCCGGGTCCGAGCAGATGTCCCAGGGCGGCACGGAGCAGGCGGCCTCGGCTGAAGAGGCATCGGCATCGATCGAGGAGATGCATGCAACGATCAGGCAGAACGCCGACAACGCCGTTGCGACCGAGAAGATCTCCCAGAAAAGCGCCAGCGACGCCCTGGAGAGCGGCAAGGCCGTGTCCGAGGCGGTGAGGGCCATGAAGGATATCGCGGGGAAGATCTCCGTGATCGAGGAGATCGCCCGGCAGACCAACCTGCTGGCATTGAACGCCGCGATCGAGGCCGCGCGCGCCGGCGAACACGGCAAGGGGTTCGCCGTGGTTGCTGCCGAGGTGAGGAAGCTTGCCGAACGGAGCCAGGTGGCTGCGGGCGAGATCGGCCACCTGTCCGGCTCGAGCGTCGATGTGGCCGAGCGCGCCGGCGCCATGCTCGCCAAGCTCGTCCCTGATATCCAGAAAACAGCGGGGCTCGTGCAGGAGATAAGCGCGTCAAGCAAGGAGCAGGCATCGGGAGCCGACCAGATCAACAGCTCGATCCAGCAACTGAACAACGTGATCCAGCAGAACGCCGGGGCGACCGAGGAGATGGCCTCGACGGCACAGGAGCTTTCCTCCCAGTCGGAACAGCTCCTGCAGACGGTGGCGTTCTTCAAGGTGGATGCCAACGGCGGCCGCACGGTACCGCGGCTGCAGCCCGGAAGCCGCCTGACGTCCTATCAGACCAAGCCGCTCGCCCCGGTCATCCGGAAAGAGCCCCATCCGGAACAACGGCGCGGAGCCACGATCGACCTGGGACAGCATGAAGGTGCGAAGAGCGGAAGGTCCCGGGACCAGGAGTTTGAGCGGTTCTAGCCCCGATGCCAGGCGTAAGCAGGGTCGGGGGTTCATCAGCCCGTCCCCGGCCGACGCGGGAGGTTCTTATGGAGACGACGGAAACGTCCGCGACAACGCAATATCTGACCTTCCGGCTCGGCGAGGAGGTCTTTGCCCTGGATATCACCAAGGTTCGGGAGGTGCTCGACTTCACCACGGTGACGAGGGTCCCCCGGACGCCGGCATTCATGCGCGGCGTGATCAACCTGCGGGGTACCGTTGTCCCCGTCGTCGACCTCCGGCTCAAGTTCGGGATGACCATGACCGAGAGAACGGTGAACACCTGTGTGATCATCGCGGAGGTGACCGTGGACGGGGAAACGACGCTCCTGGGCGCCCTTGCGGACTCGGTGCAGGAAGTGCTCGATCTCGGCGCCGACACCATCCTCCCTCCGCCGCGGATCGGTACGAAACTGAAAACGGAGTTCATCAGGGGTATGGGCAGGCAGAACGACCGGTTCGTCATCATCCTGGACATCGATGCGGTCTTTTCCGCCGACGAGCTCGCCCTGGTGCAGACAGGCCGGGCAGTGCAGGACGAGAACGAGGATCGATGCTTCCCTGGAGCAAGCTGCGGGGAACATCAATAACAATACAGGAAGCGAGTGCTCCGGCCCCTCCCCCTCGGCGGCCACGTTCGACCGTATCGTTTAATCCTGAATCCATCACTTTGATCGCTTTTTAAGATGACAAACTTCCTACACCCTGGCTTGGTCATGTTTCCTTGTATATGCCCTGCTTTCATGGTTCGCATCCCTGCAACAGTTCGATTCTTTGGATAGAGCACCCCTTTCCTTTCCTCAAGGTACTTCATTCATATGACCCTCGGCGGCGATGTGGCTATCGCGGCACAGATGTCCTCCCGCTCCTCCCGTCATCTATGCTACAATGAATCATGCGTGCCGGACTCACCACATGATGTTTTTCGGAGCATAGCATCGTGAACTCATCACAAAAAAAGGTATACGGGACAATGGTCGGCCTCGGCGTCCTGCTGCTGTTCCTTGCCGGCGCCGGCTCGTACGAGGCGCTGTCCTCGCTCCGTGTAGCCATCGGTTCGCACGGGCTCACTCATGACGCCCTTGCCGGACCCGTGTACCGCACGATGATCATGGTTGCCGGTTGCTTCGTCGCGGCGCTTGTCATAGCCCTTACCTCGTTGGTGTTCATCCGGAGGGAGTTCGAGCGCCGCCGCCGCACCGAGGAGAGGATGGGCCGGGTCCTGCAGACGGCGGATCAGGCCGGCGATCTCATCACGATCGTGGAGCGTAAAGGAAGGATCGAATATGTCAACAAGGCCGTGGAAGAGACCACGGGCTATACGCAGAAGGAGCTTGTGGGGAAGCGAAGCAAACCCTGGCTGCCCTGGTACACCGACGATAAATACCTTCGCGTGATGCGGGAAACGGTCATGCTCGGCACTCCCTACCGGGCCGAGGTGATCTGCCGGAGAAAGAGCGGGGAACCGTTCTTCCTCCAGGAACACGTCACGCCGCTCAAGGACAGCAGGGGCAATATCACGCGGATGCTCTCGACGGCGCGGGAGGTCACGCGGCAGAAGAACCTGGAAGAGAAGCTTGATTACCTTGACCATCACGACGCCCTGACCGGGGTCCCGAACAGAAAGCGCCTGGTCGCCCGGCTGGAACAGGAGCTCGCCGCCGCCCGCCAGGGCAGCCGCGCCCTCTCCGTGCTGATCATGGACATCGACCGGTTCAAGTATATCAATGACATCTTCGGCTATGATATGGGCGACAAGGTACTGACGCGGACCGCCGAGCTTCTGCGGGCGGCGATCGGGAACAAGGACCTTGTGGCACGGCTCGGCAGCGACGAATTCGCCGTGGTTCACCTGAGCGACACCCTGATGGCGGACGCGGCCGCCGTGGCGAGGAAGATCAAGGACGCGATCTCGAGCAGCATGAAGATCGTCGAGCAGGACATCGTCGTGACCGTCACCATCGGCATCGCGGTCTTTCCCCTCAACGGCCAGGACGCCGAAACCCTGCTGAAGAACGCCGACATGGCACTCTCCCGCGCAAAGGTGCAGGGAAGGAACACGGTCCAGTTCTTCAGCTCCGACATCGTGGAACGGATGTCCGATTTCTACTTTCTCGAGAAACGTCTCTTCAGCGCGCTCAAGAACGACGAGTACCTCATCAACTACCAGCCCTACTGCGATCTGACCACCAAGAGGATCGCCGGCGCCGAGGCGCTCATCAGATGGAAAAGCGGCGAACTGGGAATGGTCTCGCCGTCAAAGTTCATTCCTACGCTGGAGGACACGGGTCTGATCATCGATGTGGGCGAATGGGTGATGCGGTCGGCCTGCAGGCAGATCAAGGAGTGGAGCGGCAACGGGCGGATGTTCCCGGTCTCGGTGAACCTATCGCTCATCCAGTTCCGCCACAAGTATCTCGTCGGCATGGTGTCCGACGTCATCCGCGAGTTCCGCCTCGATCCGCGGCGCCTGACCCTCGAGGTCACCGAAGGGATCTGCATCCACGACATGGACCTAACGATCTCAATTCTTAAGAAACTGAAGGACACGGGCGTCTCGATCTCCGTGGACGACTTCGGGACCGGCTACTCCTCGCTGAACTACATCAAGAAGCTGCCGGTGGACAACCTCAAGATCGACATGTCCTTTATCCGGGACGTGGCGAAGGACCCCGATGCAGCCTCGATCATCACGGCGATCACGGGCCTGGCGCGCAGCCTGAACCTCAAGACCATTGCGGAAGGCGTCGAGACCGAAGAGCAGCGGAACATCCTGCACCTGCTGCGGTGCGATATGGGGCAGGGATTTTACTTCAGCCCGGCCGTGCCGGCGGCGGAGTTCGAGAAGCTCCTCGCCTGATGGATGTTGGGACCGATGGGATGTGTGGAAGAATGTCGGAAAGGGTCGTACGGCAATAGACGACTATCACAGAACGGCGGTCAATGCAATGGGAGCAAAACATCGGGAACGGGCGTAGCCGGTGTGAGAATACATTTCCATCAGTCACACGGACGTCGTCACTTCCTCACCGCCCCCAGGGCCATGCCGGAGATGATCCGGTCAAGGAAGAGCGTATAGAGTATCGCAACCGGAATGCTTGCCAGCAGCGCCCCGCCCATCAGCGCCCCCCAATAGAACACGTCACCCCTCACGAGTTCCGTCGTCATACCGATGCCGATGGTCTTTATCGTAGAATCCTGGATAAAGGCCAGCGCGTAGATGTACTCATGGGCCACGAGCGTGAAGGAAAAGACAACGACCGTGATGATCCCCGGCACGGACAGGGGAAGCAGTATCTTTATCATCGCGCCGGCCCTGCTGCAACCGTCCACGAGAGCCTGCTCCTCGATGTCCTTGGGGATGGACTTGAAGAAGCTCATCATCAGCCACGTACAGAACGGCACGGTGAACGTGGGATACACCAGGACGAGGGACCAGAGGGAGTTCTGGAGCCCCAGGAACGATACGATCCGCGAGAGCGGAAGGAACAGCAGCGTCGGCGGCACGAGATAGGTGAGGAATATCCCGATGGCTACGCTCTCCCCCCACCTTCCCGCCAGCCGGGCCAGGCTGAGCGCTGCCGGCACCGCCAGTACCACCGTGATGACCACGACCGCGAGGCCCACCAGGAACGTATTCAGCAGGAATTTCCCATAGAGGGTTTCGTTGAACAGCAGATCGAGATGCTCCAGCGTAGCCGGTTCGTTCAGCCAGAACGGGTTGTTGGTGGGACTGAACAGGTCGTGGCTCCGCTTGAACATGGTGATGAGCATCACGTAGAACGGCGCCGCAGAGAAGATGATGAATGGCGCGAGCGCGGCGTAGATCCGGCTTTGTGAGAATATCTTCTTTATCATATGCTGAATACCGTTAATCCATAAAGCTGGAAACAGAATTGAACCGCCAAGGCGCGAAGGACGCGAAGGAAATCCCTATCTGTCAGTTCCGCCGTCCTAGGCGCTCTCGCTTAGAAGCGCCTACTGTTGGTTGCGGCTTCGCGGTAAAACCGTCCTGCTTTTGATGGCTTCCTCTGTGTCCTCCGTGCCTCCGTGGTTCATTCCGTAACCTCTCCTACGTCACCACCGCCTTCTTCGCGATCCGAAGCACGACCGCTGCCACACCCGCGAGCACCGGGAAGAAGAACAGGGCGATGGCCGCCCCCTGAGCCAGATCGCCCCCCTGGATCCCCTTCAGGAACGCGAAGCTCGCCAGGACCTGGGTGCTGTGGTCCGGCGGCCCGCCCTTGGTCAGGACCCAGACCACGGTCATGTCCGTGAAGGTAAACAAGGTCGAAAAGAGAATGGTCACGCTGATCACCGGCAGCAGAAGCGGCAGGACGATGTGGAAAAGCCTCCGATAGTACCCTGCGCCGTCCACCTGCGCCGCCTCGATGATCTCCCGCGGAATGGAGTTCATGCCTGCGATGCGGATCATCGTCGCCAGGGGCAGGAGCCGCCAGACATGCACCAGGATGACCGAAGCCATGGCCAGGCCCGGTTGGCCGAGCCAGTACATGTTGCTCATGGGGCCCAGCAGTGCGTGGGGCTTCCCGAGCAGTCCCCAGGTCCGCAGGAGCCAGTCGATCGGGCTGAACACGGAATCGAGGAACCAGAGGTAGCCGATGGTCCCCAGCGCGATCGGCGCGGTCCAGGGCATCATGATCAGGAAGCGGATGAGCCACTTGGCGCGGAACTGCCGCGTCAGAAGCTCCGACAGCATGTTCGAGAGCACCAGCACCATGCCGATCGAGATGAAGGTGAAGATGCAGGTGTTCAGGAGCGATTTCCGGAATATCGGGTCGCCGAGCACGGCGAGGAAGTTTCCAAACCCGATGATGCGGTATTCGGGATTTCCCACGGTCACGTTGCTGAAGCTGTACACGAACGCCATGACGAACGGAAAGCCCACCAGCAGGACCATGTACGCCGCCACCGGGGTCAGCAGCAGCGGGGCGAGGAATGTCTCCCGCTCGAACAACCGGCGCACGTTCATGGCCGGACCCTTTCGCCGGTCTTCACGTCGAAGCGCCTGAGGTCCCGATTGCTCACGGCAAAGTCGCGTTCCTCCCCCTCGGCAATGGAGGTGCGGAAGAACAGGTTCGCGATCACCTTCGTACCTCCAATGGTACCGTAGACGAGCCGGTGCGATCCCAGGTCCTCCACCCGTTCGACGCGGAACCGCAAGCGCATGCTGTCCTCCGCCGGGTTCGCCTCCGCGGGAAGCAGCGCCTCGGGTCGGAACCCAAGGACCACACCGTCCCGCTCGATAAAGTTCATCGGCGGTATGCCGACGAATCCCGCAACGAAAGTGTTGGCTGGATCGTGATAGATCGCCTCCGGCGTCCCGATCTGGCGGATCGTTCCATCGTGCATCACCGCGATCCGGTCGCCCAGGCCCATGGCCTCGGCCTGGTCGTGGGTAACATAGATGGTGGTCACATTGATCTCCCGCTGGAAGAGCTTCAGTTCCTCGCGGGCCGTGTGGCGCACCTTGGCGTCGAGGTTGGACAGCGGCTCGTCCATCAGCAGCACCTTCGGCCGCCGCACCAGCGCCCGGGCGATGGCCACGCGCTGGCGCTCGCCGCCGGAGATCTGAGAAGGCATGCGGCCGAGGAGATGTCCGATGCCCAGGAGCCCGGCTGCCCATTCCGCCTTCTTCCGCATCTCTTCCTTCGGCATCTTCTCGACCGAGAGCGGGAACGAGATGTTCCCGTAGACCGTCTTGTGCGGGTAAAGGGCATAGCTCTGGAACACCATGGCGATCCCCCGCTCACGCGGCGCCAGGTCGTTCACGACCGCGCCGTCAATGACAATGCGCCCGCCCGTGGGCGCCTCGAGGCCCGCCACGAGCCTCATCAACGTGGTCTTGCCGCTCCCCGAAGGGCCGAGGAGCGCCAGAAACTCGCCGTCAGCGATCTCAAGGTCAATGCCGTCTACCGCCTTGACCCCGCCGAAATGCTTCTTGATGCCGATGAGCTGTACGTTCGCCATGTGATTGTTTATTACGCCCCTATGAGACGGCACCACAGAGACACAGAGGACACGGAGAAATGCATTACACGCCCTGCTCTCCTCTGTGTCGCCTAGAGGCGCCTACTTTTGGCTCTGTGCCTCTGTGGTGATAGTGGTTTTCGCCTTCGACTCTTAACCCTTGCGCAGCAGCCCCTGGGCCCGCCACTTGTCGAAGACCTTCTTGCACTCGGCGGCCGCCTGCTTCACGGACTCCTCGGCGCTCTGCTTGCCCTGCGCCACGCGCGCGAACATGCCCGGCAGCACGAAGGTGCCGAAGATCTCGCCTTCGGCCGGGTTCGCCGTACCGGGGAAGCCGACGTTGGTGGTCCACTTTTCCGCGTCCTTGAGCGGTATGAGCTTGTCGGTCCGCTCGCCGGGAAGCGTGAAGGGGTCGTTGCTGAACCATGCGTTGTGCAGGTCCCGGAGGGATTTCGCCTGCGCCACAACCGGATAGCCGCGGTCGCCGCCCGGCACCGCGGTGCCGAAGAAGGCCGGCGAATTGTACAGCTTGCTCTCCCACATGGCGCGGTCGTAGTTCGCGCAGCGGTCGAGCAGGAACTGCTTCGAGAGGTCGGCGTTCTTCTCGGAGAACTTCGGGACCACGGCGATGTAGATCACATGCTCGCAGGCGATCGCTGTGCCGCGCGGGCCCTTGAGCGCGGGCGTGAAGAAGACGTCCTTGGCGACTTCGGGGACGTCCTTCTGGGCGGACCGGTAGGCCGAGATGGAGTTCAGGATGTACGACGCCTTGCCCGCGAGGAGCAGCTGGTTGTTCGATGCCGCGGTCCAGCCGAACACTTCGGGCGTCATGGTCTTGTGGTACAGTTCGGCCATGAACTTTACGGCCTCGACGGTATTCTTGTTGTCCAGGACCACGTTCTCCTGCTCGTCCTGAATGGAGCTGTCGAAGGACCACAGCAGCGTCCGCTCCGCCATGTTCGAGTCCAGTTCCTGGGAGATCCCGATCCCCATCTGGATGCCCTGCTCGTTCTTGATCTTCGCGCCGTAGGTCAGCAGGTCCTCCCAGGACTCCGGACCGTTGGGCTTGCCCGCCTTCTCCCAGAGGGACTTGCGATAGTCGCCGGGATCGATGGTCCATCCGTGGCAGAAGCCGTAGTATTTCTTCGTGTTGGGATTGTACGTGCTGCGCGTGGCGAAGGGCGCCTGCTTGCCGAACCGCTTGGCCGCCTCCTGGTTCAGGTCCGAGAGGTCCATGACGCTGGGTTCGAAATCGGACGGCGGATCGATGAACTCGACGATATCGTGGCCTTTCCCCGCCGCGACCTCGGCGGCGAAGGTGCTCTTGAGATCGGCAAGGCCGATATGGTCCACGATCACATCCACGTTGTTCTTCTCGCCCCACTGCTTGGCGTACTGGTCGTACCATTTGTCGTGGCTCGGTACGAAATGGCTCCACTGGAGGATCCTGAGCGTCCTCCGCCCGGATGCCTGGGCAAAGACATCGTTGAGGAGTGCCGGGCCAGCTGCCAGGCTCGCTGCGCCTATTCCTGCCTGTTTGAGAAAATCCCGTCGTGTGTAACGCTTTTTCATGACTGCCTCCTTTGCGTCGCGTGAGATGGGAAATATGCTCTATGTTAGCCGAAGATCTCGGTCACTACTCGCAGGTGCTGCCCGGATGCGTTCTCGTTCGATATGGACTTTCGGTTAAACGAAGGAAGGGATTTTGACATGACGGGAAATGCTTTCATCGGAGGCCCTCCCCTGTGTATAAAGCGTACTACAAATACCATATCTTTGCAAGATTAAGGTTCGGCCTAAAATCTCAATTTGAGGGGCAGCACTGTTCAGAACGTAGTTCATCCCATCATCACGATGATCGCGGAAATACACATGCATGGCTCTTCGTCACGATCTCGAATAGATCCACTAACAGGTCGCTGAAATAGTCTTTTTGCCGTCTTTGCGAGCGAAGCGAAGCAATCTCGCAGCTAAACATATCAAACACTTAGTGATTGCTTCGTCGTAAAAAAACTCCTCGCAATGACAATTCGTGACTTTTTCATCAAACAGCTAATTGCCGGGTCCCAAGGTCAAGCAAGCTCATACGAGACTCTTGGTTGCTATTTCATATACATCTTTGGACAATTTGGGTGACTGTACTATCCGTTCAAGCTGTGCCCTCATCAGCGTCTGCCGTTTTTCGTCGTACCGCTTCCATATGGTGAACGCCGACACGAGCCGGGCGGCAATCTGGGGGTTCATCGGATCCAGAACGAGAACCTGGTCAGCCAGGAACGCGTACCCGGCCCCGGAAGGTTCGTGGAACCGAACGGAGTTGGACGAGAACGCTCCGATCAGGGCCCGGACCTTGTTCGGGTTCTTGAGGTTGAAGACCGGGTGTTTCATAAGTTCCTTCACCGAGTCCAGCGTCCCCGGAAGGCGCGAGGTCGCCTGGATCGCCAGCCATTTGTCCATCACCAGCGGATCGTTCTTCCACGCAGCATGGAACGAAGCCAGCGCCTCCTCCCGCTCCGGACAGTCGTTGTTCGCAATGTTCACCAGCGCGGAGATCACATCGGTCATGTTCCCGCCCGTCCGGTACTGGTCCATACACAACAGCCGGACGTCCTCATCTTCCAGCTCCGTGAGATAGCCGAGGCAGGTGTTCTTGAGGCCCCGCCTGCCCATCGCTGCCTGGTCCGTCCGGTAAGGACCCGTTTCCCGGTTGGCATGATAGACGGCAAGCATGGGGTCCTTCAGGCTCGCGGCAAGGACCTGTTGCACGAATGTCCTGGCCTCGTGGATCGCGTCCGGATCGACAACACTCATGAAATCGGCAAGGTACGTTTCCGAGGGAAGCGACAGGGCAAATGCCTGGAACGCCTTGTCGTCCATGCCGCTCTCGAGCGTCTTCCGGAAAGCGTCGATGAACAGGTTGTCCAGCAGGAGCGGCCTCCCCTCCTGGTGGTCCTTCACCAGATCGAGGATGAGCTTCACCGCAAGCTGCTGGCCCGCGTCCCAGCGGTTGAAGGGATCGTTGTCGTTCGCCATGAGGAACAGCCGCTCGTCGTCGGACAGGTCAAGCTTCACCTTCACCGGCGCCGAGAATCCGCGAAGGATGGACGGTACGGGTTCTTCGGGGATATCGGAAAATACGAAAGTCTCCCGGCTGTTCTTGAGGTCAAGGATTCTTGTCCCCTCACGGCTCTGTGTCACCCCCCCTAAGCCCCCCCTTGGTAAGGGGGGGGATGGGGGGGTAGGTTGGTTCAGTATGATCTCTTTCCCGTCCTTCCCCAGGAGACCGACCTCAACCGGAATGAGGAAAGGCTTTTTCTCCTGCTGACCCGGCGTTGGAGGACAGCTCTGCCTGAAAGAAAGCTCGTAGCTCTTAGCTCGCGGATCGTACCGCCGCGTCACGGTCACCTCGGGCGTTCCCGCCTGGGTGTACCACAGCCTGAACTGCGTGAGGTCGGCCCCGTTCGCGTCCTCCATCGCCTTGACGAAATCGTCGGTCGTGACGGCCTGTCCGTCGTGGCGCGAGAAGTAAAGGTCCGTGCCCTTGCGGAAGCCCTCGGGACCGAGGAGGGTCCGCATCATGCGGATAACCTCGGCGCCCTTGTTGTACACCGTCATGGTGTAGAAGTTGTTGATCTCCACGTAGGAATCGGGCCGCACCGGGTGCGCCATCGGCCCGGCGTCCTCGCGGAACTGATGGGTGCGCAGGAGGTTCGCATCGCCGATGCGCTCCACGCCCCGCGACAGCATGTCCTCCATGAACTGCTGGTCCCGGAAGACCGTGAACCCTTCTTTGAGCGACAGCTGGAACCAGTCCCGGCAGGTGACCCGGTCGCCGGACCAGTTGTGGAAATACTCGTGGGCCACGACGCCCATGATGCCCTGGAAGTCGCTGTCCGTGGCCGTCTTTCCGTCCGCCAGGACGTACTTGGAGTTGAATATGTTCAAGCCCTTGTTCTCCATGGCGCCCATGTTGAAGTCGTCCGTTGCCACGATCATGAACAGGTCCAGATCGTATTCCCTGCCGTACGCTTCCTCGTCCCACTTCATGGCCTTCTTGAGCGAATCCATGGCATGGCCGCACTTTTCCCGGTTGTGGTGCTGTACGTATATGTGGAGCGTTACGTCCCTCCCCGACATCGTGGTAAAGCGGTCCTCGATTCGCGCCAGGTCGCCGCCCACAAGGGCGAAGAGATAGGCCGGCTTGGGGAACGGGTCGTGCCAGGTGACGAAATGCCTGCCATCCTGCAGGTCCCCGCGCCTGATCGGGTTCCCGTTGGACAGGAGCACGGGATATTTTTTCTTGTCGGCGACGATGGTGGTCATGAACCTCGCCAGGACATCGGGCCGGTCGGGATAGTAGGTGATCTTCCGGAAGCCCTCGGCTTCGCACTGGGTGCAGAACATGCCGCTCGCATGATAGAGGCCTGAAAGCTCGGTGTTGGCGGCTGGATCACACTCCGTCTCGATCTCAAGCACGAACCGGCCGGGGACCGGCAGAATGGTGAGCGTCTCGCCCTCGATCTTATAGTGCTTCTCATCCAGCAGTTGGCCGTCCAGCTTCAAGCCGAGCAGCTTCAGGTCCTTTCCGAAGAGCACGAGCGGGTGGATGCCTTCACACCGGTCGTGGCTGCAGACCACGGTGAGGAGCGACTTGACCGTTGTTCTCGATTCGTCGAGGTCGAATTGCAGATTGACGGTCTCGACGCGGTAGTCCGGCGGGCGGTAGTCCTTGAGGTGGGTGGTTTTGGGTGTGCCTGCTGGTTCAAGATGGGCCATACTGTTCGCCTCGCTGGAGATGGAATATGCGGATCACTGCCCGGCTGATATTATAACAGGACGTCGAGCAGGGTAAAGAGGAAGATCGTGACGCTGATGTACCCGTTCATGTTGAAGAAGGCGATGTTGAGCTTCGAAAGGTCGTCCTCCCTGACCAGGGAATGCTCGTACACGATCAATCCCAGCGCGATCAGAACCCCCAGGAGATAGGTCATCCCGACCGGCAGGAGCGCGTACAGCTGGAAAAGACAGGTCATGGTCACGAGATGCGCCAGCCGGGAGATCAGGAGCGATGTTCTGACGCCGAAGCGCTGGGGTACCGAGTGGAGCCCGGCCCCCTGGTCGAACTCCCTGTCCTGGAGCGCGTAGAGGATGTCGAAGCCCACGAGCCAGGAAAGCACGGCAAGGCCAAGCACCAGCGCCGGGAATTCGAGCCTTCCGGTCACGGCGATCCAGGCGCCCATGGGCGCGCCGGCAATGGCGAGGCCGAGAAAGGCGTGCGACAGAAAGGTGAAGCGCTTGGTATATGAATAGAAGAACACGATGGCAATCGCCAGGGGAGCAAGCTTGAATGACAGCGGGTTCAGCATGTAGGCCGCGAACACGAGCAGGGCAGCGGACACGGCGATGAACGCCAGGACCTGAGCCGGAGTGACCAGCCCCAGGGGAAGCGCGCGGGTCATGGTCCGGGGGTTCTCGGCGTCGATGTCCCGGTCCGCCCAGCGATTGAAGCCCATGGCGGCGGAGCGCGCGCCGACCATGGCCACAACGATCCAGAACGCCTGACGCAGCGAGGGCAGTCCGCCCAGCGCCAGCAAGGCGCCGGTGAACGCGAAGGGCAACGCGAAGATGGTGTGCTCGAACTTGATCATCTCGAGGATGATCTTGAACCTGTCCAACATAGACAAACCTCTATTTCACCACGGAGACACGGAGGCGTAGTGAATCATTAAAATAAATTTTGGTTCATTCGTAATAAAGTTGAAAAGGCAGGGTATGGCCACAGAAACGAAGGCTCGGAGGAAAAACTTATCCACAGATTTCGCAGATTACGCAGATTTAGTCTTTAACCACGGTTCAGGACGGTCTTTTTTTAATCTGCGTAATCTGTGTAATCTGCGGACGAATTTTAGCCTTTCTCGGGTTCTGGTTTGTTCAGCTTTTTCAACTAAAATACGAAAGACCCTAAATTTTCTTCATTCCCGAATGCCGGTGGATTGTTCATGATATTACCTCACTTCACTTGCGCCGCCCTTTTCCTCCCCCACTCCTCGATCTTCGCCTTGATCTCCGGCATCATCTTCTGTGTAGCCTCGATGCCGGCCATCATGCACCGTTTCTTCTGGGTAAAGTCCAGCATGCCCACGTCGCCGACCTTCGGCGAGATCAGGACGTCGGCCTCTTTTTTCTTGATCTTCGCGTTCTCGGCGCCCATGATCGTGATGGACTGCAGCATCACGTCGAGCAGGTTGGTGATATTGAAGTTGAGCACATTCTCGCTGATGTCCACGGCGATCACGATGTCCGCGCCCTTTTCCCGGGCGACGGAAACAGGGATATTGTCGATCACCCCGCCGTCCACGAGCAATTTCCCCTGGTGGTCCACCGGCGGAAAAACGCCCGGGATGGCGCTGCTCGCCCGAACGGCCCTTGCGACGGAACCCTTGTCCAGCACCACCCGCGTTCCCCGGTTCAGATCCGTGGCGACCGCCGCGAAGGGGATTTTCAGATTTTCGATGTTCGCAACAGGCACCTTGCTCTTGACGAACTCCTCGAGCTTGTCGCCCTTCGCCGCGCCCATGCCGGTAAACGCGGTGAACATCCCGTAGTCGAAGAGGTTGTCCTTCTCAAGCAGGAAGGCCGTCCACTCAAGCTCCATGCTGCTCACATCGTAGGCATAGATGGCGCCGATGAGACTGCCGACGCTGGTGCCCACGATCAGGTCGATCGGAATCTTCTCCTGCTCCAGCGCGCGGATCACTCCGACATGCGCGAAGCCCCGCGCCGCCCCCCCGCCAAGCACAAGAGCGATCTTCGGTTTCGGCAGCTCGCCGGACGGCGGGACCGCCGGGCCCTCGACGGTCTGGCAGGAATTAAGAAAAAGTGCGAACAACAGGAACAGAACTGCATATCTTCGTTTCATAAGCACCCCCGCTCGCTCATACTGCCGGTCCCTCGAATGCAAGTATTGATGAAGCCGTAAAAAGACGTCTCCCCGGTGAAAACCGGGGTCCAGTAAACATCGAACTCATTGAAAAGACTGGATACCCCCGGCTTCAATCATGCCGGGGCAGGCTTTTTTCGCCGGTATGACGAAATAGGGCGTATCCCGACTTTTTACGAGATCATCAAGTATTGGCATATCCAGAACGCGGCCCCCTTGTCTTTCCATTCCGCACTCATTCGACAAGCTCATGATGGTGAGCATCGTCGAACCATCGTCACTCCGCACTCCGCACTGGCAGCAGCCCCACCACTTCCCCATAAAGCTTCTTCGTCAGTTCTTCATATCCCATCTCACCGGGATAGACCGGCTTTCCGAAGGTGACGCTCACCTTCCCGGGCCTCGGGAAGAGCTGGCCCGGCCGCATCATCTCGAAGGTCCCGGTGATCGCGGCGGGCACCAGCGGGAGGTTCAGCTCCTTCGCGATGATAGCCACGCCCTTCTTGAAATCCTTGATCTTGCCGTCGCGCGACCGGCTGCCCTCGGGAAACACGCACAGGACCTTCCCCTGCCGGAGCACGTAGGCCGACAGCTGCAGCGCGTTGAAGAGCTTCGCCTCCATGTCCACGGGGATGACCTGGATGAACTGGGCCACCCGCGATGAGACGGGACCGCCGAAGAACTTGGTGTCTCCCATAGAGAAGACCTGGCTCCCGATAGAGCCCGGCATTGCCGCGGTAAGGGCAAATGCGTCGGCATTGCTCAGATGGTTCGGCGTGATCAGGTAAGGTCCCTTCAGCGGCAGGTTCTCGATTCCCTTGAAGGTGAGGCCGCCGTAGAGACGGAGGAACAGCTTCAGGAACAGACGCATGATGCTCCAGCCGAGAAGGCACAGCGCGCTCCGCTCGGTCCGCACCAGGGCCTTCGCGTCCTCCGACGGCTCCTGCCGCAGGATGTCCGACCAGGACAGGCGCACATGCGCCGGCGTAGCCTTCGCAGTCCCCGATGCCAGCAGTTCCCGCATCTTGAGCACGACCTCCCTCACGGTGAACACCTCGGACCCGAAGGTATCGGGGAGGCCGATGCCGAAGGTCTGCTCAAGGCTGACCACAAGCTCGACCCGGGAGAGGGAATCCAGCCCCAGATCGATCTCCAGGCTGTCATCGGGAACAATATGCTTCTTGACCGAGAACGGCACAAGACATGCGAGCACCTTCTTTCCCGCGTCGCCGGCCAGAAGCTCCGCGTCCTCCTCCTGCACCGTCTTCTCCGCGCGTTCTCCGCCCGCGACATAGAGGTCCTTGACCATGGCGCGTTTCAGTTTCCCCAGCCGCGTTACCGGGAGGGAGTCTTTGAAGATCTTGAGGCCCGATATGCGCTTGAAGGGAGCGAGGTCCCTGGCGAGGTCCTCGATCTCGAGGGCTATGGTCTCCCGCGCGTTCGCGATGTTCATCTTCCGGAGATAGTCGAAGTCCGGCACCACCGCGGCCTCGAGCCCGCGGTCCGTCTGGACCATGCAGATCTCCTTGATGGACGGAAGCTGTTTGTAGAATTTCTCGAGCTCGTCGGGGAATATCTTCTTGCCCGTGGACAGGACGATCATCTCCTTAGACCTGCCGGTGATGAAGAAATAGCCGTCCTTGTCCTTATACCCCAGGTCGCCGGTGTAGAACCAGCCTCCCCGGATGACCTCCGCCGTCGCACCGGGCTTTTTGTAGTAGCCAAGCATGACATTCGGCCCTTTGATGGCGAGCTCTCCCATGCCCGTGGCATCGGGGTCCGAGATCCTGACCTCGACGTCCGGTATCGGTACGCCGATGGACCCCGCCTTCTGCCTGCCGACGGGATTGAACGTGGCGGCCGGCGAGGTCTCGGTGAGTCCGTATGCTTCGACCACCATGAACCCGAGGTTCGTCATGTCCGTATAGACGTCCGGATCGAGACGGGCGCCGCCGCTGGCAAAGAGCCGGAACCGCGGTCCGAACTTCGCATGGACCTTGCCGAAGAGCATCTTGCCGATATTTATCCCGACGGTTTTGCGGACAACGCTGCTGATCCCAAAAAGCAGCTTCACCAGCAGCCTCACCGGTAATGGACTCTTGTCGATCTTTTCAAAGATGGCGCGCCGCAGGGCGTTCATGAGCTGCGGAACGGCCACCAGGACGCTCACCCCGGACTCCTGCATGCAGGCGATGATATCGGGGCCTTTGAGACTGTTCAGGATCGTCATCGTGGCGCCAAGAGAGAACGTCAGCAGCATGCAGGCCATGGCCGGGTAGGTATGGTGGAGCGGGAGCAGGCAGAGAAGGTTGTCCGTCTGATAAATAATGTCGAGCTTGATGGCGCTGGCACAGTTCGCCGTCAGGTTGCCGTGCGAGAGCATCACGCCCTTGGGGTCGCCCGTGGTGCCGGAAGTATAGAGGATCGCAGCCAGGTCGTTATCCGCGGGCGGAGGCGGCAGCGGCGCTCCCGGATGGGCCTTCATCATGTCGCTGAACAGCACGCCGTCGCCGGCATCGAAGGAGATGATCGTGATGGCCCCGCCTTTCGGGACCTTCTGTCTCGTCGCAGCCGACACGCACAGGGCTTTAGCCTCGGAGTCCCCGAGAAGGACGGCCACCTCCTTGTCCGTGAGCTGGGCGTCCATGGGCACCGCGACCGCCCCCAGCGAGGTGATGGCGAGATACGCGAAGACCCACTCGGGACGGTTCTCGGAAAGGATCGCCACCCGGTCGCCTTTCGCAATGCCCAACTGGGACAGGGCGCGGGCAACGGACGCGACGGTCTGGATGAGTTCCCGGTAGGTGTGTTTCCGGTACTGTTCGCCGTCCTTGAACTGGACGGCGACATGGTCGGGATAGTTCTTTGCCGATGCCTGTATCTTCGTAAGGATCATGGGCTGTCTCGCTTTATCAGAAGAAAGGTCAAGTACGTGGAGACAGGATACAATGGAGGGGAAGGCATGTCAATGCGGAATTCGGAGTGCGGAGTGCAGAGTTAAATACAAGAGAACGTCAGGATCGGATAGGACGTCTTCACAAAAAATAACGAGAATGATACATGATGGTCTCGTAAAAAGTCGTCTCCCCGGTGAAAACCGGGGTCCAGTAAACATTGAACTCATTGAAAAGACTGGATACCCCCGGCTTCAATCATGCCGGGGCAGGCTCTTTTCGCCGGTAAGACGAAATATGACAAATTCTGACTTCTTACGAGATCATCATACATTACCGGTATCACAAAGCAATGATCGAGCGCGCTGCCGTTCTATTCCGCATTCCGCACTCGACACTCCGCAATCAAAACCTTCCCCACTCCTCCACCGCCGCCGTCAGCCCCTCCACGACCTTTGCCATGCGGTTGTAGTCCAGGGTGTCCGGGAGGTCCGACGGTGAGTGGTAGTTCGGGTTCCGGTAAAAAGCCGTGTCCGTGACCATGAAGGCGGGGTAGCCGAACTTCCCGAAGGACCAGTGGTCGGAAAAATCGATGCCCACGACGATCGCCGGCGCGTTCAGCGTGATAAGCGGCAGGTCCGTGGTTTTCCGGAAGCTACCGGCGATCTTCAGGGTGAACGCCCTCGACTTCCGGTTACCCACCAGGGCGATGTAGTTGCCGGTCTTCGGGAATTTGAGGTTCATGAACGGGATCGGGTAGTGCTGCGAGCCCGGACGGTCGCTGAAAAAACCGATCATCTCAAGACAGACCATGCCTTCGACCTGCTCGCGGCCCTTCTTCAGACTCGCGGCGTAGTGATAACTCCCCATGTTCTTCGTGCGGTACGAGGGCGGTTCCTCAAGAGCGAAGGCCACGAAGCGAACGGTCTTGTCCTGCGGCCTGCCCGCGAGGAGCTTCGCAAGCCTCAGCAAGCCCGCCACGCCGCTTGCATTGTCATCGGCGCCAGGCGTAGTCCGTACCGTATCATAGTGCGCGCCGACCACGAGCACCTTTTCCGGCGACGTACGGCCCTTCAGCTCGGCGATGACAT
Organism: uncultured Nitrospiraceae bacterium; assembly: GCA_964364055.1. Classification (GTDB taxonomy): domain Bacteria; phylum Nitrospirota; class UBA9217; order UBA9217; family UBA9217; genus JAAXXJ01. The sequence continues at coordinate 12,004 of CAYILT010000001.1, read as the reverse complement.
TCTGGTAGGTATTCCCCGCGAATTTGAAGGACTGATGGCTCACCTGGTAGCCAAACGCGGTGAACTCTCCGGAGATGTATTGTACCGTCTTTTCCAGCCGGTCAAAGTCCTGGTAGGTCCTGACGCCGATCTCGCGGGAGAGCTTGGTGACGGCAAGACGGAGGTACGATGGCGTGTCCATGCGAGGAGCGTAGCACAGGTGGAGAGGTGATGTCAATTGCCATGCAAGCATTGCACACTTGACTCTTATGGTACTGAAGCATAGAATTGGCCAGACACTAGCAGACAGTCGATAAAATCTTTTCCACTCCCTTTTCCGTCATTCCCGCGCAGGCGGGAATCCAGGCTTTTCAGAATGATACTGGATCCCCGTTTACACGGGGATGACGAATAAAGCTGCAAAACATGCCTTTTTCAGCAGACTGTAAAGTAAAGAGCATTTTGCTCCGGTCCTTCGATCATTGACTGACATGAAAAAACACCTCGTTTTCATCGGCGATTCCCTGACGGAATGGTACGACTGGCAGGAGCGCTTCCCGGCGTACCGCGTGATGAACCTCGGCATCTCCGGTGAAACGGTGGAGGAACTGCTCGACAGGAGGGATATGCTCCGGGACCGGATCGATGCCCCCGATGTCCTCTTCCTTATGACCGGTATCAACAACATCCTGTCTGAGCGGAATGACATCACGGTCCCCTATCGGGAGCTCGTGCGAAATCTTACGACGTGGTACAAAGGGGCGAAGGTCGTGGTCCAGAGCCTCCTGCCGGTCGACATGCCATGGATCAGCAACGACACCATCAGGACCATCAACTACAGCCTTTCCCACATAGCCATTGAGCATGACGCGGAGTATCTCGATGTATACAGCCATTTTGTCGATGAGAACGGAAAACCGAGGCCGGGACTCTTGTCCGATGACGGTGTGCACCTTGCGAGCAAAGGATATGAGGTGTGGGCAAAAGCGGTGGAGGAATACCTCAGGGGAAAAATGACGAACGCGGGCTGAAGCCTGCGACTGCCATTGTCAGCGACACTGCATTGTCAGTGGTAGCCGCACCCTTCAGGGTGCGCTTGTTGATGCTGCTATTGAGTATTGCGTAAATAAAGGAAAGCTGCATTGCACCGATAAACCCTCCCATCGAGGAAGGGGAAAATTTTTCCATTTAATATGCAAAGCTCAATAATATATTAAAGGTCCCTTAGACAGCGGAGGTAGCCATGAAAAGGATCATCGCGTTTATCATCACCGCAGTATTTTTCTCCATCGCCCTTCCAGTCCAGGCCGGGGGCATCTCGAACGACCTGCTCCTGTCCAGCGCCTGGTGCACCTTCTCCTACAACAAGACGACCGGCTATTCGAACACGACCAGGGTACACTTCAACAAGAACGGCACCTACGGCACAGGCGGCCGCGCCGAAGGCGCAACAAGCGGGAAGTACGGCAGTTACGCCAGCCAGAGCGATTCCAGCGGCGGAGGCCGCTGGAAAGTGGACAAGGGCGAGCTGTATATCTCCTCGGGGAATGGCCAGCTTGCGCCGGTGAGGACCGTCGTGAAACGCAACAGCAACGGCTATCCCATCATCCTCGCGGACGGTGTAGAATACTTGCAGTGCAGGTAAGGTGGAGTTGCGCGGCCATCTGATACGATACGAACCGGGATATTATGTCCGGAGATGGCCGACAGATGTGCCGCTGATAAACGAGACATTATTATAGAACCACCATCACAGCACTATAAACTCTGCTATAGTAAAAGGAAAGGCTGACAGCTACTCAACCACTTGTCAGATAATCAGTCGCTCAAAAGGATAAAATATGAAATATAAAATATTTCATCCCGAAGGAATTTTTTTCAAGAATACAACCCTTCAAATTGCTGTTTATTTCTCTACCCTGGTTTTTATCAGCAATCTCAATGCCATCGTTGACAGTTTTATCCACCCAGAAATACCGTATTTTGATGAGGAACATTTGATTGTGGGTGGAATTACCGGTTTAGCGAGCGCCGTACTCTTTGGCTTGCTAATACTTTACGCACGTCATCTGGAGCAGGCCTTGAGCGATATTAGAAAACTTGAATCCTTTTTGTCTATCTGTTCCAATTGCAAGAAAATACGAATCTCAGATTCAAATATAACTAAAAAGGCGTTTTGGCAACCAATAGAATCTTACATCTCAGAACATACTGATACTGAGTTCAGTCATGGTATTTGCCCTGAGTGCGAAAAAAAGCTCTATCCTGAATATACAAAAAAAAGAGATTCATGACAATACATCCATCTAACGATGGCATCCACTCGAACGGGAAGTCCTCTTTTCACTATCCCCGCCGGTGATGCCTGTCGTCATCCCACCATCTCCGGCGTCACCATCCACTCCACCGCCCAATGACCGTCGTCGAACCGCTTGAAGCATATGATCCCGGCATTCTTGAAGTCCACGATGTTCTTTGAAGCATCCGCGCATAGTAACAAGGAAGCCAGTTTCGCCAGATAGGGAAGATGGCTCACCAGCATGATGTCCTCATGCATTTTGGATAAACGCTCTTCCCATATCTTCGGGTCATCCATGGGCGCGAGCCAGTCGGCTTCAGACATGCCCTCTTTCGGATGCACCTGATCGGCAAGGGCCTGCGCGGTCTGCTGCGCCCTTTTTATCCCGCTGTGGTAGATCCTGCTTACCGCAACGCCCTGGTCATGGGCGAACAGGGCGGTCAGCGCTATGTCGCGGAAGCCCTTGTCCGTCAGCCCCCGCGTGGGGTCTTCCCCTTCCTTCTTTGCCTCCGCATGCTGGACAAGATAGAGAAGCACGTCGCTCACAACCTTTCATAGAGTAGGCAGGACCCTGACCCCTGACCCCTGACTCTAGTCCTCTACCCGATCAATCTCTTCCCCGCCTCGTACACGTCCTTCATCGCGGTGGGATGGTTCAGGATCTCGCCTTTGGCGTCAACACCCAGAAAGCTCACGGTCGTATGCTCGGGCACGCTGATGGTCCGGAAGAATGCCTTTGCCGTGGTCTCGGCGCAGTGTATGCCATCCTCCTTTTTCATGCCTCCCACCACGATTAAAAGCCCTTTCCTGCCGTGGGGGCCGGCGGGGATGGTCTTTTTCAGAAGATACTTGTCGCACCAGAAGGACTGGCACCGGTCGATCATGGCCTTGGACTGCGCGCTCAAGGCGAAGAAGAAGATGGGCGAAGCGAGTATAAACCGGTCCGCTACCCGTATGGCGTCGTAGACCTCCTTCATCCCGTCGTCGATAATGCAGACGCCGGTCTTCTCACAGCCGCCGCAGTTCTGGCAGGGCTTGATGTTCATGAAGTTCAGCTTGAACAGCGTGACCTCATGCCCCGTTTCCCGCACGGGTTTGAGCGCCTCCTCGAGCAGGAGGTCGGTGTTCCCGTGGATACGGGGGCTGCCGAAAAATGCCACGACTTTCATAATCCATGGTCCTCATTTTGCCGTAGAATAAAAAACGGCCGGCACTCTCGTACCGGCCGTCGTCATTATACCACGGGTCAAGACGCTCTTATTCCACTTTCTTGAACGCCTGTTTCTTCGACTTGCAGACCGGACATTCATCGGGGGCGTGGCCTTCGGCGGTATAGCCGCAGACCGAGCAAACGTAATAATCGGTGTCCGCGTTCTTGCCGAGGCTGTCCAGGGCCTTCTGGTAAAGGGCCGCGTGCACCTTCTCAACCTCGTTGGCGTAGTTGAAGCTTTTGAGCGCCCCGTCCTTGCCTTCCGCTTTCGCGTCCGCGATCATCTGCGGATACATCTTCTGGAACTCGTAAGACTCGCCGTTGATGGCGTCCTGAAGGTTCTCCTTCGTTGACTTTACCACGCCGAGCTCCTGCAAATGGTTATGGGCATGGACGGTTTCCGCCTCGGCGGCCGCGCGAAACAGCCTGGCTGCCTGCTTGAAACCCTCCTGATCCGCCTTCTTCGCGTAGGCAAGATACTTCCGGTTCGCCTGGGACTCGCCGGCGAATGCTTCCTTCAGATGCTGTTCAGTCTTCGACATGATTCCTCCTTAAAATGGATTATTACCGTACTTTTTCAAATTCGGATTTTGGTGCATTGCAGACCGGACAGGTCCAGTCGTCGGGCAGCTTCTCGAAGGGCGTCCCTTCTTTTGCCTCGTCATACTCGTAACCGCACACGGCACACCGCCACATAGCACCTCCCTTCACGATCGTGATCTATAGCTGGTATTGTAGCAGATTTTTTTACAACGGGGGTCGTCATGCCACCTGTTCGAAGGATTCCTTGCCTGCTTTGCAGACCGGGCACTTCCATTCGTCCTCCCGTCACTCAGTGATTGACCCGCTGTTTATTGAAGATCCTGTGGTTGCAGGCAAAACAACGCGTCTCTTCCTCTCCGGTCCAAATATCCACACCGGTCCCGCAGGACGGACAGGTAATGACCGTCATCAGGACCGGCACGGACACGAAGCAGTCCTCCGGCATCTTATGCCGCGTTTTGTGCTTTTCTCCAGCCTTCATTCTTCAGTTTCTCCATTCTCTCGACGGCCCAGGATTTGAGCTTCCTGAGATATTCCACGGGGTTCGTCTTCGCCAAGGCGATGATCTTCTCCCGCTCCCGGACGCTGTCGAGGTGATCGCCGGGATACACCCCGTTCCAGGAGCAGTACCCGTGGTCGAAGAGCAGGCCCGGCGTGATATTGCCCTTGATATGCTTTTCACCCATGAACTTCGCCGCTTCCATGTCATAGCGGATGATCCAGCCGTTGTCCGAGACCATGGTCGATGGGTCCGGGGTCACCTCGTTCGAGCACGACGGGCAGTACAGCCCCTTGATCACCTGCACGGGCATGATGTTGTCCTTGAAATGGAACGATACGGACCGGGCGCCGCAGGTACACTTCATTTCATGTGCCATACACATAGAAAGCCTCCTTACCTCTATCAGGGATATTTATTGCTTCTTACAGACAGGGCAGGTACCGAGAAACTCGATGTGGTTGCCCGTGATGTCAAATCCAGCCCGGTCGTGGTCGGCAACGGGCAGCCGGTACTCGACATGCACATCCACGATCTTCCTGCAGCGGGTGCAGATAAGATGATGATGCGGCCCGGGATCGGGATCGAACCGTTTTCTCCCGGGGTCCCCGGTGAGTTCCCCGATCATCCCGCGGCGTTTAAGCGTTTCCAGGGTGTTGTAGACCGTGGCAAAGGACATGGTCGGGAACTTCCGGAGCACCGCCCGGTACACATCTTCGGCCGAGGGGTGGCTGCGGTTCCCCTCCAGATAGTCGAGAATGGCGATCCGTTGCGGGGTGAGCTTGAACCCCAAATCCCGATATTTCTCTCCGCGGTGGTCCATGCAATGCCTTCTGAATGGAAATGTTATCACTTTAGAATTGTTATTGTCAAGTACATTCTCTCGCTGTATTGCCACCCCCTCTTCCGCCGGACAGCCTTGACTAATGCTATACTTTTTTCTACACTTACCGTATGATAGGAATCATAGAATGAAACGTTGTTATCTCCAGGAGGGACCCATGCCGAAATATCCGGAACAATACACCAGCATCACGAAGCGGTACAAAAGCGTCATGACATCGCTCGAAACGCTCGGAAAGGCGACCAAGGCGGCAGGCCCCCTGAACAGAAAGACCTTGGAGCTGGTCCAGCTGGCCGCGGCGGCTGCCATTCGCGCCGAAGGCTCCGTGCATTCCCACGCGCGCAGAGCGCTTGAGGCGGGGGCGAAACCGGCCGAGCTCCAACATGCGATCATTGTGCTTACCAGCACCATCGGCTTCCCCACGGTGTCTGCAGCGCTGTCCTGGGTGGATGATGTGCTGGCGAAACAGGGACATAAATAGGTCCCCGGGCCTCTTCGGGTATTGTCAGGGTATTGCAATCTGTGCGCACTTTGGGTACTCTGCTCACCGTTCCCATGAAGATCGACTGCTACCTGTCCGAGCACTGCGGCTCATACCACCAGCTGCGGGAGAATATCGACCGCGCCCTGGCGGAGTCGGACCTGAGGGCCGACGTTGAGTACCATACGATCCCGTATGATGAAGCGGTCAAACGGGGGATCAAAGGTTCTCCATCCATCTGGGTGAACGGGAGGGACCTCTTCGGCGTCGAAGGTCCGGCAGGCATGGCCTGAAGGGCCTACCCCGATGAGTCCGGGCGGCTCAAGAACGTACCTTCAGTGCAAATACTGAAAGATCAGCTTCAAAAAGCATTAACCAAGGAGCTTCTTGCAAAAGTCCCGTTCATGGTTCGACAGGCTCACCACGAACGGGAAAATCCCTGAATATTCAGTACGCCGCCGTTCGCCCTGAGCTTGTCGAAGGGTTACAAATAGACTTTTGCAAGAGGCTCCAAGGAATTAAATTCTTCTCAAAATGGATAGAATATTTTGTCAAGATCATAAAAGTGCTGTTAATACGGGACGAAGCGACTATTTCTGCGCATCTATTTTTGTTAAATTTGCACTTTTCAATTTACAATTTCAAATTTTCAATTCCGCTTTATGCGGATTAGGGTGATACCTGACATGTCCGAAACCCCTCTTATCATACGCTGCACTAATTGCCTGGGCCTGAACCGCGTTCCCCAGGAAAAGCTTGAGAGCGGGCCCCGCTGCGGCAGTTGCAAGACCGTCCTCGAGGTCCCGAGGCAGCCTCTCCATGCAACGGCCGCGAGCTTCGACCGCGATGTCGCATACTGGCCGGAGACCCTTCTCATTTTCTTCTGGTCCTCGTGGTGCCTCTACTGCAAGATCTACGAACCCCTGATCACCGAGCTCATCGCCCGGAAGCCCGGCAAGCTCAAGGTCCTGAAGGTCGACATCGAGGCGGAGGCCTATCTGGCCCAGCGTTTCACCGTCACCAAGACACCGGCCTTTCTCGTATATAAGAACGGCGTATTCGCCGTCCGTATGGACGGCGCACCAAAGGACAAGAGCGAGTTCCTGAACTGGATCGAGAATCTCCTCAACTATACGAGCTATTGATCTCTGACCGGTATTTTTCCCGGCCGGGGGACCGGCATCCTCCTATGGCGAACGACTCCGCACTGCTCCGCTGCAGAACCTGTAATGCCCTGAACCGGGTCCCGGCGAAACGCCTCAGTCAGAACCCGATATGCGGCAAATGCAAGGCCCTCCTCGACTTCCCTTTCCAGGCGATGAACGCCACGGCCGCGTCCTTTGACCAGGAGCTCTCCTCATGGTTCGAGACGGCGCTCGTCGTGTTCTGGGATAAGGAGAGCGCCTTGTTCAAGACCATTGATCCTGCCGTGGCCGACATCGCCTTCTCGCGGGCAGGCAAACTGAAGGTGCTAAAAGTGGATATCGACGCCGAGCCCGGTCTTGCCCTGCTCTTCTCGGTCCAGGTCTCACCCACCTTCATCGCGTTCCGGAACTCCAAGCAGCTCGGCCGCATGGACGGCGCTCCCCGGGAATCGGCCGAACTGGTCCAGTGGGTGGAGAGCTTCATTGCATAAAGGATCGCAACCTCAATATCCTTTTCTTTTTCTGCACCGCCATTCACAGTTCCGCGCAGGCATGCCAAGTTGTCTTCTGGTTTACCTATAACGATACGGTCATCCATGTGCGCTTACGCTGCGCACGCGCAGGCATGATCCGTGGTTTTCCCTGCTTTATTTCGGGCATGCTTGTGCGCGAACCTGTTCGTGGGATGCAGGGCGCTCTTGATAAGCAAAGGCTTACGTCTTTACCCAACCCCGCAGCAAACTACGGGGAATGTGCGCGCTCCCGGATTCACAGGCTAATGCTTTTGACGTACCCCTGCGCCGGGTGGCTCTGACGCGATAGCCGCGATAAAGCATGCACTTGAAATGGACCGGATAAGAAAAAATCCGGCCTGCACGTGCGCAGCGAAAGTGCGCTTGGAAAGCTGAATATCGTTATACGACCACGTCGCTTGCTGGCATGCTGTGCGGCAGAGCGATGAGCCGCCCAAAAAAAACATGATGTATGCCGAGCGGAAAACCGACCCGCCCTGTTGCTAACCCACGCTGTGAGGAGAAGACCAAAAAAAAGCGCCTTGTAAACAAGGCGCTTTTTCAGTTCATGGGTATTTTTCTTCCTGGCCGGCTTTACGTCCAGCTGGCCTTGCGAAACGCCTGGGTCTTTCGAACATCCCCTGCCCATCCACCCTGCTGTTTCGCATCACGCTTCCGGTCCCCGGCATAAGCGCTGTCGGAATAGGATTTCCTGCCGGTTGAGGGCCTGGCGTCGCTCCGGGACTCGGAATAGGGTTTCCTGCCGGTCGAGGGTCTGGCATCGCTCCGGTACGAGGGGGCCTTGCTGAACCGGCGCCCTGCCGTCGCTGCCGTTCCCCTTCCGCCTGCCGACCTTCCGTTGTTATAACCCACCCTGCCGCTCCCCTGCTGCAAGGGGCGGGCAGGCTCCAGGCCCGGGATCACCTGCTGCGGCAGGGACTGACCGATATACCGCTCGATCCTCCTGAGCTCATCGAGCTCCCGGAAAGACACGAACGAAATGGCGATGCCTGAAGCGCCGGCGCGGCCGGTGCGGCCGATGCGGTGGACGTAGTCCTCGGCGTTCTTCGGCAGATCGTAGTTGATCACATGAGTGATGCCCGTGACATCGAGGCCCCTCGCCGCCACGTCCGTGGCTACGAGCAGGCGTATCTTGCCGCGCCTCATGTTCATGATGGTACGGTTGCGCGCGCCCTGGGTCATGTCACCGTGCAGGGCCTCGGCCGAGTGGCCCCGGGAAGCGAGTTCCCGCGCCAGCTGATCGGCATTCCGCTTGGTGGACGAGAAAATGATCGCCCGCGTCATGCCGCTGTCGGCGATCAGATGGTTCAGGAGCCGGTTCTTGTGCTGCATGTCATCAGCGGTGTGAAGGCGCTGCTCGATCTGCTCGAGCGTGGCCTTCTTCCCGGCGACGGCAATCCGCACCGGTTCCTTCATCAGGCGCTTGGCCAGCTTTTCCATGGCCCCGTCCCACGTCGCCGTGAACAGCAGCGTCTGGCGCCCTTCAGGCGTGGCAGCGGCAATGGTGCTTACCGCCTCGCTGAAACCCATGTCCAGCATGCGGTCCGCCTCGTCAAGGACGAGAAGCTCCACACGAGCCATACTGATGCGCCCCGCTTCGAGGTGGTCGATAAGCCGGCCCGGCGTGGCGACGATGATGTCCACGGGCTGGGCCAGGAGCCGCTGCTGCTCGAAATAGGGCATGCCGCCCAGGATGGCGCCGGTGCGCAGGCGCATGAACTTCCCATAGGTGCGGACCGCTTCGGTGATCTGATTGGCAAGCTCCCGGGTCGGCGTGAGCACGAGGATGCGGGGCCCCTTGCCCTTGGCGGTCGAGGGGACGGTGAGGCGCTGGAGCGCCGGCAGCACGAATGCCGCCGTCTTGCCCGTGCCCGTCTGTGCCGAGGCG
>CAYILT010000001.1:0-2573 GCA_964364055.1 uncultured Nitrospiraceae bacterium | reverse complement strand
TGGGCGTCGGCGCCGTGTAGCCGCAGAGGTTCACTGCTTTGAGGATCGTTGGTGCGAGATTCATGGTGTCAAAAGACATACTGCTCCTTATAGGGTCTGCTTCCGGGACAAGAGTGTCCGGAACAGGACCAGTGAGAGGTTTGCGTGCGTGCCGCAGGGACACACCGTGTCCCTGAACGCGAGGACGGCGACAGCACCGATATGACCGGCATAACACATCGTTCGCCAACCATACGGACCGCCGCAATTTCAGTTTGAGAGGAAACGGAAAGCAAGGGGGGGTTAGTGATCGATGAAAGGGGACGCTAAGGAAGGGGGAAGGTCGTGAGAGCTTCTTGAATTTCCTGTCCCGTTGTTTTACAGTCGGGTGCATTATACAGGTTCATTCATGAAAAGCAAGCCTTTTTTCCTGAATTCCCTCGATTGTTCCGCACGGTGGCGATGGACAGGTCCCCTTTCCCGCTGTAAAACACCGAAATAACACGTGGTTCTGACAAACCGGGACGACAACCGTGAACCCCGTTGGAGGTTTTGAAAACACGCAATTGATCACGCATACATACATAGCGCGGCCTCCGGCCGCAACCAAAGGTAACGTCAATCGGTTACGATGCCCGTATCGTCAAGCGTCGAGCGGCAACGTAAAGGACTCAGCCGAACAACGTAACCTTTATAGACGAAACGGGCCTCGTTACCGTAACCGAACGACGAAAATCGTTCAAACATTCGCGCGAGCGTGTCAAGTCTTGAAAAAGAAATAACATGTAAAGCAGCTTTCACCGGATGAACCGTCAGGGCAGGCTCAGCGAAAAGCGCTCCTCGCAATGACAACACCGGGGGATATTTACGCGGTAAGGTGTTCTTCACTTTTTTCCCCGTTTGTACTATACTAAAAATCAGGATATACTGCCGTTCTCTTCCTGTATCTCCTGGAGCGAGAGCAGCAACAGACTGAACCCCCGTGTACAGAAAAAATCTGACGAGGTACCCATGCGTCGCTCTTCACGTCTGATCGCCCTTTTCACCGGCATCTTCATGCTCTTGTCCCCCCTCACGGGCTATGCTCTGACCCTTCAGGAGGGCCTCAAGATCGTAACCGAGAACGGACGGGACGTTGCCATTGCGCGCTCCGACGAGGAGGTTGCAAAGGGGGCGGTGTCCCTCGCGCGTTCACCGTGGCTTCCCTCTGTCGATATCTACGGCAGGGAGACCTGGCTCAGGAACCAGCCCGAGGCGAAAACCCCCTTTGGGCCCATGCCGACGTCCCAGGACCGGTTCACGACTTACGGTTTCAAGGCGACCCAGCTCCTTTATGATTTCGGAAGGACATCCTCGTCCATCAGCGCAGCACAATTCGGCCTGAAGGCACGCGAGGCCGGGACCTTCCGCATCCGGAACCGCGCGGCGGCGGAGTTCATCGTCGCCTATTTCGATCTCCTCGAGGCGGAAGAGCTGCTGAAGGTGGCCCAGGAGGAGGTCACGCGATACGAGGCGCACCATAAGGACGCTGCCGCCCGCCACAAGGCCGGCGTGGTAACCCGGAACGAAGTGCTCCAGGCCGATGTCCTGCTGGCGGACTCGAAGCAACGCCTGCTCACCGCCGAGCACAACCAGTCCCTCCGGACATCGAAGATCAACAGTATCCTGATGAGGCCGCTGAACGATTTCGTCCATGCGTCGGAGATCGTCGGGACGCCCCTTTTCGCCGTAACGCTGGAACAGGCCTGGGCTGAAGCCGAGCAGTCGAACCCGGACCTCAGGGACCTCGACGCAAGGGTCCGGGCGAAGGAAGAGAACGTCAGCTCCGTGCGTGCGGAATACCTCCCCTCGGTCACCCTGTCGGGAGGATACGAGAACAGCGAGAACCGGTACCAGGTCCACGAGGACAACTGGTCCGTCATCGCCGGCGTGAACATCAACCTGTTCTCGGGCGGCGCGACCTCCTCCAAGGTCAGCATGGCAAAGGGCGAGCTTGCTTCGCTTCGGTTCAGCAGGGAAAAGCTCCTTGACGCGGTACGGCTCGAGGTGAAGGCTGCCTGGCTCGACTACCAGAGCTCCAATGCGAAGGTCCCGGTCGCCATGAGCGCGGTGAACCAGGCTGCGGAGAATCTCCGGCTCCAGCGGCTCCGTTACCAGGAGGGCGTCGGCACCTCCACGGAGGTGCTGGACGCGGTGTCGCTCATGACGACGGCCGAGACCAATGCCTGGAAGGCGAACTTCGGCGTCAGGCGGGCCGAGGCGGCGCTGCTGTACACCATGGGCAGGGACCTGACGGGCGCGTATTCTCACTGAAAAATAGTGCCGAAGGATCCCGAACAGAGCAGAATAAAATACCAAATTTCAAATAGCAAATCCCAAGTGAAGTACCCCGCAGCAAAGCTGCGAGGCATCAAAATTCGCAACCTTAAAACACATCAATACCAAAGGCTAATCCTGACTTCGTCAGGATGTCCTTTTCATCCCAGCAGCAGAGCTGCTGGGTATTTCAGGACGCTTTTATAAATCTCAAATGCAAAGTTTGATGAACTCGCAAGAAGTCGGAATTCTCTTTATTTCGTCTTACCGGCGAAAGC